>JARXAN010000030.1 GCA_029865895.1 Actinomycetota bacterium
ATCGACGCCCTCAAGTTGGTTTCCGACAAGAACCCATTGGTTGAGCGAATCATCAGCTTTAGACCCTGGCTGGAGATTGCAAAGTTTGTCACCCCGGCTATCTTTGTGGCAATCTTCATCGCCATCCTGCTGGGTCTTTACGCCTAGCTAATTGCAGAGCAGCTCTGAAGCTGGGAACTTTTCGCCGAGTAGATAATCCTCTACGTATTTGTTGACGCAATCGCTTGATCCATATGCGGTGTGACCCTCGCCTTCGAAAGTCAGCAAAGTAGCGCCCGAGAGCAGCTTCGCCAGGCTCACTGCCTGCTGGTAGGGAGTAGCTGGATCGCCGGTCGTTCCAACCACCAATGGTCCTGTGCTCAATGCAGCGCCATAGTCCAGTTCGATCATCGACTTACCCTCGGGCCAACCTAAGCAACCAAGTTCTGGGTAACCGAAGTACTTTCCAAATACCGAACTTGCTGTGAGGACATCCTCGCGAAGCGATGCAAACTCCTCGGGCCCAACTCGCTCATCAGCGCAGTTGATGGCGACATTGGCCTCAGAGATGTTTGAGAGGTAGCCACCATCTGGGTCTTTGTCGTTGTAGAAGTCGGCTAGCAGCAAAAGCGTTGAGCCATCACCATCGAATGCCTCCTGGAAGGCCTGGGTCAGGTAGGGCCAAGACTGCTCCGCGTAAAGTGCGGCGATTATGCCGTAGAGCGCAACCGTTAGACCAGCATCGCGATCGTATTGGGTGGGCAGCTGGCTGGTCTCTAGCTTCACCAGCAATTCTCCAACCTTCTTCAGCGCCTGCTCGACTGTGCCGGTGAATGGGCAGTCGGAGTTGGCTAAGCAGTCCTTTAGGTAGCTGCGAAAGGCCTTGTCGAAACCAGCAACCTGGTTCACAGTGCCCTGGGCCGAGGTCAAGGTCGGGTCAACCGCACCGTCCAGCACAAACTTTCCGACTCGATCAGGGAACAGGGCGATGTAGGTTGCTCCGAGTTCGGTTCCGTAGCTAAAGCCGAGATAGTCCAACTTCTCGACCCCGAGAGCAGCGCGGATCAAATCGATATCCCTGGCTGACTGCTGGGTGTTGAAAAAGGCGACGTCAAAACCCGTCTCCTGGCAGCTGGCTGCGAATCGCTCCAACACATCTTTGGAGAAGGCAAAGTCATCTTCGGAACCCAGCGGGAAACCAGACTCTTCGTAGTAGACCTGATCCTTAACCTGTACATCCGTGCATGTCACCGGAGCCGAGCGGCCAACACCCCTGGGGTCAAAGCCGACCAGCTGGAAATTGCTCCTGAGCTGATCTGTCCCAAGGGTTTCGTAGCTGTCGCGAACGTACTCAAAACCACTGGCACCGGGGCCACCGGGGTTTATCAGCAGCGGACTGAGGTTCTCGGTCCCGGCCTTTCGGATCAGCGCTATCTCAATGATCTGGTCTGCCGGATTCAGATGATCAAGTGGCACGGCGACAGTTGCACACTCAAAATCTGACTCGCACGATGCCCAAGAGATCACCTGATCCTGGAACTCCACTCCGGACTTGATCTGGTCCGTCGGACTTGGCGAAACCGCCACGCAGCCCGCTAGTAGCAAGACCGCGGTTAGCCAAATCGCCCTAAGCCGCAACATTGCCCCTGTAAATGAAGTTGGTGCAGAGCGCTTCTAAGACCAGCAAATCTCTTACGTTGGAAGCTAGTCGCTGCCTGGCTTGGTTGATGGCATCGAGGATTGCGATGGTTTGCTCAACCGATGTGCCATTGGCTCTTTGCGAAAGATCTGCTTCAATCTCGGTGTTCACAAGCTCAACCTCAGCAGCAAGCTGTAGGGCCATCAGGTCCCGATAAATCGATTCGGCATCTGTGAAGATTCGGTCGATGCCATCGCGCAACGCGCGAGTGGCGCGGCGCTTCTGGTTCTCCTCCAGTTCTTTGAACTGAGCTCGGAGATTCGGTGGCAGCTTCTCATCTGCCGCTACTCCGTAAGCCCTGAGGAGCGAATCCTTCTCCTGAGCGTCTTTCTCAGCGCTCGATGCTTCAGCATCACGCTTTGCGACTCCCAAGAGCTTTTCTGCGGCAACCATGGCTGAGCTGAGATTCGAGATCGACATCAACACACGCAGGGTTTCAGACCTGCGTGCTCGGGCGTCCGATGAGAGCGCTAGACGTCTGGCCATACCAACGTGGTTCTGGGCCAGTAGTGCTGACTTTCTCGCCAGATCCATTGCCACGCCATCGCGCTGCACCAGCAGGGTTGCCACCTCGTCGATAGATGGCAATCGCAGGTTTACGTTTCTAGTTCTAGAGCGAATGGTGGGCAGAAGATCAGAGACGCTAGGAGCGCAAAGAATCCAAACCACTTTCTCGGCTGGCTCTTCTAGGGCCTTGAGCAAAACATTCGAAGTTCGCTCCGCCATGCGGTCGGCATCCTCGATGATGATGACTCGGTAGTCACCAACCGTGGTGGACATCGAAGAACGTGAAACTAGATCACGAACCTCTTCGATGCTGATGACAACTCGATCGGTGACCAGCATGGAGACATCTGGGTGAGCGTCGGCTTGTACCAGTCGACACTGTTGGCATTGCCCACAGCCATCCTCAGCACACTGCAATGCAGCGGCAAAGCTCTTGGCTAGATTGCTGCGGCCAGAGCCTGCGGGTCCCGTGAAAAGCCAAGCATGGTGAACCGAGTCTGGCTTGTCCGCTACCGCTCGCTGCAGTTGCTCAATGGCCTCTGGCTGTCCGAGCAGTTCATCCCAAACCGGGTGGCTCAACGTGACTCCATGGTGGTCACTCGCTCACGAATTTGTTGCTGAATCTCATCAATCGACAAGGTGGCATCCACCACCAGGAACCTAGGCTCTTTTGCCAGCTCCAAATACTGAGCGCGGGCTCTCACGAAGAAATCAACCTTTTCGCGCTCCAGGCGATCGGGTTCGGTGCCGGTCTTGTTTCGGCGCTGAATAGCTGCCTCGGCATCGAGATCCAAAAGGACTGTTAGATCTGGGATCAAATTATCTACTGCCCAAAGCGAGATGTTTCTCACCTCGTCGACGTCAAGCTCGCGCGCTGCGCCCTGGTATGCCACCGAGGAGTCAAAGTAGCGATCACTGAGAACCACCTTGCCTTCGGCAAGAGCCGGGCGAATCTTGGTGGCAACATGGTGGGCGCGGTCTGCGGCATAGAGCAAGGCTTCGGCTCTGGCTGCCACATCTCCCTTGCGGTGTAAGAGCAAGTGACGGATTTCTTTGCCGAGTTCGGTGCCGCCAGGTTCCAGAGTTCTAATCACTTCTCGGCCGCGACCCTCAAGCCACTGCTGCAGCAGGTCTAACTGGGTTGACTTTCCAACCCCGTCAATACCCTCGAAAGTAATAAACACGTCAGCGCTTTTTCCTAGAACTCTTTGCCTTTGAAGTCTTTGGCACCTCTCCCGGTGCTACCCCTAGCTTCTCACGGCGGATTGCAAGCAGCTCGAAGGCACGGTCGTTGGAAATCTCTTCCAGCGGCTCGTCCTTCGGCACGGTTGCATTGATCACACCGTCGGTTACGTAGTTTCCAAACTGGCCGGTCTTCGCAAACACAGGCTTACCGGAGGCTGGGTCTTCCCCAAATTCGCGAAGCGGAGTCGAGGCAGTTCTGCGAGCGCCGTACTTCGGCTGCTTGTAGATCTCGATTGCCTCTTCCAAGCTCAACTCAAATATCTGCTCTTCGCTGGTTAGTGAGCGAGAGTCGGTGCCGCGCTTGAGGTATGGGCCGTACTTACCGTTCTGAGCAGTAATCTCTGCGCCAGATTCCGGATCGGTTCCTAATACCCTCGGTAGCGAAAGCAGCTTCAGCGCTTCCTCGAGGCTGACGGTGGTGACGCTCATGGTCTTGAAAAGTGATGCTGTCTTTGGCTTTGGGTTTCCCTCATCAACCAAGGTTACGTATGCGCCGTAGCGGCCATCCTTGACGATGATGTCCAGGCCGCTTTCTGGCTCCTTGCCTAGAACACGGTCCTCGGCGGCTGGGGTGTTGATTAGCTCAACGGCCTTCTCATGGGTTAGCTCATCTGGAGTTAGGCCCTCTGGAATGTTGACGATCTTGCGCTCATCGCCCTCAATAACCTCAAGGTATGGTCCGTACTTGCCAGTGCGAAGTTGAATACCCTCGGCAATCTCGAAGCTGTTGATCGTGCGCGGGTCTGACTCCCCCAGTGATTCAACGGTGTTCTTCAATCCCGCCTCTGCAAAGTAGAAGTTCTTTAGCCAGCTGGAGCGATCCAACTCCCCCAAAGCGATTCGGTCTAGGTCCTCTTCCATCTTGGCTGTGAACTCATAGTCGACCAGGTCGCCAAAGTTCTCTTCCAAAAAGCGAGTAACGGTAAATGCAATCCACTCCGGCACCAGTGCACTACCGCGCTTGACGACATAACCCTTAGACAAAATGGTCGAGATGATCGCGGCATACGTGGAAGGTCTTCCGATGCCCTGCTCCTCCAGTGCCTTCACTAGAGAAGCTTCGGTGTAGCGAGCTGGTGGCTGAGTTTGGTGGGACTTCGCGGTCGCCTCCGAAACCTTGATCTGGTCGCCAACCTCTAGCTGCGGAAGCTTCGCCTGCTCTTCACTCTCATCTTCTCTGGTCTCGTCATAAACCGCGAGGAAACCCTTGTAGGTGACGGTCGTGCCGCTGGCCGATAGCTCAAGCTCCTCGCCAGCAAGGTTCACGCCTAGCTTCACCGAGGTGGTGGAAAGCCTGGCGTCTGCCATCTGAGAGGCAACCGTGCGGCGCCAAATCAGCTCGTATAGCGCGAGTGATCTGCCGTGCAAAACCGATGCCAGTTCGCTTGGGTGCTTGAAGACCTCACCGGAGGGTCGAACCGCCTCGTGTGCTTCCTGGGCATTTTTTGACTTCGAGCCGTAAACCCTTGGTGCATCCGCAACCAAGTCTTTTCCAAACAGCTCAGCTGCTGCAGCTCTAGCAGCGGTGGTGGCCTGACCCGACAGCGATGGTGAATCGGTTCGCATGTAGGTGATGTGACCCTCTTGGTAAAGCTGCTGCGCGGTATCCATCGCCTGCTTCGCACTCATCCCCAACTTGCGAGATGCTTCCTGCTGCAGGGTTGAGGTGGTGAAAGGAGCGTAAGGCTTGCGAGTTGAAGGCTTTGCCTCAACCTGCTGCACGGTAAGAGTCTGGTACTTAAGCGCACTTGCCAAAGTCTCGGCCTTTGCAGGCTCCAGCACCAAGGCTGAGCCGGTCAGCTTGCCATTTTCATCAAAGCTTTTGCCGGTTGCCAATTTCTGGCCTGCTACCGCGGTGAGCTTGGCCTCAAAGTCGATCTCGGATTTGCTCAGGGCTGCGGTAACACTCGAGTAGTTGGCCGCGGTAAATGCCATGCGCTCACGCTCGCGCTGCACAATCATGCGGATCGCTGGAGACTGCACACGACCTGCGGAGAGACCACGATTGATCTTTCTCCAGAGCACCGGAGAGATCTCATAGCCCACCAAACGGTCGACAACCCTTCTGGTCTCCTGAGCCTGAACTAGGTCCTCATTCAAAGCCCTGGTGTTGTTGGCAGCCTCTTGGATTGCCTCCTTGGTGATCTCGTTGAACACCATTCGACGAACTGGGACTTTGGGCTTTAGAACTTCCAAAAGGTGCCAGGCAATCGCTTCACCCTCGCGGTCTTCATCGGTTGCGAGGTAGAGCTCGTCCGCCTTCTTGAGAGCTGCCTTTAGATCGCTTACGGTCTTTGACTTGCCTGGTGAAACAACATAGAAAGGCAAAAAGTCATTGTCGACATCGATGGAGAATTTACCCAGCGGACCCTTTTTCTGATCTGCGGGAACATCTTTTGGCTCTGCCAAATCGCGAATGTGGCCTACCGAAGCAAGAACTTCAAAGTCACTGCCCAAATACTTGGCAATGGTTTTGGCCTTAGCCGGTGACTCAACAATCACCAATCTCTTTGGCAAAAGCTCTCCTTATTCCTTTGGTGGCCCAGCTGTTGCTTGGGCGGATAACCGAAATGGCGGCAGAGATTTTGAGACCTCTACAAACGCACTGAAACCGACAATACGACATCTGTCAAGTTCTAAGTCAAATCGGGTCGCAATTTGCTCAGGGTTTTCACAGGAGAATCCTGAGATCAATCCCCGAGCGGTTTCGCTCGCCGACAGCGCAGCGGCATCCGCCACCAACTGGGTCTGCTGCTGCCAAAACGCCAGCTGAATTGCGAGTGAGGTGAATGCTAAAAGCGTTGGCACAGTGGCCAATGAGATGGCAACCCCGGCGCTCAGGCTGCCCCGATCTAAAGCCCGTGCTTCATCAGACAAGCTTCCGCCTCCAGCTTTAGAACGAGTTGTTTTGTCGCGGTAACGCAGACCCATTTACCTGACTGCCTGATTTCAAAGAAGCTGCCTGGTTGGTCAGCCAGCTGGTTACCGATTGCCAATTGCCTGGCCTGTGTGAAAGCATCGCGAGATAGCTGCAGCTGCGTGAGCCCCAACTGGAATACCCCGAGAATTCCAGCCAGGGCCAGCACGACAGTTGGAAATAGCAGCATGAACTCTGCCGTCACCGCTCCTTTTTGACTACTGAATACCAAGAGCTCTGGCCACCAGCCCAAACAGTAGATCCCGAACCGCGTCTGATCGCATGACCAGAATTAACAGCCCGGCGAATGCCACCCCGCCCAGGGTGGCAATTGCATACTCCGCGGTGATGGCACCGCGGTCACTAACCAATTGCTTCATTTGTTTCCTTTCATTAGAGCCCGAAGCCGATCAGCATCGGGACGATTGTCAAAATCAAAAAAGCTGGTAGTACGGTTAGGGACATCGGAACCAAAAGTTCAATGGACATCCGCTTGGCCTTCGCCATCGATTGCTGCAGTGAGCGGTGAGTTACCAGCTCAATTTCGTTTTGCACCAGCTCTCCAAGTGGAGCTCCGGTTTGTCGGCTGAGCGAGACAAGTTCATTGATGTGTGGATTACTGGATGCGGTAAGCGGACCACCCGATGCCAAAGTAAGGCTGAACTTCATCAAATCAAACCCCGGGTGCTGCGGTTCAACCATCAGCGGGGCGAGCAAAGAACCTGACCATTTGACGCCGATGGCAACTAACCCAAGCGCAATAGCAAATGCGATTAGGCCGATGGGCTGGAAGATTGCGGCCAAGGTGCCAAAGCCGGCCAACTGGCCAATCGCTATCGAGAGCGCCGGCAGCCATATCAATAGCTTTCTTGTTGCGATGGGAACCGCATTCGCGGTTTCCAGTTCCAGCTTGAATCGCTCGAGGTCTAACTCAAAGGCGACTAGTCGCGCGGTCACCGCCTGGATCGGCGCACCGGCCTGGATGGCCGAAATCAGCATTCGTTCCAATGGCTTTTCACCCTCGATTCGAAGGCCAGTTAGCTCCAGTGCGGAATGAAGATTTACTCCTGCCGAGACCAGGGCACCAATCTTCGCAACTTGGCTCACGCCGCCACCTCGATTAGGTCGAGGTTTTTCTCAAAGCGTCCAATTTGGGTCAAGGTTCGAACCCCTGCGATTCGTTCCAACTGCAGCACCAGGTCGAAGGACTGCCTAACCATCTGCTCCGTTAGGCTCCGATCGAATCCGGAAAGTAGCCCCAAAAGTAGGAGTCGACTTGGAAGGTCAGCAAGTGATTTGCAGTGAATGGTTGCCATGGTGCCGCGGTGGCCATTGTTCATCGCCTGTAGCAGGACTCCAAACTCGCTTCCCCTGACTTCACCAACGACAATCCGGTCTGGACGCATACGGAGGGCTTCGATCACAAGTTGCTGCATCGAGATGGCACCTAGGCCCTCTTGATTAGCTGGCCGCTCGTGCATGGAGATTGCTGGTTCCCGCAAAACAAGTTCCGGAATCTGCTCAATACATATGATGCGCTCCTCAAGCTCTGCGATCAACGCCGAGAGCAAAGTGGTCTTGCCGGAAGAAGTCGCCCCTGCGACCACTATGTTTTGACGTTCTTCAAGAGCGCCCTGGAGAAATTCCAACTGGCGCTGGCTGAGCATCCCAACCTCTGCGAGATGCTCGAGCTTGACTTGGACGTTGGGGTGCTTTCGAATCGAAACAAGTGGCCCCGCGCTCACGCCGTGACCCAATACCGCGTGGAACCTGAAGCTGCCAATCATGAAATCAGAGAGTGGCTTAGCCATATCGATTCGGGCACCGGTTTGAAAACCGAGATCGATCAGTAACTGCGATAGTTCGGACTGGCTGTCAAATGGGTTGCTAGTTCTGGTGAGCCCATACCCAACATCTATATAGGTGTGACGGTGACCATTCAGAATCAAATCCGTAAGTCCAGGCCTTGCCAGCAGTTTGGCAAGTGCATCCGGCAATTTGATTTCCATGCCTTGATGGTGGACCCGGGCAGCCGACAGAATCCTCGGTCGAGATAGATCTGTGGAAAAAGTAAGGGCCGGCAGGTTTGGGGGAAACCTGCCGGCGTGCGACTGCGCATTGGGGGAACGCAACAGCCGCCTCTGACCGAAGTCAGACCTAAATTTTATACGGCTATATCGAGTTTTGTCCCCCATTTGTCGTAGTTCTTTGCCAACGCTCAGTTTTGAGCATCGGAAGCAAAAATCTGGCATTATGAGGAAGTCAACGCTTGGAGGACAAAGATGTCTGTTGAACGCGGAATTGAGAACTTGCTGCACGAGGAAAGGCGCTTCGAGCCGAGCAAGGAGTTTGCCTTGAATGCAATTGCGCAGCCCGAGCTATACGAGCAAGCCAAAGCAAATCGCCTAGGGTTCTGGGCCGATCAGGCTAGAAAACTGCACTGGCACAAGCCTTTCACCCAAACTCTGGACTGGTCGAATGCTCCATTTGCCAAGTGGTTCCACGATGGTGAACTAAACGTCAGCTACAACTGCCTAGATCGCCATGTCGAGGCCGGTTGGGGTAAGCGGGTTGCGCTTTTCTTTGAGGGCGAGCCGGGTGACACCAAGGTTTACACCTACCTCGACCTGCTGATCGAGGTGAAAAAGGCAGCCAATCTACTTTTGAAGCTCGGCATCGAACCAGGTGACCGCGTAGCCATCTACATGCCGATGATTCCCGAGGCAATCATTGCCATGCAGGC
>JARXAN010000039.1 GCA_029865895.1 Actinomycetota bacterium
CTAATCCTGTTCGCTCCCCACGCTTTCGCTCCTCAGCGTCAGTTACGGCCCAGAGATGTGCCTTCGCCATTGGTGTTCCTCCTGATATCTGCGCATTCCACCGCTACACCAGGAATTCCCATCTCCCCTACCGCACTCTAGCCTGCCCGTACCCACTGCAAGTTCGAGGTTGAGCCTCGAAATTTCACAGCAGACGTGACAAACCGCCTACGAGCTCTTTACGCCCAATAATTCCGGACAACGCTTGCACCCTACGTATTACCGCGGCTGCTGGCACGTAGTTAGCCGGTGCTTTTTCTGCAGGTACCGTCACTTTCGCTTCTTCCCTGCTAAAAGAGGTTTACAACCCGAAGGCCTTCGTCCCTCACGCGGCGTTGCTGCATCAGGCTTTCGCCCATTGTGCAATATTCCCCACTGCTGCCTCCCGTAGGAGTCTGGACCGTGTCTCAGTTCCAGTGTGGCCGGTCACCCTCTCAGGCCGGCTACCCGTCGTCGCCTTGGTGAGCCATTACCTCACCAACTAGCTGATAGGCCGCGAGCTCATCCTTGACCGAAATTCTTTCCACCCCCAGAGATGCCTCCAAGGGTCGTATCCGGTATTAGCTACAGTTTCCCGCAGTTATCCCAGAGTCAAGGGCAGATTGCTCACGTGTTACTCACCCGTTCGCCACTAATCCACCGGAGCAAGCTCCAGCTTCATCGTTCGACTTGCATGTGTTAAGCACGCCGCCAGCGTTCGTCCTGAGCCAGGATCAAACTCTCCGTAAAAATCATTCTGCCTACAAGTAGGCAAGCTTCTACGAACACCCCGGAAAAAGGGGTGATCAATTTGATTTGGCTTTCGAACTGTCTACTGACAATTCATGTTTGTATCTTTATCCAAAAGGAATCTCTGCCAGAACCGAAGTTCCAGCCGAGGTTTTTGGCATCGACATTGTGCACGCTGTTGAGTTCTCAAAGATCGGATGCTTCTGGCTTTCCCTCGCGGGTCATCTCCAGAGCAACTTCTCAAGTCTACCGATTTGACTTCTTGTGTCAACCCCTCGTTTCCGAAGAATTTCCACCAGTTATCTCAGCGGGAGACCTAAATCCTAGACACAAAAACCTATGGCCACAAGGGCCGGTTTCCGGAAGAGGACTGTTGCACTTGAGCCGGCGATCTCAATCGGATCTTGCCAAACTTTGGACAACTTGGAAGAGCTTAGTCACGATTTGGTAAAGCTGTCAAATCGAGGGCCGAAATGGCGTGTTGAGGCTTGAAATCAGAAGAAAAGCCCGGCTAGCGACTTCTTACCGCGAGCCAAAACCGCCTGATTTCCAGCCAAAACATCATCCAAAACCGCATCCTCGGCGGTGATCTTGGTTTTATTGACCGAGACACCACCCTGTTCTATGGCTCTGCGAGCCTCTGACTTGGACTCACACAGCCCGGTAGCCACCAAAGCATCAACTACCAGGGAGCCTTGCGATACCTCGGCATTGGGCAGCTCATTGAGTGCTGAGCGCAGAGTCTGGGCATCTAGGGAGCGAATGTCACCCGATCCAAACAGCGCCAAAGCGGCATCCTGGGCCGCAACGGCCTCTGCCTGCGAGTGAACCAACTCTGTAACTTCAAGAGCGAGGCGGCGTTGAGCCTCGCGCTTGAAGGGCTCGGCCTCAACCTTCTGCTGGTATTCCTCGATCTCGGCCCTAGTCAAGAAGGTGAAGACCTTTAGGCGATCAATTACGTCGGCATCGTCGGTATTGAGCCAGAACTGATACATCGCGTATGGACTGGTGAGTTCAACATCGAGCCAAATCGCGTTACCTTCACTCTTACCGAACTTCTTACCATCGGAGTTGGTAATCAACGGGGTTGCGATTAAGTGAACCGAGGAGCCCTCAACCCTGTGAATCAGATCGGTGCCGGAGGTCAGGTTTCCCCACTGGTCACTGCCACCGGTCTGCAGCACGCAGTTGTAGCGGCGCTTTAGCTCTAGGAAATCCAGCCCCTGCAGAATCTGGTAGCTGAACTCGGTGTAACTAATTCCGCTGTCGGAATTGAGTCGTGCAGAAACCGCATCCTTGGAGAGCATTTTGCCCACGCGGTAGTGCTTACCCACGTCACGCAAGAAGTCCAACGCGCTGTAATTCTGAGTCCAGTCCAGGTTGTTCACCAATCGGGCTGGGTTTGGACCTTGGTAATCCAAAAAACGCTCGGTCTGGGCAGCTAGCCGGCTAACCCACTCGGAAACCGTTGCCTTGTCGTTCAGCGTGCGCTCGGCATTTGGCTTTGGGTCACCAATCAAACCGGTTGCTCCACCGACCAGGGCCAAGGGATTGTGACCCGCCAGCTGAAGCCGGCGCATGGTCAATAGCTGCACCAGGTTGCCTAGGTGCAGGCTCGGTGCGGTTGGGTCAAAGCCGCAGTAGTAGGTGATTGAGTTTTCTGACAGTTCTTTACGAAGTGCATCCTCGTCTGTCGAGAGCGCAACCAACCCACGCCACTTGAGCTCATCTAATACGTGAGCGAAGGATGAGTCATTCTGCTGCTTGCTCATGGTTTCTGCGCTAGCCACTTACTTCTCCCCCGCTAAAACTTTGTTCAGTGCTTCAAGCTGCGTATCGACCTGAGCCAGCGATGTGCCACCCGCGCCATTTCGAGAAGAGATTGCACGTTGAACATCGATCACAGATCGAACCTCGGGAGTCAAGTGCTTGGAAATTGCAAGCAGTTGAGAATCAGTTGGGTCCTCAAGCTGGATATTGTTTTGCTCGCAGAACTGCACCAGTTGACCCGTGATTTCGTGAGCATCCCTGAACGGCACACCCTGCTTCACCAGCCACTCGGCGACATCGGTCGCCAGCGAGTAACCCATCGGAGCCAGGGACTCCAGGAGCTCAGTATTGAAGGTCAAAGTCGAAACCATTCCGCTGAATGCAGGCAACACCAGAAGCAGGTTGTCGACAGAATCGAATACCGGCTCCTTGTCCTCCTGCAGATCGCGGTTGTAGCTAAGCGGCAAGCCCTTGAGGGTTGCAAGCAAACCCGTGTGGTTACCGATCAATCGCCCAGCCTTGCCACGGGCAAGCTCTGCGATGTCTGGATTCTTCTTCTGAGGCATGATCGACGATCCGGTCGAGAAGGCGTCGTCTAACTTCACGTACATAAACTCAAAAGTTGACCAGGCGATGATCTCCTCGGCGAACCGAGACAGATCAACCGCAATCATCGCGGTGATAAAGCTGAACTCCGCTACAACATCTCTGGAAGCGGTCGCATCCATGCTGTTCTGGGTTACTCCGGCAAACCCGAGCTCCCTAGCCACAAGATTTGGATCGAGACCAAGCGTGTTACCGGCAAGCGCGCCAGAGCCATATGGGGAGAGGTTTGCCCGCTTGCGCCAATCAGCCAGGCGCTCAAGGTTTCTAACCATCGGCCAGGCATGAGCTAGCAGGTGGTGCGAAAGCAGAACCGGTTGCGCGTGCTGGAAGTGGGTGCGACCTGGCATAACCACACCGCGATGTTTGGTGGCCTGGGAAACCAGTGCAGCAATGTAGCCGTGTAGTTGCTTTTCGATCTCAACCGAAGCATCTAGCAAGAATGAGCGAATCAAGGTTGCGATCTGGTCATTACGTGACCGACCGGCACGAATCTTCCCAGCGACCTCAGCACCTGCGATTTCGATCAAGCCGCGCTCAAGCGCTGCGTGAACATCTTCTTCATCAGGTTGAGGGCCAAAACTTCCGTTCAGCACCTTCTCGAGTAGTTGACCAATTGCACTCTCGAGTTTCGCGAGCTCGTCAGTGGATAGGTAACCAGCCTGGTGCAGCGCCTTGATGTGAGCGCTGGTGCCCTTTAGGTCATATGGTGCCAGGCGGAAGTCAAAATGAGTCGAACGAGAAAGCGCAGCCAAGGCGTCATTTGGGCCGGACGCAAACCGTCCACCCCAGAGTGAGTCATTGCTCTGTGCCATTAGTCCTCTTAGTTCGTATGAGATAAGTCTAGTTTTGCCGAGACAGCCAGAGCATCAGCGCCTTTTGCGCGTGCAGGCGATTCTCCGCCTCATCCCAGATGCGAGACTGTGGGCCATCGAGCACCTCGGCCGACACCTCATAGCCTCGATAGGCAGGAAGGCAGTGCAGGAAGATGGCAGAAGGCTTGGCCATAGCCATCAGCTTTGCATCGACCGTATAGCCGGCAAAAGTTTTGACCCGCTGTTCCTTCTCAGCCTCCATGCCCATGGAAACCCAGGTGTCGGTGGTTACAACATCGGCATCCGCCACCGCCAAGGCAGGGTCTTCATAGATCGCAATTTGTTGACCAACTTGCTTCGCAATCTGCTGCGCACGAGCCACGACATCAGCTGCCGGCTGGAAGCCCTTGGGGGCTGCAACCGAAACACTCATTCCCGCCAGAGCACAGGCAACCAAATAGCTGTTACCCATGTTGTTGGCAGCATCGCCGATGTAGGCAAGCTTCAACCCTTCGGTCCTACCAAACTCTTCGCGAATGGTGAGAAGGTCTGCAAGCAACTGACAAGGGTGCCAATCGTCACTGAGCGAGTTGATTACCGGAACCTTGGAGTTGGCAGCCATCTCCTCAAGCCCAGCCTGGGCATAGGTGCGCCAAACAATCTGTGCCACCTGGCGCTCGAGCACTCGAGCGGTGTCTGCTACCGACTCCTTTTTGCCAAGCTGTGAGGATCCGCTATCGATAATCAGCGGCACTCCCCCGAGGTCTGCAATGCCAACCGCGAAAGACACTCTGGTCCTAGTTGAGGTCTTATCAAAGATCACAGCAACGGTCTGCGGGCCAGCAAAAGGTTTCTCGGAGAAGCGATTGGCCTTGAGATCGAGTGCAAGCTGCAACACCTCAGCCTGTTCCTTGGGGCTTAGGTCATCGTCCTTTAGAAAGTGTCTAGTCATCCCTAGTCCTTAGTTGGTTACCTGAGTGCCGACACCGGACTCAGTAAAGATCTCAAGCAGAATGCTGTGTGGTTGGCGACCATCGATGATGTGAGCCTTTGGCACACCGCCCTCGACTGCCTCGAGGCAGGCCTGCATCTTGGGAATCATGCCAGATTCCAGCGTTGGAATCAGCAACCGCAATTCGGCAACTGAAATCTCGGAAACCAGCGAATCTAGGTTTGGCCAGTTGGCGTAGAGACCTGGAACATCGGTGAGCACCATCAGCTTCTCGGCACCTAGTGCAACAGCCAAGGATGCTGCCGCGAGATCCGCGTTTACGTTCAGTAGTTCACCCAAAACAGTTGGGGCCACGGTGGAAATGACCGGGATCTTGCCGGCATCAAGTGCCTGAAGCACGCTTCGCGGGTTTACGGTGCGAACCTCTCCGACTAGCCCAAGATCAACCTCGCCCTCCGCAGTGGATGCGGTTACCTTCTCGGCGCGAAACAGGTTGTCATCCTCACCGGAGAGCACCACGGTCTGAGCGCCAGAATCTTGAATCATCTCGGCTAGGTGCTTGCTCACCTGATTTCTAAGCACGTCCTTCACCACACCGATTGTCTGCTCGTCGGTGTAGCGGTAACCGTGACGGAATTCGCTTTGAATACCCAATTCGGCCAGGCGGGCAGTGATCTGCGGACCTCCGCCGTGCACAACCACCGGCTTTATGCCAACGAATCGCAAATACGCCATGTCCTGGGCGAAGGCAATCTGAAGGGCCTCATCGACCATCGCGTTGCCACCGAACTTGACCACCACAATGCGGCCGTGAAATTCGCGCAGCCAATCCAGAGACTCGATGAGAGTCTCAGCCTTGATGCGCGCTAGCGCTTGGTCTGGGTTTGCAGGAATCATCAGCTGGAGTATGCGCTGTTCTCTTCGACGTATTTGTGAGTCAAGTCATTGGTGACGACGGTTGCAATCTGGGCACCGGAGTTGAGATTGATATTGATGTCTACCTTGCGAGGTGCAAGGTCAATCAAGTTTCTATCTCCCGCCGGCTGACCCTTACTAGAGATCAGAACGCCATTTATGGAAACGTCAATGTTGTATGGATCAAAGGCTGCCTTGGTGGTGCCAACCGCGGCCAGAATTCGACCCCAGTTTGGGTCGTTGCCAAAAATCGCAGCCTTGAACAGGTTGTTTCTAGCAACCGATCGTGCGACCTCGACAGCGTCATCCTCAGATGCAGCCCCGTCAACGGTGATGTGAATGTTGTGCGAGGCACCTTCGGCATCATCGAGTAGCTTCAGGGCCAATTCCTTGCACACCTGGGTCAATAGCTTCTCAAACTCGCTAGTTTCTGCCCGGACTCCAGATGCGCCTGAAGCCATGAGCGTCACCTGGTCGTTGGTTGACATGCAGCCATCGGAATCTAGGCGGTCGAAAGACACCCTGGTTGCAGCCCGAAGTGCGAAATCCAAAACATTGGAATCGACATTGGCATCCGTGGTGATGACCACCAGCATGGTGGCAAGTCCCGGAGCAAGCATTCCAGCTCCCTTAGCCATGCCGCCGATGCGCCAACCGGCCGCAGACTCAGCCTGTGCTCGTTTGGCGACCGAATCGGTGGTCATGATCGCCTCACTGGCAAAGACTCCACCATCGCCAGAGAGTGACTGGACAGCAGCGGTCACGCCCGAGAGCAACTTCTCGCGATCCAGCTGCTCCCCGATCAAGCCGGTGGAGCAAACCAAAACATCGCTCGAGGCAACACCAAGCTGCTCGGCCAAGGCCTCAGCAGTTGCGTGCGTGGTTTGAAAACCCTGGGGTCCGGTGTAGCAGTTTGCTCCACCGGAATTTAGAACAATGGCCGATACCTGCTGGTCTTTGATTACCTCTTTTGACCACAGGATGGGATTCGCCTGACAACGATTGGTGGTAAAGACCGCAGCCGCTTTTTGCAGTGGCCCACGATTCACCACAACGGCGAGATCCTTGTTTCCAGAAGACTTCAAACCGCAGGCCACACCGCTGGCTTCAAAGCCCAGCGCGTATGTCACGCTCATGGTGCAACACCGTCAATTGCCAAGCCGGTAACTTCAGGCAATCCAAGAGCCAGGTTCATGCTCTGAAGCGCTGCACCAGCAGTTCCCTTGACCAGGTTGTCGATAGCCGAAACGATCACAACGCGTTTTACAGACTCGTCGAAGCTAAGTGAAATCTGAGCCGTGTTGACACCCAAAACTGATGATGTGTTCGGTAGCTGACCCTGAGGCAATACCTGCACGAATACCTCATCACCGTAAGCGTCCTGATAGGCGACGACTAACTTGTCAAAACTAAAGCTTGAGGTCACCTTCGCGGTGTTCACAGCGAGAATGCCCCGAGACATTGGAACCAGCACCGGGGTGAAGGAAACCTTTACGTCAAGACCTGATGCCTTACCCAAGTTTTGCTCAATCTCCGGGGTGTGGCGGTGGATGCCGCCCACGCCATAGGCGCGGGCCGAGCCCTGCACCTCGCTTGCCAAGAGATCTGCCTTCAGGCTTCTTCCCGCACCTGAGGTGCCAACCGACAAAATCGAAACAATATCGAGTGGGTCAATTAGCCCAGCGGTCAGTCCTGGAGCAAGTGCCAAGGTAATTGCGGTCACATTGCAGCCTGGAACAGCGACCCGCTTGACGTCGCGCAGGTTGCCGCGCTGTTTACCGCCCGATGCCAAGGTGAGCTCAGGCATGCCATAGCTCCAGGTGCCGGCGTGCTTGGTTCCGTAAAACTTCTCCCAGGCAGCGGCATCATCCAACCTAAAGTCCGCTCCGCAATCAAGCACCAAGGTTTCTGGTGAAAGGTAGGCAGCAACCTCTGCACTGGTGGCGTGCGGCAATGCTAGGAAGACAACATCGTGACCGGAAAGATTCTCCTTGGTGGTTTCCAGCAATACCCGATCTGCAAAGGAATGTAGGTGCGGGTGCAGCGCGGACAGCTTCTGCCCGGCATTGGTATTGGCGGTGACGACTCCAAGTTCGAGCTCAGGATGGAGCGCAATCAGGCGCAGCAACTCGCCACCGACATAACCGCTGGCTCCAGCTACTGCGACCTTGAATGCCATCTACGCCCTTAGGGTTGCTCCGAATTTTTGATTTGCCAAAGCTACCGCTGCATCTTTGGATTGAGAAGCCTCAGCTTGAGTTAGTGTGCGATCCGCCGCCCTGAAACGCAGGCTGAAGGTAACTGACTTGAAACCGAGCGGCACATTCTCGCCCCGGTAGTCATCCACCAGTGAAACGTCTTCGAGCAGCTCACCAGCACCCTCACGAATTACTGTCATTAGCTCACCCGCAGGGACTGCGGCCTCGACCAGCAAAGACAGATCTTGGGTTGCCGCCGGCATCACGCGAAGTTCAGCAGCCTGCAGAACTTGTGGAGCGTGAGAGAAGAGCGCATCGATGTTGACTTCAAATGCAGCCACTCTTCTCGGCAGGTGATACTCCGCCGCGATGGCAGGGTCTACCTCACCTAGGTGACCAACAACCTCACCGGACACCAATACCTCTGCAGCTCTTCCCGGGTGGTATCCAACCGGGGTCGCCTGACGAATAGTGAAATCGACTCCCGCGGCTCTGGCAATCTGCTCGACCGCCAAGATTGCCTGCGGGTAACCAGCTTGAACTGCCTGCTGGCCCGGTGCCTGAGGTAACCAGTCGCCAAGTGCCAGACCGGCTAGATGCCTTGGCTGAACTGGAATAGAGCCATTCAATTCCGCTAGCTGATCGTGGCTTGGTCGAACGTTACCGACCGGCAGCGAGGTGGTCGCATTACCTGCGGCAGGCAAAAACACGGAACCCTCTTCAACCAAAGCTAGATCGGTAGTGCCGCGTGAAAGATTGCGAGCCGCCGCCTGCAGAAGACCGGGCAGCATGCTGTTGCGAAGCTCTGGGCTCTCACCCTGCATTGGGTTTTCTAAACGAAGCGCCGGGCTGTGAGAAAACTCTTTGTTTTGCCGCTCGGAGTAGAACGGGTAGTTCAGCACCTCGGTAAAGCCAGCGCCTGCGAGCGCCGATAGCGCTCTGCGACGGAACTGCTGTCGAGGAGTAAGTCCTCTTCCAGGAGGCGCAACCGGAATCCGGGAGGGAATCAGGTGGTAGCCGGCAAGTCTGGCAATTTCCTCAACCAGATCAGTCTTGTGACGAAGATCTGGTCGCCAGCTCGGAGGGGTAACGGTGACCGCGTCATCGTGAACCGCAAGTTCGCAACCGATTTGGTGCAGCAAATCCAGCACCTGCTGGTTCTCGTAATCAACGCCCACCAATTCCGAAGCAAATGCAAATGGCAGTTCAATTGCAACCTTCGCAACCTCGGTTTGGTAGCTGGAACCAACACCATTCAGCTCGCCGCCGGCAAGTTCAACTAGCAGCTGTGCAACCCTGGCCGCGGCAATCGGACCAACCTCTGGGTCAACACCACGTTCAAAGCGCTTAGATGCCTCAGAGGGCAGCTTGTGCCGGCGGGCAGTGCGGGCAATCGAAATCGGATCAAACAAGGCGGCTTCGATCAGTACATTCTTAGTGGTTGAGTCAACCTCCGAAGAAGCACCACCCATAACACCGGCTAGACCGATTGGGCCAGACTCATCGCAAATCAAAAGGTCTTCAACGTGAAGGTCGCGAACCTTCTCATCTAGGGTTCTCAGCGTCTCCCCTGGCAATGCCCGACGAACTGTGATTCCGCCCTTGAGCTTGTCGGCATCGTAGGCGTGGATTGGCTGCCCGAGCTCCAGCATCACGTAGTTGGTGATGTCGACGGCAATAGAAATCGAACGCATTCCAGCAAGCTTCAAACGGTTTGCCATCCAACCCGGGACGGCTGCATTTGCGTCGATCCCAGAAACTCCAAGGGTTGTGAAACGACTGCTGCCGGCAACTCCGTGGATTGGAGCTAGGTCATTCACCTGAACGCTGAAACCAGAGCCCTGTTTCGCCAAAACCTTGCTCGCGGGGTCTGTGAACTTGGCCCCGGAGGCGTGGCTGTATTCGCGGGCAATTCCACGAATGGACAGGCAGTAACCGCGGTCTGGAGTAACGTTTACCTCAGCAGCAGATTCATTTAGCCCCAAAAGTTCAAGCGCATCGGTACCGACCTCGGGGTCTAGCCCAAGGGTTGAAAGCCTAAGGATTCCTTCGTGCTCATCGCTTAGCCCGAGTTCTCTGGAAGATGCGATCATGCCGTCGGATACGTGTCCGTAGGTCTTTCGCGCTGCGATTTCGAAGCCACCCGGTAGTGCAGCACCCGGCAGGGTTACGACAACCTTGTCGCCTTCGAAGAAGTTTCTCGCGCCACAAACCACGCCGTTTACAACTCCTGGTGCGACCTCGACCTGGCACCAGCGAATGGTCTTGCCATTGGACTGCGGTTCCTCAACAAACTCAAGCACCTTGCCCACCACAATCGGGCCGCGGATGTCTCCGCCGTGTGAACCTTCTTCTTCAAGGCCAACCTTCACAAGCTGCGCCATGACATCGTCTGGTGTCACATGCTCCGGAAGCTCCACATACTCAGCTAGCCAACTCAACGGGACTCTCATCAGATCACCGACCCGAACTGCTGTGAGAAGCGAGCATCTGCCTCAACCATGTCGTGCATGTCTCTAACGCCATTGCGGAACATCAAGGTGCGCTCAATACCCATGCCGAAGGCAAAACCGGAGTAAACCTCAGGGTCGATACCAGCAGCCTGCAAGACGTTTGGATTCACCATGCCGCAGCCACCCCACTCAACCCAGCGAGCGCCGCCCTTAGCACCTGGGTGCCAAACGTCCAGCTCCGCAGAGGGCTCGGTGAACGGGAAGAACGAAGGACGAAGTCTGATCTTTGCCTCCGGGCCAAACATCACGCGTGCAAAGTGCTCCAGGGTGCCCTTCAGGTCAGACATGGTCAGGCCCTTGTCAACTGCTAATCCCTCGACCTGGTGGAATACAGGGGTGTGGGTGGCATCAAGCTCATCGGTACGGAATACCCTGCCTGGACACAGCACATAAAGCGGCAACTCTCGCTCCAACAGCGATCTAACCTGCACCGGTGAGGTGTGGGTGCGAAGCAATAGGTGGTTCTCCACCGGAGCGACAAAGAAGGTGTCCTGCATCGCCCTTGCTGGGTGATCCGGGTGGAAGTTCAGAGCGTCGAAGTTGAACCACTCGTTTTCGAGCTCTGGGCCATCTGCGATTTCCCAGCCCATGCCGATGAAGACATCGCTGATGGAGTCCATAAGAAGTGAAAGCGGGTGTCTTGCGCCCTTTGGTGCGACTCGAGGGTAAGCGGTGATGTCAACCCGCTCCTGCTCCAGTGCTTCCCTGTCCGCTACTGCCTGAAACTCAGCCTCTTTGGCTGTGAAAGCGGCATTTAGCTCAGCCCTTGCGGCACCAACGAGTCGACCGGCCTCAGCCTTTTGCTCGTTGGGGAGGGACTTAATAAGAGCGTTGAGTTTGGAAAGCGGTGAGTCTTCACCAACAGCCGCGGCCTTTACTGCTTTCAGCTCCTGAAAGCTGGCTGCTTGATTCACAAGCGCGAGCGAAGCGGTAAGCGCTTGGCTTACTGATTCGGCAGTTAGTTGTTCAGACACTCGTAAAGTTTAGCGATTGCGTTGCATTTCGAACGCGGAGGCATACAGACAAACTGAAGCCGCAGTAGCAAGGTTTAGGGATTCGGCTGCGCCATAGATCGGTAGCGCAACAATTTCGTCAGCCATTTCGAGCATCTCTTCAGAAACGCCATGGGCTTCATTGCCAAAGATCCAGGCCGTTGGCTTTGATAGCTGTTCGCCCATTTCAGTAATGAGCTTGCCACCGGCACTAGCCGCAAAAACCTGTATTCCGGCTGCCTTCAGGGCTGCAATGAGCTCTTTGGGATCCTGCTCAATCACGCATGGGACGTGCAGGATGCTGCCTGCGGTGGAACGAACCAGCTTCGGGTTGTAAAGATCCACCGAGTCGGTGGTAAAGATCACAGCGTCGGCTCCGGCTGCATCGGCAGCACGCAGCACGGTGCCACCATTACCTGGATCACGAGCCTGGTCCAAGATTGCAATCAATTGCGGGCCGGACTCCAAGAGCTCACCCAGCGTCACATCGAACTGAGATACGACGGCCACCACACCCTGCGGGGTCTTGGTGTCGGCAAGCTTGTCCATTACAAGGTCTGAGACCTCGATGATTGGCACATCTGCTTCGTAGAGCGCGTCAAAGAGCTCTTCGTATTTGTCCAAAGCGGCAGTGGTCGCGAAGACCTCTTGCGCCAGCTCCGGTTGCTTGGCAAGCTCCTTGAGCCCTTGAGGTCCCTCAAGCAAAAAGAGCCCGGTTTCAAACCGGGCGTCTTTTTGTTGTAGGCGTGCGACCCCCTTCACCCTTTCGGACTTGGGGGCGTCAAGCATTAGCTAACCTTGGCCGCGTTTACATCCTTAGGCAGTGCTGCCTTGGCAGATGCAACCAATGACGCGAACGCCTTTGGGTCGTGGATGGCTAGGTCTGCCATGATGCGACGATCAACCTCGATACCAGCAAGCGCTAGGCCCTGGATAAAGCGGTTGTAGGTCATGCCGTTTAGGCGAGCAGCTGCGTTGATGCGCTGAATCCAAAGGCGACGGAAGTTACCCTTGTTCTTTCTGCGGTCGTTGTATGCGTAAACCAACGAGTGCAGTAGCTGCTGCTTTGCCATACGGTACAAACGTGAACGCTGGCCGCGGTAACCGTGAGCGCGCTCAAGCGCAACACGACGCTTCTTCAGCGAGTTGACGGCGTTTTTTACTCTTGCCATTTTCTACTCCTTATTTCTAAGCGTCGGCTAGCGGCCGAGCTGTCTCTTTAGCTTCTTGAAATCTGCTGGGGACACTACCTGGTCGGCGTTTAGACGACGGGTGCGTCTTGATGACTTGTGCTCCAGGTTGTGGCGCATGTTGATCTGCTGCTTCATCAGCTTGCCGCTGCCGGTAAAGCGGAAACGCTTCTTGGCGCCCGAGTGGGTCTTCATTTTCGGCATGATCTCTCCTTAGTTCTCTACTGTTGCTTCAGCCTGTGCAGGCTTAGCTTGGGCCTTTTTAGCTTCGGCCCTTGCCTCTGCCTTGTTCTTCAACGGCCCGATGACCATGACCATGTTGCGGCCATCGATCGATGGGTTCGACTCCACGGTTCCGAATTCGGTTACTTCATCCGCTAGCTTGCGAAGCAAGTTCACGCCCATTTCTGGGCGAGATTGCTCGCGACCACGGAAGACAACCATCACCTTCACCTTGTCGCCGGCCTTGAGGAATTTGCGAACCTGTCCAACCTTGGTGTTGTAGTCGTGATCGTCGATCTTTAGACCGAAACGAACCGTCTTCAGCACGGTGTTGACCTGGTTCTTTCTAGCTTCACGAACCTTCTGAGCGGCTTCGTATTTGAACTTGCCATAGTCCATTACCTTGCAAACAGGAGGATTGGATCCCGGTGCTACCTCGACTAGGTCTAGGTCTGCCTCACGGGCCATTCTCAATGCTTGATCAATAGGGACAACGCCAACCTGTTCACCTGCGGGTCCGATTAGTCGAACCTCGGCGACACGAATACGCTCATTAATGCGCGGATCGCTGATAACTAGCTCCTTAGGTACCGTTTTGACTCACGCGAAATGCGCGCAAAAGTGTCTAACGCTCAAACCCGGATACCTTTAGAGGCGGTAGACAGGTGGGAATGTAATCCACTTTCACTGAGCTAAGTGCCCAGAGCCTCAGGTAGCCTAGCAGAACAAAAGCCATTTTCGAAAGAGGAATTTTGTCCGAAGAGCTCACCAGAGACATTGCCGAAGTACCTGCGGTTGAAATCATCAACACCGCTGCCGTTCACCTGATGAGCGCAGCCGCTGTCCAGTGCGGTCTCGCCGAAGATGCCCCTGCAGATCTTGATGAAGCCCGAAAGCTGATCACCGCGTTGGCTGGTCTGATTACCGCCGCAGCTCCAGAGATTGGCGATCACCATGCCAGACCGCTTCGTGATGGACTGCGTTCCCTGCAACTTGCCTTCCGCGAAGCCTCTGTGATTCCTGACGAACCAGGCAAGGGTCCGGGTGAGAAATACACCGGACCGGTCAACTAGCCAGCGGTCAACCTAAAGCTCACCGAGTCCACCAACTGCAAGAACTCTTGGGATTGCAGATCCGAACCGAACTGCTCGAGCACCTGCTGTAACCGATCGCTACTCAAGCCTGCCTGAATTGAAACCTCAATGCCGAGCTCTGGTTTTAGCAATTGCCCGGTTGGATCTGCATCAAATGCCCTAACGGAAACGATCAACGGCTGTCTGGCGGCGGCGGCATCTAGCAGCTGAAGGACCAAAGTGCTCAGCTGCGGCGGAGTCCATTCCAATCCCTGTGCCAGAGCGGCAAGTGCTGGCCGTCGGATTCCGATTGCTCTTCCTGCTGGGTTTAGCACCACTCGCTCGTGACCTTCACTAACTGCTGCAATGGCTAGCTTTGCGACCTCAACCGGCACTGGTCTTGCTGTGGAGTTCCACGCCGACATTTCTGCAACCGAGCTAAATGCCGGAATTGCCGTTTTACCGTCCGGCGTGCTGACTGCAACTATGGCCAAATCCGCACTCTTGTCGACTAATTCACCGTGCGCACCAACGCCACTCTCGCCAAGCTCAGCAAGCAATGGAATCAGCAGTCGAGATTGCGATAGGGCATTAAACAAAGCTGCTTTATCAAACTCGCGCTCAAAAACTTCGGCTAAGACCTTTGGAGTTGAGCCGTCGTCTTGCGACCAGCTGTTTTGTGAGAATTCTCGGCCTTCCCAAGGAACGCCGGCAGAATCGTGAAATTTATCGTGCATTAGCCGTTGGCGATTGCGAGAGCTTCTTGCAGGGTAAAGCGGCCAGCGTAGAGTGACTTACCCAGGATTGCCCCCTCTAAACCAAGCGGAACAAGAGCCTGCAGGTCTTTGATGTCCTGAAGTGACGAGATACCGCCGGATGCCACCACCGGCTTATTGGTGAACTGCATTACCTGGTTTAAAAGCTCCAGGTTTGGGCCGCGAAGTGTGCCGTCCTTAGTGACGTCGGTCACTACATAGCGAGAGCAACCGGCATCTTCCAGCCTGGCCAGGACCTCAAACAGATCTCCACCCTCTTGAGTCCACCCTCTAGCTGCCAGGGTTGTGCCCCTCACGTCTAGGCCGACGGCGATTTGATCTCCGTACTTGGCGATCACGCGTTCGGTCCACTCTGGGTTTTCCAGCGCTGCGGTACCGAGGTTGACTCTGGTCGCACCCAATTCCAATGCAGCGTCTAGTGAAGCGTCGTCGCGGATGCCACCGGATAGTTCGATTTTGGTGCTACCGGCCTGACCAACAACCTCGGCGATTACAGCGCGATTGTCTCCCCTGCCAAATGCCGCATCCAGATCAACCAGGTGGATCCACTCGGCTCCAGCATTGATCCAATCCTGAGCGGCAGCAAGCGGGTGACCAAAGTCTTCCTCACTGCCGGCCTCACCTTGAGTCAGGCGGACAGCCTTGCCGCTGGCGACATCAACCGCTGGCAAAAGTTCGAGTTTCATGTTTCTCCTAGATGGTACGAATCCAGTTTCGAAGCAGCTGCAAACCTGCTTCACCAGACTTTTCAGGGTGGAATTGAGTGGCACTCAGGGGACCGTTTTCAACCGCCGCCAAAAACCGTTCGCCGTGCTCAGACCAGGTCAAGGCTGCTTTGACAAAAGGTGGCTGAATGTCCAACTCCCAAGATTTAGCCGCATAGGAGTGAACGAAGTAAAAGCGTTCTTGTTCGACGCCCTCGAACAAGACAGTCTTGGGATCTGGGGAAACTTTGCTCCAGCCCATGTGGGGCAGAGTTGGAGCATCAAGCATGGTGACAGAACCTGGCCACTGCCCCAAGCCCTCGGTGTCGATGCCGTGCTCCACGCCATGCTCAAACATCACCTGCATGCCCACGCATATTCCCAGCACCGCCCGTCCAGCAGTCAAGCGCTGGTCGACAAGACTTGCGGCATTGTGCTCAGTGAGGTTTCTCATCACAGAGGCAAATGCGCCAACTCCAGGCAGCAGCATGCCATCTGATTCCAATAAAACTTTGCGGTCCGAGGTGAGGACGACCTCTGCTCCTGAGGCCTCTAAGGCACGACAGGCTGAGTGAACGTTGCCGCTGCCGTAGTCAAAGACCGCGACGGTCTTAGTCAAAGACTGCCCTTAGTTGAAGGAACTCCGGCTACGCGAGCATCCAGCTCTACTGCCTTGCGCATCGCGCGAGCCAACGCTTTGAACTGAGCCTCTGCGATGTGGTGAGCGTCTCGACCGGCAAGAACGGTCACGTGCAGAGTGAGGCCTGCGTTGTATGCGATGGCCTCAAAAACGTGACGCACCATTGAACCGGTGAAGTGACCGCCGATTAGGTGGTACTCGAAACCTTGAGGCTCTCCCGAGTGGACCAGAAATGGTCTACCGGAAACATCCACCACCGCGCGAGCCAGAGCTTCGTCAAGTGGCACTGTGGCATCGCCATAGCGTCCAATACCGGCCTTGTCGCCGAGCGCCTGCTTGATGGCCTGACCCAAAACAATGGCGGTGTCCTCAACGGTGTGGTGGACATCGATTTCGATGTCGCCAACAGATTTCACCTTGAGGTCAATAAGTGAGTGCTTTGAAAAAGCGGTCAGCATGTGATCAAAAAATGGCACACCGGTCTCAATTTCGGACTGACCTGAACCATCAAGGTTCAGTTCGAGTTCGATTTTGGACTCGCTAGTTGCGCGGGAAAGCTTTGCAATGCGGCTCATGTTCGGACCTCGTTTGGGAAGATAACCCAAGTTTAGCCAAGAATTAGGGCTAGTTCACCGAGTAATTTGCTGGTTTCCGCCTCGGTACCGGCGGTTATACGCAAAGTGTTTGGAATCCCGACGTTTCGAACAATCACGCCCCTGGCCAAGAGTGCTTCAAAAACCTCGTTTGGATCCTCAAAACCTTCAACCAGCACAAAGTTAGCCTCGGACTCAAAGGCCCTGAGTCCCATGAGCTTTAGCTGCGCAATCATTCGATCCCGCTGAACCTTGATTTGCTCAACATTGGCAAGCATTTCCCCTGAGTGACGAAGTGCCGCCCGGGCTGCCGCTTGAGTCAGCGCAGACAAGTGGTAGGGCAGTCGAACAATTCGCAGCGCATCCACAACAGCTGCATCTGCAGCTAGGTAACCGACTCGTGCGCCCGCAAAGGCGAAAGCCTTACTCATGGTTCGACTTACGATCAATCGTGGTCGACCTGCCAGCAACTCAATAGCTGAGGCTTTTGAAGAGAACTCGGCATAAGCCTCATCGATAATCAAAATGCCGTCGAAAGCGTCATAGGCAGCCCGCACAACATCGTTGTCAATGGGTGTCCCGGTCGGATTATTCGGGTTACACAAAAGAGCAATGGATGGCTGATGAGTTGCCAATTGTTCAGCCACGTAGCTGGCAGACAGCTCAAACTCCCCCTCGCGAGGTAACTCTTGGTAACTGGTCAGAGTAATTCGAGCGATGTTTGGGTACATCGAATAGGTAGGCCCGAAACTCAGTGATGATTTACCCGGGCCACCGAAAGCTTGGAAGATCTGAGTGAGGATTTCGTTCGAGCCGTTTGCCGCCCAAACCTGGTTGGCACTTAGGCCATGACCCAAAAACTGCGCGAATTGTCCCCTGAGTTCCAAGAACTCGCGATCCGGGTAGCGGTTTAGCCTCAAAACCTCAGCGGCAAGTTCTTGAATAATGTCCAGTGCTACCGCTTCTGGAATGCCAAAGGTGTTCTCGTTTACGTTGAGCTGGACAGGCACGTCAAGCTGAGGAGCACCGTAAGGTTTTAGGCCCTTCAGGTCATCGCGGATTGGCAAGTCTTCGAGGTTGGTCACCCCTAGAGATTACCCGATTGGGCTATGGCAGTGCGATCTGCTGGCCAGGAGATAGCTCTGCAGTCTCAAGGGCGTTCAGCAGGACAACCTCAGCAATCCAGTCGCGAGGATCCTCGTTTGGAGCATGGGCGTCGGCAAGAGACCAAAGTGAGTCACCGGACTGCACGGTTACATACTGCAGTTCGCCAGGCTCCTGGCTGCCAGCTACGGAACCGGAGATAGATGCCATGGTGAAGGATGCTGCCAACGCCAGAATTGCGAGCCCACGGAATAGGCGTCTTGGGTTGGTTAGTCGGTAGGAAGTAACAGCACTCATTGTGATCATCACCCTTCTGTTCGATTCTTTGTTTCGAACATTTGTTCTAAGTATAGAAACTTTTTCGACATTTACAAGTTTTTTGCAAACTTTTCTGCAAACAACTCGAAAATGTGTTTGGCAAACGCTGATTTAGCGAATACAGTTTCGACATAAGAAGTAAAGCTTCACCCACTGACATTTTGAGAGGGGCCTAGATGGATAGCTCTGAGTTGACCGATGTGCAGCAGAGAATTCTGGCTGTAATCCGCGAATCAATGCAGGCCAGGAACTATGCACCGTCGATGCGAGAGATTGGCGAGTCGGTAGGTCTTAGCTCCACCGCGAGCGTCTCACATCAGTTGAACAAGCTGGAGCTACTGGGGTTTATTAGCCGTGACCCACGTCGTCCTAGGACGATTGATCTATTGGGTTTCGATGACTATGCGGGTGAAATCTTCAAAGCGGATGCCGCGATGGTTCCGCTAGTTGGTCGAATTGCTGCCGGCGGTCCAATCACGGCAGAGCAAAATGTCGAAGACGTCTTCGCTCTCCCCCGCCAGTTGGTGGGCCAGGGTGACCTATTCCTATTGAAAGTAGTCGGCGAATCCATGATTGATGCAGCTATCTGCGATGGCGACTGGGTAGTTGTGAGACAGCAGCAGACTGCCGAGAACGGCGACATCGTTGCGGCTCTGCTAGAAGATGAAGCAACTGTAAAGACTTTCAAGCAGCGCGATGGCCACACCTGGCTGCTACCGCGTAACTCAGCTTTCGAACCGATCCTTGGTGACCACGCGGTCATCCTCGGCAAGGTTGTAGCTGTCCTTAGGGCTGTGTAGCGAACTGCTGCAACTCTGCTGCTAGGTCTTGCTTCACAAGGGCCTTCAGGCGTGTGCCTGCCTCGACGTACTCAAGTTCTAGAACCTTGCCCGATAGGTGCGCCCTGGAAACCAGATCGCCTCGGCTATAGGGCACAACCCCGACAAACTCCACATCCGGCTTAGGAAGCAGCTCTGCGATCTTGGCCTCTAGTTCCTCAAAGCCCAATCCGGTCCTGGCCGAGATTAAAAGCGAGCCTGGAACTAATCCACGAAGTCTTACTTGGTCTTCGTCACTTAGCAGATCCGCCTTATTGAAAACGATGAGTTCCTGAATGCTTGAGGCTTCAACCTCGGAGATAACCTCGTGAACTGTGCGAATCTGGCCCATCGGATCTGGGTCAGTTCCATCCACGACGTGAACAATCAGGTCGGCGTGAGAGATCTCTTCAAGCGTTGATCGGAAAGCCTCAACCAGCTGGTGCGGAAGCTGTCGCACGAATCCAACGGTGTCGGCAATCGTGTAACCACGGCCATCTGGCGTTGCATGCTGACGCACGGTTGGATCCAAGGTGGCGAAAAGGGCATTCTCTACAAGCACGCCGGCCTTGGTCATGCGGTTCAAAACCGAAGACTTTCCAGCATTGGTGTAACCGGCGATAGCAACCTGAGGTTCGTTGTTCTTCTCACGCTTAGAGCGCTTGATGTCTCTTGCCTGCTTCATGTCGATGATTTCGCGCTTGAGCTTGGACATTTTGGTGTTGATACGCCTGCGATCGAGCTCGATCTTGGTTTCACCCGGACCTCTTGAGCCAATACCAACACCACCGGCAGCCTGACCACCGGCCTGACGTGACATCGATTCACCCCAACCGCGCAATCGCGGCAATAGGTATTCCAGCTGAGCGAGTTCTACCTGAGCCTTACCCTCTCGACTCTTGGCGTGCTGGGCGAAGATGTCCAAGATGATTGCTGTTCTATCGACGACCTTTACCTGCACCGCGTCTTCCAGCGCCCTGCGCTGAGAAGGTGCGAGTTCGGCATTCGCGATAACGGTGTCAGCACCAAGCGATGCAACTAATTCCTTTAGTTCTTGAGCTTTGCCCTTACCAAAGAAGGTCGCGGGATCTGGGAAGTTTCGTCGCTGGAGCAAACCATCCAAGACCTCGGCACCTGCGGTTTCCGCCAGGGCTGCCAGCTCTCGCAAGCCGTTCTCCGCATCGGTCAGGGTTCCCGAACCCCAAACTCCGATCAGCACCACCTTTTCAAGGCGGAGTTGGCGATACTCAACATCCGAGATGTCCTGCAACTCGGTTGATAGTCCGGCAACTCGGCGCAGCGAGTCGCGAGCCTCGAGATCGAGCTGGTCGCCATCAAATTCATTGCGTGGCGCGGCTGCGCCTCGTCTAAGAATGCGGTCTATCGTGGATTCGTTTTCCATTGCACTTAAACCCTAGGGCTGTATTAGGTTTGCAACATGTCCCAGGAGCACTATTTCAGCGAGAGCCCAGATAAGCCGGCGACGCTTCGTGACATCACCTACGAGGTAGCGGGTCGGGAATTCGCTGTCCAGGCCGCCAGCGGCACCTTCAGCGCCAGCAAACTAGATCCAGGGACCACAATCCTGTTGAGCAAGTTTGATGAGTTTCCAGAGACCGGAAATGTGCTGGACCTTGGTTGCGGTTGGGGGCCAATTTCGCTTGCCATCGCTTCTTTCAGCCCAGAAACCACCCTTTGGGCCCTCGATGTTAACGAACGCAGCATGGAGCTGGCGAGAAACAATGCCAGCAAACTTGGACTTACAAACGTCAAAGTTGTAACCGCCGACAAGGTGCCTCAGGATCTAAAGTTTGATGCGATTTGGTCGAATCCACCGATTCGAATTGGCAAGGCAGCACTGCATGAACTTCTCAGGACTTGGCTGCCTCGCTTGGAAAGCGGTGGAAGGGCAATGCTCGTGGTTCAAAAGCAGTTGGGAGCGGACTCGCTGCTGGCTTGGATTCAAACTGAGTTTCCAGAACTGACATCCAGCAGGTTTTCTACCGATAAAGGCTTCCGGGTCCTAGAGGTGACTAGAGACTAAAGGTTCCGCTGTAGACAAGCTCTGCAGGACCTGAAATTGCGACGTGTTCGCCGTCTTCGGTTGGATACATTCGCACCCCAACCTCTCCACCTGGAACCCTGACGCGCCAAAAGTTTTGACCATTGTCGGCCCAGTGTCGAATTGCCAGAGCTGCCGCTGCAATACCAGTTCCGCAGCTGAGGGTCTCCCCTACGCCGCGCTCGTGAACGCGCATAGAAATGCTGGCAACGCCCTCTTTGATAAGCGGGTCATCCAGCACCACAAACTCGACATTCGCGCCCTTGCGCGGCTGTGGATCAAGCTTGGGAGCCTTGTGTAATTCAAGTGCCTCAAGTTCACCCTCATCAGCCAGTGCGACCACAACGTGTGGGTTGCCAAGACTTAGCCCCAAGCCTGGTCTCGGGACCGACAGACCATCAGCCTTCACTAGGTAATCATCCGATTCCACGCCCCAGCGACCCAGGTCCACTGCAAAACCAGTCGATGTGCTGGTTAGGTCTTTGACTCCGGCTCTGGTGGCAACCGGCAGGGTTGACCCGCCAACAATCGAGGCGAGTCCGCGGCTGGTCAAATAGCGCGCAAACACGCGAATGCCGTTGCCACACATCTCAGCCTTTGAACCGTCCCGATTTCGATAGTCCATGAACCACTCGGCATTTGGCTCGTCATGCAGCAGGTGAGCAACCTCGCTGTTTTCGGTTCGAGTCACCAGAATCAAACCATCGGCACCAATGCCAAAGTGGCGGTCACAAATCAGCTGAATTTGTTCCTCGGTGAGATCCAGCATGCCGTCAAAATCAGCAATGAGGACAAAGTCATTGCCCGTGCCGTGGCCCTTGGTGAAGTCGATGTTCATTGTTCAAGCCTAATCAAGTTCATAACCTCAGCCGTCAACTTTTCACCTGCGGTCTGCCAGCGAATTCGCTTGTCGCGGCGGAACCATGACATTTGCCGGCGGGAGTAGCGATTGGTGAGGGCGACGGTTTCAGCCTGTGCCTCTTCGGCTGACATCTCACCCCTGAGTTCAGCAATTGCTTGCTTGTAGCCAATCGCCATGCGTGCGGTCTTGCCAAGTTCGCCTGCTTTCAAAAGCTGTTCGACCTCGGAAACGATGCCCTCTTCCCACATCTGCGCCACGCGAAGCGAGATCCGCTGCTTGAGAAGCTCACGAGGGATATCGATTCCGATTTGCAAAGTTGGCTCCCAGTAGCTTGGCTCTGGAAGTGAGGATGCATAGCTATCACCGGTAATCGCGATCACCTCGAGGGCTCGTATCACCCTGCGGATGTTCTGAGCGGGAATCTTGTCGGCTGTGATTGAATCCAGCCGCTGCAGCCGTTCATGCATGGCCAGAGCGCCAATCTCCTGCCCTAGTTGCTCTAGTGCGGAACGTATAACTGGATCGGTCGGAGCAAAGTCGAGATTGTCGAGCGCAGCCGCCAGATAAAACATGCTGCCACCGACAAACATCGGAGTCTTATTGGCAGCCAAAATTTCCAAACACTTTTCTCTAGCTACTCGTTGATACTCAACCGCTGTCATCTCCTGAGCCGGCGTGAGGATGTCGAATAGGTGATGCGGGATTCCTTGCCGCTGGGATGCTGGAAGCTTTGCAGTTCCGATATCCATCCCCGCGTAAAGCTGCATGGCATCGGCATTGATAATCTCCACCGGCTTGCCCACAGCTGTGAGCTGAGCTGCGACCTCCAGCGCGAGCCCGGTCTTTCCAGACGCTGTCGGACCGACCAGAGCAAGGACTCTAAAGGACACTCTTAGACCTGATTGGAATCCCAAGCGAAACTTTGCCACTGCCAGGCACCGAAGCACCGCAGCTCTCTAGCTCGCGTCGATCGTGGGCGTCGCCGCCTCGAGTTCGGCGGACTTCGTAGACAGCACCGGGTGAAGTCTCAGCCAACAGGTGATAGGGAGCGGCTTGGGTGACCCGGACCGTTACCAGATCACCTGGGCGAGCAACTTCCTTACCCTCAGGAACCTCGAAGTGGACCAGGCGATTATCTTGAGTTCTTCCGGTCTGGCGATGAGTCTGAGAGTCCTTACGACCTTCTCCGGTGGCAACCAGCACTTCTACGGTCTTTCCAACCTGCTTCTTGTTCTCCTGCCACGCAATGTCGTTCACAAGCGCTAGCAGCCGTTCATAGCGCTCCTGAACGACCTCCTTGGGCAATTGGTCAGGCAGCTCTGCTGCTGGCGTTCCGGGACGCTTGGAGTACTGGAAGGTGTAGGCGGTAGCGAAGCGAGCTGCCTCAACAACTCGCATGGTCTCTAGGAAATCTGCTTCGGTCTCTCCAGGGAACCCAACAATGATGTCGGTGGTAATCGAGGCATCCGGAATTAGCTCTCTGACGCGATCCAGAATGCCCAGATACTTCTCCGAACGGTAACTGCGGCGCATCTCCTTGAGAATGCGATCGGATCCAGACTGCAGTGGCATGTGAAGCTGTGGCATCACGTTGTGCGTCTCTGCCATGGCTTCGATTACGTCCTCGGTGAAGGCAGCTGGGTGCGGCGAGGTGAAGCGCACTCGCTCCAAGCCTTCGATCTGTCCGCAGGCTCGCAACAGCTTTGCAAAAGCACCCTTGTCACCAAACTCAACACCATAGGTATTTACGTTTTGACCGAGCAAAGTAACCTCAATGGCACCATCTTGAACCAAGGCATTCACCTCGGCCAGAATGTCCCCCGGACGACGATCCTTCTCTTTGCCCCTGAGAGCGGGCACGATGCAGAAGGTGCAGGTGTTGTTACAGCCCACTGAGATCGAGACCCAACCGGAGTAAGCGGAATCGCGCTTGGTCGGCAGGGTCGAAGGAAAGACTTCAAGGGATTCCAAAAGCTCGACTTGGGCCTCGTTGTTGTGCCTAGCTCGCTCCAGCAGGGTGGGCAAAGAGCCCATGTTGTGGGTTCCGAAAACCACATCAACCCATGGGGCCTTTTTGATGATTACGTCTTGGTCTTTTTGCGCCAGGCATCCGCCGACGGCAATCTGAAGATTCGGGTTCGACTCTTTCTTGGGGAGCATTGTTCCGAGGTTCCCGTAGAGCTTGTTGTCGGCGTTCTCGCGGACTGCGCAGGTGTTGAATACCACAAGGTCCGGATCCACATCTTCGGCCTTCACGTAGCCGGCAGACTCGAGTAGCCCCGAGATACGTTCAGAGTCATGAACGTTCATCTGGCAGCCGTAAGTGCGGACTTCGTAGGTAAGTGACATAGCCCGAGAATTTTACTCTGACTGCTCTAGATCCCGCAGAATTCTTGATGTTAGGGCACTAGAGAAACCCCTGCGCATAAGGAAACCCATCAGCCTGCGCTTTCGGACTTCCGGCGCGAGCGAGGTGAGTTGCTGATAGCGCTTTTTTGCGATCGCATATGCGGTTTTATCCTCTAGCTCTTGGTCAATAATGCTGAGGGCTTCTTGGGCATCTTCAGCGCTCACTCCTTTTTGCTTCAGCTCGCGAGAAATCACCGACCTAGATTTACCCGCGATTGCAATTCTGGAATTGACGAAAGCCCTGGCGAAGGCCGCGTCATCGATTAGCTGCGCCTCCGTAAAGCGGTCTAACACTGCATTTGCAATCTCGTCTGGAATTTCACGTTTTTTGAGAATGTTCGCCAGCTGGTATCGAGTCTTCATGGAACGAGAAAGCTGGAACAGCAGGACGTTTTTCGCCCGCTGCTCCAGCTTTTCGATACTAGGTTCGTTAGGCATCGTTGGCAGCCTTGGCGACCTCTGGGGCCTCCTCGGCTGGCAAGTCTGCAACCGCACGTGGCACGCCAATGCCTAGCTTGTGCCTGATCTTCTTCTCGATGATGTCTGCCATCTCAGGATTATCTTTGAGGTAACGACGAGAGTTTTCCTTACCCTGACCGAGCTGCTCACCATCGAAGGTGTACCAAGCTCCGGACTTCTTGACGATGTCTTGCTCAACACCGAAGTCGATGAGGCCACCCTCGCGAGAGATGCCCTCGCCAAACATGATGTCAAACTCGGCCTGCTTGAACGGGGACGCTAGCTTGTTCTTCACAACCTTTACTCGAGTGCGGTTACCAACTGCATCGGTGCCCTCTTTGAGGGTTTCTATTCTGCGGATGTCCAAACGCACTGACGCGTAGAACTTCAGAGCCTTTCCACCTGCGGTGGTCTCTGGGGAACCAAAGAACACACCGATCTTTTCGCGCAGCTGGTTGATAAAGATCGCGGTGGTATTGGTGTTGCTGAGCGCTCCGGTCAACTTTCTTAGAGCCTGAGACATAAGGCGTGCCTGGAGACCAACGTGTGAGTCTCCCATTTCACCTTCGATTTCGGCTCTTGGAACCAGTGCGGCAACCGAGTCAATTACGACAACGTCGATCGAGCCAGAGCGAATTAGCATGTCGGTAATTTCAAGCGCTTGCTCACCGGTGTCTGGCTGGCTCACCAAAAGTGCGTCGATGTCGACACCTAGTGCCTTGGCATACTCCGGGTCAAGGGCGTGCTCGGCATCGATGAATGCCGCGATACCGCCATTGCGCTGAGCATTGGCAATAGCGTGCAGTGCCAGGGTGGTCTTACCAGAAGACTCTGGACCATAGATCTCTACGATTCGACCCTTTGGCAAACCGCCAATACCTAGAGCGACGTCTAGGGCAATCGAACTGGTGGAAATGGCCTCGATTGGAGCGCGCTCTTCGCTGCCCAATCGCATAACCGAACCCTTACCGAACTGACGGTCGATCTGGGCTAGCGCGGTGTCTAGCGCTTTCTCTCTGTCGGATGCACTTGGCATTTTCTACCTCTTTCTTTAGCTCCCTAGAAGCTAATTCGTAGGTCTGACTTTTTGGAGTTCAACCAAATTGCTGTTGATAACTCGCAAGTTTGGACCTATCTAAATAGAACACTAGATGTTCGAACAAAATTTCGAATGATTTATTCGGCGTGTCTTTTCTTTACCGGAATGCCAGTCCAACGCTCTTTTGGCACGGATTGCTGCTTGCACAGTTCCAGCCAGATTTCTTTGGGGTCAAAGCCTGCGCGAATGAGCTCTTCTGGGGTTTGGTCTTGGAAATGGTGAAGCCGAAAGTCTTTGAGCAATACCTGGGCGAATTGTGCCCCGAACTCATCGTGCAGAAGCTGATGAAACTGGCTTAGCTTCAAAACTTCGACTGAGAGTAGAGCCCTGCTTCTGTCATGAAGGCGTCTGGCACAGTGTCAGGGATGTAGGTGTCGTCTAGGTAGATACCCTCAACCGATGCGACTCGATCAGAAACTTCGCGCATGACTACCGACAGCGGAACCTCTAGTGCATCTGCCACCGAAGCAAGGATTTCAGAAGAAACTTCCTTCTGACCGCGCTCGACCTCAGATAGGTAACCAAGCGCGACGGACGCCTTCGCTGCTACCTGACGCAGGGTCTGGCCGCGACGAAGTCGGTGCGAACGAAGCACGTCACCGATTTCTTGCCTTAGTAGTACCAAAGGTTTTCCTCCTGGAAAATAACCTAGCGGTTGATTCGGACAAATTTACATTTGCTTGCTGAAAGTTTCCTGATTCTCAACCAAATAGTGCCTGGATTTCATCCTCAATTTCCTTCAGAGCTGATGCCACGCTAGCGGCTCTAATTTCAGATCTGGTGCCCCGCAGCTTTAGGGGCACCGAGCGCGACCCCCTAGAGGATGAAATGCCTAAAAACACAGTGCCGACAGCGTTGCTCCCAACCGGTTCTGGACCGGCGACACCGGTGGTTGACACCCCAATTACGCTCCCGATTTCCTTGGAGCAATCAAGAGCGAACTTCTCTCTGACGTTTACGGCGAGAGAAATCGCCACCTCGGGATCGATTGCTGATTGGGTGGCGATAAGTTTTGGGTCGACCTTGAGAAGATTAACCTTCACCTCATCTTGATAGCAGGTCACTCCACCGAGCAAGAACGCTGAGGCTCCGGACTCGGTTGCCAATTCTGAACTCAATAAGCCAGCGGTTAGCGATTCTGCGGTGACAATAAACAAGCCGTGTCGAATAAGCCGCTGGCTCAAAGTCACTTGGCAGGCCTGAGGTACTGGATTCCGGTGTACCAGGTGATGACAACGGCAAAAGTAATCACTGCCTGGGTGAGCCAACCCCACCAAGCACCAAGGAAGTCAAACGGTGCAACCGCCATCGAGACTCCGATGATTTGAATAACTGTCTTGAACTTTCCGCCACCGGAGGCTGCAATCACTCTTCGCCTGGCGACAACAAGTCGATAAACCGTGATTCCAAACTCTCTAATCAAAATCATGCCGGTTGCCCACCATGGGACTGCTCCCTGGATCGAGAGCACAATTAATGCGCCAGATAGCAGAGCCTTGTCCGCGATCGGATCGAGAATCTTGCCGAGATTGGTAACCAGGTTTCGCTTGCGGGCAATTGCGCCGTCAATGCCGTCGGTTGATGCTGCCAACACCAGCAGAACAAGTGCAATCATGCGATCTGCGAAGGAATCCCAGCCGACCATGATCAACCACAGCACAAGCGGCACCATCAGGATTCGTAATGATGTGATCAGGTTTGGAGTCTGGCGATACAGAAAAGATCTAGAAGTCATCTCGCCTGCCGGTCAGTTGCCAAGCGTCTTCGTCGCCCTCATCGTCTTCACCGGGCAGGTCACCCTCAAACGCCGCTGAGGTGGCACCTGACAACTTGGCTAAAAGCTGAGGAAGTTCGTCTGGCCTAACCAAAACGTCTCTTGCCTTTGAACCCTCCGAAGGCCCAACGACTCCCCTGGATTCCATAAGGTCCATGAGTCTTCCGGCCTTAGCAAAGCCAACCCTGAGCTTTCGCTGCAGCATTGAGGTGGAGCCGAACTGCGAATTGACAACCAAACTGGTGGCCTGAAGCAGAAGATCTAGGTCATCGCCAATGTCACTGTCGACAACGCGGGTTTGTGCAACCACGGTCACATCGTTGCGATACTCCGGCTCCATTTGGGCCTTCACGTGGTTCACGATTCGATGCAATTCATCTTCGGCGATCCAAGCTCCCTGAACACGCACCGGCTTATTTGACCCCATTGGGGCAAAGAGCGCATCTCCCTGGCCAACCAGCTTCTCGGCACCTGGCTGATCCAGAATCACTCGTGAGTCGGTTACCGAGGAAACCGAGAAGGCTAGCCTAGATGGCACGTTTGCCTTGATCAAACCGGTTACGACGTCAACCGATGGACGTTGGGTAGCGAGCACAAGGTGAATGCCCGATGCTCTAGCAAGCTGCGTTATGCGCACGATCGAGTCTTCGACATCGCGCGGAGCCACGATCATTAGGTCCGCGAGCTCATCCACAACCACAAGTAGGTATGGGTAGGGCTGCAGTTCACGACGAGAGTTCTCCGGCATCTTGACTTCCCCGGCAACGATTGCTCGGTTGAAGTCGTCGATGTGCTTAAAACCAAAGCTTGCGAGATCGTCGTAGCGAGAATCCATCTCCTTCACAACCCACTGCAGCGCTTCCGCGGCCTTCTTCGGGTTGGTGATGATGGGTGTCACCAGGTGAGGAACGCCCTGGTAGGCAGAGAGCTCAACTCGTTTCGGGTCGATAAGAACCATGCGGACCTCAGAAGGCTTGGAGCGCATCAAAATCGAGGTGATCATAGAGTTCACAAAAGAGGACTTACCGGCACCGGTTGCACCAGCAACCAACAGGTGCGGCATCTTTGCGAGGTTGGCCACCAGGTAGCCGCCTTCGACATCCTTACCAACGCCAATCGTCAACGGGTGGGTGCTGTTGGCAGCATTTTTGCTTCTAAGCACATCTCCCAGTGACACTGTCTCTCGGTCGGTGTTCGGGATTTCAATACCGATCGCGCTCTTGCCGGGGATCGGTGCCAGGATACGTACCTCGTTGGAGGCCACCGCGTAGGAAATATTGTTGGAAAGGCGGGTTACCGCCTCCACCTTTACTCCCGGAGCCAGTTCGACCTCATAGCGGGTAACAGTCGGGCCGCGCTGGAATCCAGAAACCCTGGCTTCCACATCAAATTCTTTGAACACGTCGTTGATTGCCGCGACGATTTGGTCATTCACCGCACTCTTAGCTTTTGGCGGAGTGCCGGGAGCTAAAAGGGATAGCGAAGGCAGCACGTAAGGCTTGTTGACCTTTTTGGCCTTGGGTGTTGCCACAGCTGCTTCTTCAACAACATCGATTGGCTCGGTAACGCCCTCTTCTTGCGAGAGGAATCCCAATTCCTCAATCGGGTCGGTGACATCCACAATCGGGTAAGGCTCTTCCAGGTGCTCATCGACAAAGTCGTCAATCGCCTCAACCACGGCAGTATCAAAGGCTGGCTTGGCGTCTTTGTCCTTGTTCCACCAGCTCGACTTCTTACCGTCAAACGCATCTGGAATCTCTTCCTTGGGCTTGATTCCGAATAGGAAGTTATAGAACTCGGTTAGCCGAGCCTTGATTTTATTTGGAGCGGTGCCGGTCATTACCAAAACCGAGACGGCAACCAATACCACCAGCACCGGAGTCGCCCCCCAGATGGTGAGCATGCTCAACAGCGGGCCACCGATCAACCAGCCGAATAACCCACCCGCCAGCGCTAGCCCCTCTGGGCCATCAGCATTTGGAGAGGGTGCCCCGCCAAAGATGTGGAAAAAGCCTGAGATGACCGAGAGAAATAACCAAAAACCAACCGCGAATCGAGAGCTATCGCGCACCGAGGCTGGGTGCCTAAACAGGTACAGCGAATAAATCAGGAAGATCGCCGGAAGTGCATACGCCACCAAGCCAAACAGCATGCCAAAGGTGTAGGAGTGAAGCGTCTTTGCCCACGGTTCATTGATCAGGAACCAGGCAAACACCGCTCCAAAAACCGAAAGCAGGAAAACAAAAAATGGGGCACCATCGCGACGATCTTCATCGGCTAATTTCTCGGTACTGAAGGCTCTGACCAATTTGCCCATTAGGTGCGCGGTACCAAGGTAAAACTTACCCAGCCCAGCCAGGAATCCGCCGCCCTGAGGCTTTGCCGGACGCGGCTTAGCTGCAGCCGCTCTAGGGGCTGCTGTTCGCGCTGGTTTTCTACCGCTTGGTTTTCTAGGCGGAGGGGTCTTTGAAGCCATGCACACAAGGTAGCAAGGCTTTACGTCATTTTGCCCTAGGCAGGGCGGGAGGAGTGAACAACGATCGGGATGATCATCGGCTTTCTGCGGTGGGCTTTTGCCACCCAACCACCGATGGTCCTTCGGATCACCTGTTGCATTGTGTAGGTGTCTCTGATGCCTTCGGCGGCAGCCCGCTCTAGCGCCCGCTCAATCTCAGGCAGGATATCGTCAAACACATGATCGTCCTCGGCATAGGCTCGAGCGCGAATTTCTGGCCCCTCGACCACCTTGCCGGTGTTGGGGTCAATCACCGCAAAGATTGAGATAAATCCCTCGGCCGCAAGGATTCTGCGGTCCTTTAGGTCCTCATCGGTAATCTTTCCCACCGTCTTACCGTCGACATACAACAAACCGCAGGGAACCTGACCGACGACTTTGGCGACACCCTCGGAAAGGTCAATCACAGCACCATCGTGAACAATCAGAGTGCGCTCGGCCGGAACTCCGGTTTGAATTGCAAGTTTGGCATTGGCGTGCAGGTGACGAGCTTCACCGTGGATTGGAAGAGCGTTCTTGGGTTTGAGGATGTTGTAGCAGTAGAGCAACTCCCCAGCAGCAGCGTGGCCAGAAACGTGAACCTTGGCATTGCCCTTGTGAACCACGTTTGCACCGAGTCGAATCAAGCCATCGATAACTCGGTAGACCGCATTCTCATTGCCCGGAATCAAAGACGATGCCATCAGCACAGTGTCACCCTCACCAATGATGATGCGGTGATCACGGTTAGCGATTCTGGAAAGCACAGCCATCGGCTCACCCTGGCTGCCGGTAGACATCAAGACAATTCGGTTATCCGGAATCTCATCAATGTCATTGAGATCGACAATCAAACCAGCAGGAACTCTGAGGTAACCGAGATCTGCTGCGATGCCCATGTTTCGAACCATGCTGCGCCCCACAAAGGCCACTTTGCGGTTGTTGGCCTCGGCCGCATCGAGCACCTGCTGCACGCGGTGCACGTGTGAGGAGAACGAGGCAACCACCACCTTGCCCGGAGTCTTGCTAATCACGTTCTCAATCACCGGACCGATTTCTCGCTCCAGCGGAGTAAATCCTGGGACATCGGCATTGGTGCTGTCTGCCATAAACAGATCAAGGCCCTCTTCACCAATACGAGCAAAGGTTCGAAGATCCGTCAAACGACCATCGAGCGGCAACTGGTCCATCTTGAAATCACCGGTGGCCAAAACGGTTCCGGCAGCGCTGCGGATGATTACCGCCAGGGAATCTGGAATCGAGTGGTTTACCGCGACGAACTCAAGATTGAATGGGCCAAGCTGTTCGATCTGACCCTCTTTCACGGTGTGAGAGAAAGGGGTGATTCGGTGCTCTTTGAGCTTTGCCTCAACCAGTGCAAGGGTGAGAGTTGAACCAATTAGCGGGATGTCTTTGCGCATTGCCAAAAGGTAAGGAACGCCACCAATGTGGTCCTCGTGACCGTGGGTCAGCACAGCACCGACAATGCGGTCCAGCTTGTCCTCGAGGTAACCAAAGTCCGGCAAAATCAAATCAACACCGGGTTGAGTTTCCTCTGGGAACAGCACGCCGCAGTCCAGAATCATGATTTGACCGTCAAGTTCGAACACGGTCATGTTGCGACCGATTTCGCCAATTCCGCCAAGCGGAATGATGCGCAGAACGCCTGGCTTTAGCGGTGCTGGGGGTGAAAGCTCCACTAGCGAGTAGTTCCCGCCACCTTGGGCAAGGCACCACCGGCGGCAGCATTGCGATCCGGTCTGAAGTTATCAAAGCTCAAACCTGGCACCGAAACCACCTGATCAATTCCGCTTTCGATAGCGGCAGCCTCATGGTCCTCAGGACCAACCAGCGGCAAACGCACGCGTGGCGAGTTGATGTGCCCAAGACCATGCAGCACATACTTCGCCGCAACTGTTCCAGGAACGTGAGTCATGATCGCGCGCTGCAAAGGCTCAAGGGCGTTGTGGACTTTGAGGGCGGCGTGGAAATCGTTCTTATTGGTGGCATCAACCATCTCGCGATAGGCGTGCGGTGCAATGTTTGCGGTGACACCAATTAGCCCGGTTGCCCCAATCGAAAGGTGAGGAAGCACGTTGGAGTCATCGCCCGAGAAATACAACAATCCGGTTTCCAGCATCAACCGAGAGGCCTGGGCCAAATCTCCCTTAGCGTCCTTTATGGCAACGATGTTCGGGTGCTTGGCTGCGCGGTGGAAAGTGTCATACGCGATGGCAACGCCGGTTCGACCTGGGATGTCATAAAGAATCACTGGCAAATCCGTGGCATCGGCAATCAGTCGGAAGTGGGTAAGGATTCCGGCCTGTGTTGGCTTGTTGTAGTAAGGGGTCACAATCATGACGCCGTCTGCACCGGCTTTTTCGCTGGCCTTGTAGAGCTGCATGGCGTGCGCGGTTTCGTTGGAGCCACCGCCCGTGATGATCTTGGCGCGTCCGGCAGCAACTGACTTTCCAACCTCAACAAGCTTGATCTTCTCAGCATCGGTAAGCGTGGAGGTTTCACCGGTGGTGCCGGTAACCACTACACCATCTGCACCGTTTGAAATCACGTAGTCCATGTGACGCTCGGTAGCGTCCCAATCGACTTCACCGTCCGCGGTCATTGGAGTCACGAGCGCGACTAGCACCTGACCGAAGAGATCTTTATGTTGTTGAACCATTCGCCTAGCCTACCCGCATGGGCAAGAGGGCACCAAGCACCTAGTTAGCAGGCTATGGAGCTACTCGACCGTTGGCGTTGAAGGATTCGTAAGTCAAAGGCATAAGCTCCGCCCAGAAATCTTCCATCTTCTCGGCAACCATTTCGATTTCGCGCTGCGGGTAAGAAGGGAAGTGAGTTCCCTCGCGTGAGGTGCGAAGCGATAGGAAGTTCATCAGGGAACGTGAATTCATGGTGACGTACATGCTCGAGTAAATGTTCAGTGGCAGCACAATACGAGCCACTTCGCGAGCAATACCAGCCTCCAGCATGCGCTGGTAAGCCTCGTAGGCTGCGCGGGTAACCGCCATGGTCTCCTGCTCAACCAATGCGGTCTGCTCTGCACTGCCGTCATGGAATTCGTAGTGACCAGGCTTTCCAACCTGGATTAGCTTGCGCTCTGGTCCTGGTACATAGAACACCGGCTGAAGCTCACGGTAGCGACCAGATTCTTCGTTGTAGCTTGCGATGCGGTGACGCATGAATTCGCGGAACACGAAGATTGGAGCCTGCACGTAGAAGGTTAGGGAGTTGTGCTCAAAAGGAGATCCGTGGCGATCGCGCATTAGGTAGTTGATTAGACCCTTGTCGCGCTTGTCGGTCTCGGCGTCGGATTTGAGTGCACCCTCGAGGGTCTGTTCGCCCTGAGTTGAAACTCGGGCGGCATAGAGCACATCGGCATCGTTGGCGGAAGCTCGGACCAGCTCGACGGTCATATCGGATCTAAATTGAATTTCACTCACAATCCACAAGCCTAGAGGAGGCAAAAAGTAAAAAAGCGCAACACTCCGCAACTGATAGGTGCAATCACTTACCCTTGCTAAGTGGAATTCTCTGGCATCTACCTAGCGATTGGTCTATTTGGCCTAACGCTGATTGCCGGCATCTTCTATAAGGTCTCTGCGGGAAGCGGAAGAAGAGTCCAGCGCAGCCCAGCGATAGATCTCGAGCGCATCGGCGCCCACAAGAACGGCTTTGCCGTCAAGGAGCTCGGCAAAGCTGCCACGCTCTTGCAATTTTCCACCGAATACTGCGGCCAGTGCCCGGGAGTGCGTAGATCGCTCTCGCAAATCGAGTACCGCACCGGAGGCGTACTTCACGCCGAGGTTGATCTGACAGACCGGTTAGATCTGGCAGCAAAATTCAAGATTTCGCAAACTCCAACGGTGTTCATCCTCAACGCAAAAGGCGAGGTAACCTTCCGAGTAAGCGGAGTACCAAAAGCAGGACTAATCCAACAGGAACTAGCCAAGTTAGGAATCAAATGAGTGCAGAACTAATCGATCCACGTGGACCAAGATTCGGAGCGGCAATCACCAGCGCGCTCTCGCTAACTGCCTTTGGTATTGCGGTATCGGCCCAGGACGGCTACTTCACCGCCTATCCACTTATCGTGCTGCTTGCACTGCTATTTAGCTGGAGCGTCTTTAGCCCAAAGACTCACCCATACGGCTTGATTTTCAAGAAGCTGGTTCGCCCTCGCCTGGCTGCGCCGAATGAGCTAGAGGACTCCCGACCACCGCAGTTCGCCCAGAAGGTTGGGTTGGGCTTTGCGCTACTTGGTCTAGTGGGTTACTGGATCGCGCCGGTATTGGTCGCAGTGAGCGCGGGATTCATTTTCTTCGCCGCGTTCCTGAACGCGTTTTTCAACTTCTGCCTTGGTTGCCAGATGTATTTGGGCCTAAAGCGATTTGGAGTTATTCGCTAGTTTGATTGCTTTGCGAATCGACTTGCGAGCCAGTTTGCGATCGCCTGAGGCGTCGTAGCACTCCCCCAGGCGAAACCAAAGCTCCCAGTTCTCAAGATCTTGTGACACCAAAGCCTTGATGCGCTCGAACTCGACCTGAGCACTTTCTTTGGTAGCCCTGCCGCTTGGACGAAGCTCCAACTGAAGCTCAGGAAGCGAATTGGTTTTTGCAAGCCTTTCGGCATCGATTCCAAACTTGACCTCGGTGAGGATTGCCCAAGCCGCAACAATCGGCAGCACCAGCAGGGCCAAGCCCATTGCCTTGGCAACCCAGTTGTTGTCCAAAATCAGCAGGATGGCTTTCTGACCTAGCAAGACAAGGTAAATGGCAGCTAAAGCTGTCATTACCAAGGCCCAGATTTTTGCTGACACTAGCCCGCTACGACCTGATCGAGACCGACGGTCAATCCCGATGCCTGCTGGGCAAACAAAATACTGCGGCGAATGCCCTCGGCATACGCGTGGTGCGATGAGACCTCATGAGAAATGGTGAGCAGTTCGTTACCCGCACCAAACAGAACGTCCTGTTTTGCCGAGACGCCCTTGAGGCGAAGCGAGTGAATCGGGACGCCTGCGACAACCTCGCCACGAGCTGGCTGAGACACCCCTGGAATCAGCGGTTGCACCATCCCCTTGCGAGCCTCGGCTATCTGCTCGGCGGTTCTAACCGCCGTGCCGGAGGGTGAATCAACCTTGCCGGCGTGATGTGCCTCAACAATTTCAATTGAGTCAAAGTATCTGGCGGCCTGAACTGCAAATTGCTGCGCCAGCATTGAGCCGATTGAAAAGTTTGGGATTACCACGGCAGCGGCATTTGGGTGCACGCTAAGCAGTTTGCGAAGCTCCTGCAGGTGGATCTCGCTCCAGCCCGAGGTGCCAATCACGATCTTGAGATCGTGCTTGATAGCAAACTCAACCACCTTTGGGCTCACATCCGGCAGGGTGAAATCAACCACCACATCGGCACCGAGCATCATCGAGAGCTCAGACTTTGAGTTCAGGGCAGCATGCAGCTTGAGATTGGCATCGGCATCGATTAGGTCAATTGCCAAGCAACCCATGCGGCCACTTGCTCCAACCACTGCTACTGAGATCATGGCTATAAACCTATCAAGCTAACTCTTGGAGTTGCTCAAGTCCCTCACCAACGGCGATCAACGAAGATGGCGCCGTGATGATTCTTTGTGCAATCTGCTGCACATCCGAAAGCGTTACCGAGCGGAAACGCTCCATAACTTCGGAGACAGAGAGATACTCTCCGGTGCCGATCTCTGCCGATAGCAGGCGGTTCATGCGGGCAATTGAACTTTCGTAGCGAAGCGCCAAACCACCGGTGATGTTTCCAAGGGCTAGGTCATACTCGGCTTGAGTGACACCGTTGTCTGCAAGCTCTCGGAAGATCTCCCACATCAACTTGGTGACCACAACCGCATTCTCAGGGTTGGTGCCGGCATAGATGCCGTAGTAACCAGCATCGGCATAGCCCTGCTGGTATGAGTAAGTCGAGTAGGCCAAGCCGCGCTCTTCGCGAATTGCCTGGTAGAGCCGGGAGGACATTCCGCCGCCGAGAATGGTGTTCATAATGCCCAGTGCATACCGGGCATCGTCATTACCTCGAATGCTCTGGAAGCCAAGTAGGACGTTGGCTTGCGCCACGTCCTTCTCGATAAATCTAAACTTCTCGGCTTGACCAATTTCTGCATCAAACTGCGCACGACGTTGGTTTGGCTCTGCCTGACCGTTCCAGTCAACTCGAGCAAGCTCTTTTTGAACCAAGTCGACTACGTGCTCGTGGCTGGCACCACCGGCAACGGTGATTACTAGATTCTCTGGTCGGTAGTGCTTGAGGTAGTGCTCGTATACCGAATCGCGGTCCACCGCGTTGATGGTGTCTGGTGTGCCACCGATTGGGCGACCAAGTTCGTGATCTGGCAGCAGTGCTTCGGCTAGTGCCTCGTGAGCGACGTCCTCAGGATCATCGTCGTTCATCGCAAGTTCTTCGAGAATCACGGTGCGCTCGACGGTGAAATCTGAATCATCGATTCTTGCCGAGGTAAACATGTCCACCAACAAATCCATCGCAAGTGGCAGCGCGGAATTCTGAACCCTGGCGTAGTAGCTGGTGTATTCCTTGGCGGTTGCTGCATTTGATGAGCCACCAACTGAGTCAAAAGCCACCGAGATGTCCTTCTGCCCACGGCGCTGGGTGCCCTTGAATAACAGGTGCTCTAGAAAGTGGGTAGATCCGAAGTGACCACCGGTTTCATCCCTAGAGCCAACGGCAACCGATGCTGAAATGGCAACCGAGGGTGCGCCGGGGACTTCTTCGGTAAGAATGCGAACACCGCTGGGCAGCACCGAGCGAGAAACCCGGGCTGCCTCAGCGGTGAACGACTGTGACTTATTTAGTTCGAAGAGCAATGCTTACTCTGCTTCCGCAGCGCTTTCTTCGCCCTCAACAACTGGAGCGAGCGA
>JARXAN010000075.1 GCA_029865895.1 Actinomycetota bacterium
CCAGATCTAACAACTTTGGACATCTGGGACGACCAGTTGGTTTCGCTCGGAAGCGAACTTATTTTTCACCGGCAAGAGCTAATCTCAAAAATTTTTCCGCTCCTCCAGGATTTTTACAGTCAACTCAGTGGCAAGCCCGAATCCTTGGAGCTCATACTTCGCAGCTCGGTGGCTGGTGGAGAGGAAGAAGATGACTTCACACCACTCTCCAGTTGGGACAGGGCCGATATCAGCGAGGCTTTCTACCAGCGCCTGCAAGAACTGCGAGCCCGCGAGTTAGAACGCGGGGTGAGCTTGGTCGGACCGCATCGAGACGAGCTCAGCATTCTAAAGTCCGGCCTTCTAGCCAGAAACCACGCATCCCAGGGCGAAGCCTGGTCTTTAGCCCTAGGCCTGAAGTTGGCCATGGCCCAGCTGTTGCGCGAAGATTCGCAGTCCGGCGACCCGGTTTTGATTCTGGACGATGTATTTGCTGTTTTGGATGCTGGCCGAAGGCAGCGCCTGGTGGAGTTCGTAATTGAAAACGAGCAGGTTTTGATCACCTCGGCAGACGTCGATGCTGTCCCTAACCTTTCGGTTGCCAAGCGCTTAGAGATATCGGGGGGTGAGGTGGTTGGGTAAGTTGAATTTTGAAATGATCGATGGTTTCTTTAGGCAGTATCTCCTTGGAACCACCGGCATAAAGTCTCGAGACCAAAAACGTCGCGAGGCCAACCAGAAGCGAGGATCGCAGCCCTTTGACTCCGGACGCGACCCGGTAAAGGCCAGCGCTTCGTTGGAACAGCTCTTTGGAGAATTCAACTGGACCAGCCAACTTGCCCAGGCCACCCTCTTTACCGATTGGGGCAAGGTGGTGGGTGCTGATAGCGCGGAAGCCTCATATCCCGAGGAACTAAAGAACGAAGTGCTCTCGGTTCGCTGCCGATCGACGGCTTGGGCAACCCAGTTAAGGCTTTTAGAGCCACAAATTCTCGAGAAAATTCGTACCCAGCACCCCGATGTCGTGGTCAGTGAAATTAGGTTTATTGGTCCAACTGCTCCGAGTTGGAAAAAAGGCCCCAGATCGGTCCCTGGTAGGGGTCCTCGCGACACTTACGGGTAAGTCGCATATCCCAGCTTTTGTCTGGGCCTCAAGGTAGAATCTAAGGGTTAGCTCACCCGAATATAAGCCGGTCCGCAGGTCCGCAGTTCTTAGGTTCTAACCCAACAGGAAGTAACTGAATATGTCAGAAACAACACCAAATTACGATGCCGGTGCGATCCAGGTCCTAGAGGGACTGGAAGCTGTTCGCAAACGCCCAGGAATGTATATCGGTTCTACCGGTCCTAGAGGCTTGCACCACCTGGTCTATGAAATCGTTGATAACTCTGTAGATGAAGCGCTCGCAGGCCACTGCGACAGCATCGAAGTTGTAATCACCAAAGACGGTCACATCAAAGTGACAGACAACGGCCGCGGTATCCCGGTCGACATGCACCCGGTAGAAAAGAAACCAGCGGTAGAGGTTGTTCTGACCGTGCTGCACGCCGGTGGAAAATTCGGCGGCGGCGGATACGCGGTTTCCGGTGGTCTGCACGGTGTGGGTGCCTCGGTGGTAAACGCACTATCGACCAAGCTCTTTGTTGAGGTTCACCGCGAAGGCTTCATCTGGCGCCAGAGCTATTCGATCGGTGTGCCAGATGCACCGCTTGCAAAGGGCGAAAAGACCGACCGCACCGGAACCACCATTGAGTTTGTTCCAAGCCCAGAAATTTTTGAAACCGTGGTCTTCGACTACGAGACCCTGCGCCAGCGCTTCCAGCAGATGTGTTTCCTAAACAAGGGACTTCGCATTTCTCTTAAGGATGAGCGCGACGGCCAGAACGACACCTACCTCTACGAGCGTGGCTTGAGCGACTATGTCGAGTACCTAAACTCCGCTAAAAAGGTCGAGGTCGTCCACGATGAGATCATCTCGATTGAGACCGAGAATGACGAAAAGAACATGTCGGTCGAAATCGCCATGCAGTGGACCACCGGTTACAACGAGGGTGTTCACACCTATGCGAACACCATCAACACCCACGAGGGTGGTACTCACGAAGAGGGTTTCCGAACCGCTCTTACGACACTTTTGAACAAGTACGCTCGCGAGAAGAGCCTGCTGAAGGAAAAAGACGAGAACCTAACCGGTGACGACGTCCGCGAAGGTCTAACCGCGGTTATCTCGGTAAAGCTAACTGAGCCGCAGTTTGAAGGTCAGACCAAGACCAAGTTGGGTAACACCGAGGCCAAGGCTTTCGTGCAGCGCGTGGTGACCGATCAGCTCGGTGACTGGTTTGAGCGCAATCCAAATCAGGCTAAGGAAGTCGTTCGTAAGGCAATCCAGGCATCGAGCGCTCGCTTGGCTGCGAGAAAGGCTCGCGAAGCCACTCGCCGTAAGGGCCTATTGGAATCCGGCGGCATGCCAGGCAAGCTCCGTGACTGCTCATCCCGCAGCCCAGAGCTCTCCGAGATCTACATCGTGGAGGGTGACTCGGCAGGTGGTTCCGCGGTTCGCGGTCGTGACCCGGAGACTCAAGCAATCCTGCCGCTTCGCGGAAAGATCTTGAATGTCGAGAAGGCAAGACTCGATAGAGCACTGGCCAACACCGAGGTTCAGGCCCTTATCACCGCATTTGGTACCGGAATCGGCGAAGACTTCGATGTCTCGAAGATCCGCTACCACAAGTGCATTTTGATGGCCGACGCCGATGTCGATGGCCAGCACATTCGCACGCTGCTATTGACCCTGCTGTTCCGCTACATGCGCCCACTGATTGAGCATGGCTATGTCTACATGGCCCAGCCACCACTGTTCCGCATCAAGTGGTCCAACGCCGATCACGAATACGTCTTCTCGGATGCCGAACGTGATGCCCGGCTAGCTGCCGGCGCTGCAGCCGGCAAGAAGATCCCGAAGGAAAACGCCATCCAGCGTTACAAGGGTCTTGGTGAGATGGACTACGACGAGCTTTGGGACACCACCATGAATCCAGCCACCAGAACACTTCTTCAGGTGACCCTAGATGACGCAGCCCTTGCCGACGAGGTGTTTAGCACCCTGATGGGTGAAGATGTGGAATCCAGACGAAACTTCATTCAGCGCAACGCCAAAGACGTTCGCTTCTTGGACATTTAGGACTAGAGGTATAGAAAATGACTGAAAACCAGATGGACAAGATCGAGCAGGTAGACCTCCAGGTCGAAATGCAGCGCAGCTACCTTGACTACGCAATGAGCGTTATCGTCGGTCGCGCACTGCCGGACGTGCGAGATGGCCTAAAGCCGGTACACCGCCGCGTGCTTTACGCGATGTACGACGGTGGTTACCGCCCGGACAAGCAGTTCTCCAAGTGTTCCCGCGTGGTCGGTGACGTAATGGGCCAGTTCCACCCACACGGTGACACCGCTATTTACGACACCCTGGTGCGTTTGGTTCAGGACTGGAACCTGCGTTACCCATTGGTCTCGGGCCAGGGTAACTTCGGATCTCCTGGAAATGACCCAGCCGCTGCTCCTCGTTACACCGAGTGCAAGATGGCACCGCTGGCGATGGAAATGGTTAGAGATATCGACGAGGACACCGTTGATTTCCAGGACAACTACGACGGAAGAACACAGGAACCAACCATTCTGCCTTCCAGGTTCCCAAACCTATTGGTCAACGGATCCATCGGTATTGCAGTTGGTATGGCGACCAACATCCCGCCGCACAATCTGCGCGAGATCTCCCAGGCAGCTCAATTTGTTCTAAAGAACCCAAATGTGGTTGGCGAAGAGCTAATTGAAGAGCTAATCAAGGTCGTAAAGGGTCCTGACTTCCCAACCGGTGCCCAGATTCTTGGTCGCCGCGGTATCGAGGACGCTTATCGCACCGGTCGCGGCTCAATCACCATGCGCGCAGTTGTAAATGTGGAGGAACTGCACAACCGCACCTGTCTAGTGGTTACCGAGCTTCCATACCAGGTAAACCCGGACAACCTAGCCCTCAAGATCGCAGAGCTAGTGAAGGAAGGCAAGCTAACCGGAATCGCGGATATCCGCGATGAAACCTCGGGTCGCACCGGTCAGCGCCTAGTGATTGTTCTAAAGAAGGACGCGGTTGCCCGCGTTGTTCTAAACAACCTCTACAAGTACACCCAGCTGCAGGAAAACTTCGGTGCCAACATGTTGGCACTGGTTGATGGCGTGCCTCGCACCCTGTCAATCGACGGTTTTATCACCAACTGGGTAGCCCACCAGGTTGAGGTTATTGTTCGCCGCACCAAGTTCCGCCTGCGTAAGGCCGAAGAACGTGCCCACATTCTGCGTGGCTACCTAAAGGCGCTAGATGCACTCGACGAGGTAATCGCGCTGATTCGCAAGAGCGCCACGGTTGATGATGCTCGAGATGGCCTAATGAAGCTACTCTCAATCGACGAACTGCAGGCCAGGGCGATCCTGAACATGCAGCTAAGACAGCTAGCGGCTCTTGAGCGTCAGAAGATCATCGATGAGGCTGCCGAGCTTGAGCGTCAGATCGCCGAATTCCAGCGCATCATCGCCGACGAGGCAGTCCAGCGCCAGATCATCTCTGATGAGCTAGAAGAGGTTGTTTCCCGCTACGGCGACGACCGTCGCTCCGAGATCCTGCTTGGCTTCGACGGCGATGTTTCGATGGAAGACCTAATTCCTGAAGAGGAAATGGTCGTGACCCTAACCGCCGGTGGCTACATCAAGCGCACCAGAAGCGACAACTACCGCGTGCAGCACCGCGGTGGCAAGGGCGTAAAGGGTGCCAGCCTGCGTGCCGACGATGTAGTGCAAAACTTCATCGTTTCCACCACGCACCACTGGTTGATGTTCTTCACCAACACCGGTCGCGTATTCCGCTCCAAGGTCTATGAGATTCAGGAATCTGGTCGCGATGCCAAGGGTCAGCACGTGGCTAACCTGCTGGCATTGCAGCCAGAGGAGCGAATCGTTGAGGTTTTGGACCTGAAGGACTACCAGCAGGCGCCATACCTGGTGCTTGCCACTCGCGCGGGTCTGGTAAAGAAGACCGCACTCGAGGCCTACGACACCGCCAGAACCGGTGGAATCATCGCGATCAAGCTCCGCGAAGGCGATGAGCTTGTCAACGCCATGTTGGTGAGTGACGAGAACGACCTGCTTTTGGTATCTCGCAAGGGCATGTCGATCAGATTCTCTGCATCCAGCGACCAGCTAAGGCCAATGGGCCGTGACACCTCCGGTGTGATGGGCATGAGCTTTAGAAAGGGCGACGAGCTACTGAGCGCAACCGTAATCGGTGAGGCCGGCTTCGTATTCGTGGTTACCGAGGGTGGTTACGCAAAGCGCACCAGCGCTGACCAGTACCGCATCCAGAACCGCGGCGGCCTCGGAATCAAGGTCGCCAAGCTGGACGAAAAGCGCGGTGATCTAGTTGGCGCACTGATTGTTGATGAAGCGGATGAAGTTTTGGTCGTGCTTGCCTCCGGCAAGGTGATCAGAACCAATGCCGCCGAGGTTCCTGCCAAGGGACGCGACACCATGGGCGTGGTATTCGCTCGCTTCGAGGAGTCAGATTCGGTATTGTCACTAGCGCGCAACACGGAGCGTAATCTAGAGACCAACGATTCTGTAGATGTTGAGGGAGAGCCAGATGGCGAAGCTGTTCAAGCGGAGTAGCGCTCCAAAGGAGCCGGTAAAGCAGGTAAGGCTAAAGCTTCGCTCGATCGAGGTGATGTCTGCCGTCAAGGTTGGCTTCATGGTGTCGATCGCGCTAGCGATCTCAACCATTGTTGGCTCAATCCTGCTCTGGGCAGTGCTTGCCAGCTCAGGAGTCTTCTCCTCGGTGGGAGGCCTGTTGGCCAGCATCTTCGGTGAGGGCAGCGGCTTTAGCCTGGAGAGCGAGTTCTCGTTTGCAAATGTGGTTGGAACCGCAACCACCATTTCTCTTTTGAATATCGTCTTCACCACCGCGCTATCGGCAATCTGGGCAGTGCTTTTCAACCTGATTTCAAAGATTGTTGGCGGAGTTTCGGTCACCTTCACCAACAACTAGAAAATTCGGTTTGGCATTTAAACCATTTTTTAGTAAAGTTGGGACGTTCTACGGGCCTATAGCTCAGGTGGTTAGAGCGCTTCACTGATAATGAAGAGGTCGGAGGTTCAAGTCCTCCTAGGCCCACCAGGAAGCTTCTCTCCTAAGAGATGGCTTCCAACGTAGGATGCACCAAGATCCAAACCGGATCACTCCGGGGACTTAGCTCAGTTGGTAGAGCACCTGCTTTGCAAGCAGGGGGTCAGGGGTTCGACCCCCCTAGTCTCCACAA
>JARXAN010000074.1 GCA_029865895.1 Actinomycetota bacterium
GATAGCCACCAGATTCCGATTGTGATGCTGATACCGATTGTTGCGGTTGCCCAGGAGGGCAGTCTCTTACTCGCGTTATTAACCAGCAGTTCAGTCATCGTGTGGAACGACTCCACCGGAACCGAATAGCAAATCAGAGGCGCGGTCGTGCAGCGCGTGGAATTCTGGGGTGCGCATCATCTCGGGAGTTCTAGGACGCGGCAGATCCACGTCAATGATTTCCTTGATGCGACCTGGCCTTGGGCTCATGACTGCAACCTGATCGCTTAGGAAGATGGCCTCCGAGATGCCGTGGGTCACCATCAAGGTGGTGGCGGGCTTCTCAGTCCAAATACGCAGTAGCTCGAGGTTTAGGCGCTGCCTGGTCATGTCATCGAGAGCACCAAATGGCTCATCCAATAGCAATACCGAAGGCTGCACAACTAGAGCACGGGCAATCGAGACACGCTGTCTCATACCACCGGAGAGCTGGGCCGGCTTGGCGTCTTCGAAACCCTGCAGGCCGACAAGTTTGATTAGGTCCTTGATCAATTCTTCGTCGGGTGCGACTCTTGCAAGCTCAAACGGAAGTCTGATGTTCTGGGTCACCGAGCGCCAAGGCATTAGTGCCGAGTCTTGGAATGCAATTCCAAGCCGGTGATCGCGGCGAAGTTCCTGCGGGTCCATGCCATCGACGGTGACGGTTCCCGCGGAGGGGGTTTCGAGACCGGCGAGGATGCGCAGAATTGTTGATTTACCGCAACCAGAGGGCCCGAGCAGTGACAGGAAGCTTCCCTTGTCAGAGTGCAGGGTGGTGTCTTGCAGTGCGGTGATGGACTGGTTTCCAAGCTGGAAGGTCTTAGATAGTCCGGAAATGGTAATGCCGCTGCCCAGAACGGTGTCGTCCTGGGCAGCGGCGTTAGTTGAACTCATAAGGTACGAGATTAGTCCAGAAGTTCTGGGTGTTCTGCGTAAACCTCTGCAAGTAGCGACATGTCGAACAACTGAGCTGCGGTGATGGTGTAACCAGCCTTAGCCAAGGTGTCGATGTTCTGCTGCTGCAGGTTCTCGGAAATGGTGAATAGACCGTTTGCACGGGTCTCGTCAGTCACAACCAAGAGATCGTTCTGAGCCACAGACTGCTGCTGCTCCTTGCCAATGTCTAGACCTAGGTCCTTACCGTAGATATCAACAGCTAGGCGTGCTCCCTCGTTAGGGTCGGCGATTGCGTCCTTCCAACCCTTGATGGTTGCGTAAAGGAATGCCTTTAGTGCTTCGCGGTTGTTGTCAATCGAGTCCTGGGTAACAACAAAAGCCTCTGCAACAAACGGAAGACCGTTGTCAGCAAATAGCAAGTTGGTAACCTCAAAGCCCTGGTTTGCAACGGTGATCGACTCGTTGGTCACATATGCCAAGAAGCCGTCAACCTCACCGTTTACCAATGGTGATGGGTCGTACTCAACTGGAACCTTGGTTACCTGTGATGCGTCGATGCCGTTAGCAGCAAGTAGTGCGTCAAACAGGGTCTCGTTTCCACCGGCCTGAACACCAATTCGCTTACCGATTAGGTCCTGAGCGGTCTGGATGTTCGCGCCATCCTTTAGGGACAGGATGGTGAATGGGTTCTTCTGGTAGGTGGCACCGATGATCTTTAGTGGTGCGCCCTCTTCAAGAATTACTGGGGTAACTGCAATTGCGTCGCTTAGACCAACAAGCGCATCACCGGCAAGAACAACTGCGGTGGTTGCGGTAGGGCCTGCGATGAAGTTGACCTCAGAGAAGCCGGCCTCGGTGTAGTAGCCCTTGCTGTCAGCGAAGTACTCGCCAGCAAATTCAGCATTCTTGATCCAGCTGAACTGAACGTTTAGCTTGCCAAAGTCGGACTCAGAAGCGCTCTCGGTTGCTGCGCAACCAGAAAGTGCCACAGATGCAACCGCAGCGGTTGCGATTAGCGCCAAAATGCGCTTGCGGAGTGAAGTAAATGCCATTGGGGGTTGGTGCCTCTCGGGTAGGGGAAATCAGTCGAAGAACATCCGACCACAACTTTGTTTCCGTTTTATTAAACCAGTTAATTTCTAAAAAGCCGGCTGCTGCTGCGTGATGCAGTGAATTCCCCCACCACGTTTAAATAACTCTTTGGCATCAACCAGCACAATTTCTCTGCCCGGATAGACATCTCGCAGGATTGCCCTGGCTTCTTTGTCCCTCGGATCATCGAATGAGCAAAGCAACACACCGTCATTGAGTACGTAGTGATTTATGTAGCTGTAGTCCACGTAGCCCTCGTGGTCGGAGAGGGTGTCCGGAGCTGGAATGGACACAACCTCTAGGCCTGCCCGGATAAATGTTTGTCGAACCTCAGCAGAAACTAGGTAATCAGGGTGGTTTGGATTCTTTTGATCGTGATACAAAACCCTGCCGTCGGGAGCGAAACAGGCAACGATGTCAACGTGTCCCTGGGTTCCAAATTCCTCGTAATCGCGGGTAAGGCCGCGCTTTAGCCAAATGGCTTTTGAGGTTCCAAGCTTCTGGTGAATTTCCTCCTCGACCTGCTCTTTCGACCAGGACGGATTTCTGCCTTTACCCAGCTGCACGGTTTCGGTGAGCAACACGGTGCCATCCTGCGAGATGTGAATGCCACCACCTTCATTCACCAAATCCGAGTCAAGACGGGTAGCTGAAACGTGCTGGGCAATCTCGCTTGCCAACTTGGCGTCTTTGCCAAACTCGGCCCAACCTTGATTACCCCAGCCGTTGAAGATCCAGTTCACCGCTCCGAGTTGGCCTTTATCGACCACAAAAGTCGGTCCGGAATCTCTGATCCAGGCATCGTCGATTGGGATAGGTAGCAGTTCAATCTGCCCCGAGAGATACCTTTTGGCAATCTGCTCATCGCCGGGGTTTACGACAACGGTTACCTTCTCGAACTCACTGGCTTGGTTGGCAACATTCGCCCACGTGGTTCTCGCCGCCTCATGTTCGCTGGCGGTGTCGCCAAGGGTGTAGCCGGCGGTTGGGAATGCCACCCAGGTGCGCTCGTGCCTTTCCCATTCAGCCGGCATTCTCCAGGTCATTTGCTAAGTCCCGGTATCCCGCCGTTTACGCCCTTGCCGCCCTCGGTGCGTTCGTTGACGCGTTTAGCGGTTAGCGAGCTGTAGGTATCTGGACGTCTGGTGCCAAAAAAGGGAAACAGCTCCAGCCAGTCCCGACGCTGGTCAAGATCTAGATCGGCAACCAATACCTCGTCGCCCTCCCTAGCCGCTTGAGCGAGGATTCGACCGTAGGGGTCGACGATAAAGCTTGAGCCGTAGAAGTTAATTAGCCCCTCGTTGCCCCAGCGATTTGGCACCACGATGAACAGTCCGTTGGCAATCGCGTGACCTACGATGGTCTGACGCCAAAGTGGTTCGGTGTCAAAATCTGGGTGGTCTGGCTCTGAGCCAATAGCGGTTGGGTAGCAAAGAATATCCGCTCCAGCTAAACCGTATGCTCTGGCAACCTCTGGGAACCACTCGTCCCAGCAGGTTGGCAGACCAAGCTCAGGTGAACCGGGAAGGTCAAGCTTGTAGGTCGGGTATGGATCTTGGTTTGGACCCTCTTGGAAATATTTGTCCTCGAAGTAGCCCTCGGTGACCGGGATGTGAAGTTTTGGCGTGCGGCCAGCTAATTGACCACGGTTGTCAATCACGATAGCGGTGTTGAGTCCTCGGCCATCTTCAAAGCCGGTTGCCTCATACAACGAGGCATGAATGTAAATGCCGAGTTCTCTGGCCAGAGTCGAGACGAATCGGAAGGTTTCGCCACCCAGCAGCGGCTCAGCGCTCTCGCTCGGAATACCCGTTGGGCAGACATCGGCCGGGTAGCGCGAGAGCGTTAGCTCTGGGAGAAAGACAATCTGGGCACCTGCTTCGTGTGCGGTGCGAATGCCTAGTTCTAGGTTGGCGCGGTGTTCATTCTCATCGTCACGCCAGCTAACCTGCACGGCGGCGACGCGAGTTGTTGCGCGCTCTGCAGCCCGCTTACGTGCTGGGGAGTCGAGAGTCTTAGCGACGGTCAGCTTCATGGTTACTCCATTGAATCGAGGATCGAAACCAAATCCTCATACTTGGTTAGCGGGTTGACGATTGCAAAGCGAGTGTTGGGCTTGCCCTGGTGGCTGGATGGAACCACAAAAGCGAACTGATCGCTCAGTAGCTTTTCGGACCAAGTCTGATAGTCGCTGAGTTCCCAGCCGAGACGCTCAAAGACCACAACGGATAGCTGAGGGTCTCGCACCAATCGCAGGTAACTGCGGGTCGATATTTCCTTGGCAATCTGGTGGGTTAGTTTGACGTTGGCAGAAATCGCCTGGCGATAGAGCTCCGCTCCGTGGCTGGCCATCGAGAACCAAAGCGGTAATCCGCGCACCCTGCGAGTTAGGTTGAAGCCGTAGTCACTTGGATTGAAATCTCCCGAGTCATTCAGAACCTCAAGGTATTCACCGTGCTGGGTGTGGGCGATGCGGGCGTATTCCGGCTCGCGATAAACCAGCGCACATGCGTCAAATGGGGCAAACAACCACTTGTGTGGATCGACAATAAACGAATCGGCATGCTCGACACCCTTGTAAAGGTGCTTGAGTTCCGGAGCCAAGATGCCAGCTAGGCCATACGCACCATCGACGTGGAACCAAAGATCATGAGTCTTCGCCACCTCGCTGATTCCCTGCAGGTCATCGACGATTCCGAAGTTGGTGGTACCAGCGGTTCCGACTATTGCAAACGGGGTCAACCCTTGCGCCTTGGCCTCTTTGACTGCCGCTTCAGCGGCTGCCTTGCCAAGCGATCCGCTTTCCCCAGCCTGAGCGATAACAACGTCGCAATCCATGACTTTGGCCACGGATTTGATGGAGGAGTGCGCCTCGGAGCTACAAATAATGGCCCAGCGCTGCTTGCCGAGTTTGACCTTGGCCTTTTCTCGAGCCGTGACCAGTGCGCTTAGGTTGCCCAGGGTTCCGCCCTGCACGAATAGTCCACCTGAGCCCTCAGGCAATCCGCATTCGGAAGCCAAGAAACTTAGGACCTGGTTTTCTGCGTAAACCGCGCCGGCACCCTCTTTCCAACTTCCGCCATAAATCGAGCTTGCCGAAACCACAAGGTCAAACATCGTGGAGAGTTCGGTTGGAGCGGTGGGGATAAAGGAGAGGTAGTTCGGGTGATCGGTGGAAATTGTTGCCGGAGCAAGCACATCTTCAAAGAGCTTGAGCGCCGCCTCGCCACCGAGACCCTGCTCGGTGATGGTTTGTCCTGCGAGTTCGGTTAGTTCCTCGAGTGATCTTGGGCCATCAAGCGGTGGATCGATGTCAATTCGATCTGATGCGTAATGGAAAATGGCATTTCTCACCTTGGGGTTTCGGCCCGACTGGTGCATGGCGTCTGTCACTGGTCTCCTTCGACGGATACCTACTCTACTTAGCCAAGCGGTCCCTTGTGAAAGTGGTCGAACACGATGTTGGTTCTGGTGTTAGCAACAGAGGCATTATTTGAGAGCTGCTCAAGCACAAACTCCCTTACCTCGTCAGAGTTTCTAACCGCAACGTGAACGATAAAGTCTTCGGTGCCACCGAGGAAAAAGATCTGAATGACCTGGGGGTGACTGCGCATCTGAGCCATGAACTCGCTCAAGTTCGCTCGAGCACCAGCCCTCAGCGTCACAGAGATAAGTGCCTGAAGCTGAAGTCCGAGCGCCTCGGGCGCGATCTCAGCGGTGAAAGAGCGAATGACTCCGGCCTGCACCAAGGCTCTGACGCGACCTAGGCAGGTGGACTGAGCGAGGCCAACCTGTTCGGCGAGCTCGGCATTTGACATGCGGCCGTTTTGTGCCAGCAGGCTAAGGATTGAGCGGTCCAGCTGGTCGAGCTGCGGAAACTCTTGAATTTTCTTCGAATCCAACATCTTTTTGGCTTCACTTTCCGAATAAATCGCGTGTTTCACAATTCTTGCAAAATCTTCTTCGCTTCACCAGCACAATCATCGAATTATTCGCAAGAATCATTGAAATTTAGTCAAGGAGTCAAAGTGCTTGTTGGAGTGCCGAAAGAGATCAAGAACAACGAAAACCGCGTGGCAATGACGCCAGCCGGTGTTTTTGAGTTGGTAAATCGTGGACACCAGGTGTTGGTCGAGACCAGCGCTGGTATCGGTTCTGGTTTTTCCAACCAGGACTACCTTGATGCCGGTGCCAAGATCGCTGACTCGGCAACTCAGGTTTGGGCAGAAGCGGAAATGATCGTTAAGGTCAAAGAGCCGATTGCCGCCGAGTATCCACACATGCGCAAGGGCCAGGTGCTATTCACCTACCTGCACCTCGCTGCATCCAAGGCCTGCACCGACGCAATAATTGCAAGCGGCACCACCGCCATTGCATACGAAACTGTTCAGCTAGCAAATCGCCAGTTGCCGCTACTTCAGCCAATGAGCGAAGTGGCCGGAAGGCTCTCCGCCCAGATTGGTGCCTACCAGCTAATGAAGACCAACGGCGGTCTTGGTGTGTTGATGGGCGGAGTTCCTGGAACCCCTAGAGCCAAGGTTGTAGTTATTGGCGGCGGTGTTGCCGGAACCGAAGCTGCACTGGTTGCAAATGGCATGGGTGCTGATGTCACTGTTATTGACCTTTCTCTACCTCGCCTTCGCGAACTAGATGCCAGATTCAACTCCGAGGTTCAGACCAGGGTTTCCACCGCATATGAAATCGCAGAGCAGCTTAAGGATGCTGACCTCGTTATTGGTTCCGTGCTGATCCCAGGTGAGCGCGCACCGAAGTTGGTTACCGACGAGATGGTGAAGAAGATGAAGCCGGGTTCCGTTTTGGTTGACATCGCGATTGACCAGGGTGGCTGCTTTGAGCACTCCCGTCCAACTACCCACGATGAGCCGACCTACCAGGTCCACAACACCACCTACTACTGCGTGGCGAACATGCCTGGAGCGGTGCCTGCCACTTCAACCAGAGCGCTAACGAATGCGACCTTGCCATACGTGATTGCACTGGCGTCAAAGGGCTGGAAGAAAGCGCTGAAGGATGATGCTGCTTTGGCACTTGGCCTAAATGCCCACGAGGGTTTGGTTACCAACTCCGGTGTTGCCCAGGCTTTCCCAGAGCTTGCAACCGCAACTATTGAATCGGTAGTCGCCTAGTTCTTCTTACGTCCCCGGATCCAAAGGAATACAACAATTCCCACGGTTCCAATAATCAATATCCAAAGCGCTACGGTTCGCTCCTGAGCGATTGCCTCGCAGGAGGTCCAGCCCGGCTGTTGAGCAGTTGGGGTGCAGGTGGTGGGGTCAAAAAAGCCAATCGCCCAAGCCAAAATGCCGACCCCGGTAATGGTGGCCAACATCGCTAGCGAGTTATTGCGCAAGGGCTAGTTCTCAACCTGCTTGGACATCTCGGCACGAACCTCGTCCATGTTGAGATCCTTCACCTTGCCGATTAGATCGGCAAGCGCAGGGGCTGGCAATGCGCCGGCCTGGTTGAACAGCAAGATGCCATCGCGGAAGATCATCAGGGTTGGAATCGAGGAGATGCCGGCCATGCCAGCAAGCTGCTGCTCGGCCTCGGTGTCTACCTTGCCAAATCGAATCTCAGGATGCTGATCGGAAGCGGCCTCAAAGATTGGTCCGAACATGCGGCATGGGCCGCACCACTCTGCCCAGAAGTCGACAATTGTGATGCCTTCTTCTTTGATAGTGGTCTCGAATGACTCGAGGGTCAGTTCCATTGTCGCCATGGTGTTACTCAACTACTTTCTCGGTTGATTGCTTCCGCGCGGTCTGCGCGATCAAAATTCCAATGACGACCACGATACCGCCGAGGGCCTGGGTCAGGGTAATCAGTTCGCCTAGCCACGCGAGTGCGAAGCCGAAGGCAAGCACGGTCTCGCTGGTGGCGATGATGCCAACCACGGTGGCGCTTAGGTGCCTCAGCGCCAGGTAACTAAATGCCATTGGCACAAAGCTTCCCAGCACTCCAAGCCAGATCAAAGCACCCCACATCGGCACCTCGGTGCCGGCTAGATTGCCGGTGAGATCGAGATTTGAATTGATGATCGAGAAATCGAAGCTTCCGAAATTTGAAAGCGGTAGGAAGAACAAGGTCGCAAAAAACATTCCGTAGGCAAGCGCAACGTTGGTTGGCAGCACGCGCTGAATGCGTTCACCGGTAATGAAGTAGATAGTGAGCGAGATCGCGGCACCGAACGCAAAGAGCATGCCGTAAGGATCTAGTTGGGTGTCCCAGATTTGGGCCACAACGGCTAGTCCACCAATTACGAGAGCTGCTCCAAGCCAGATCACCTTGCTGACCTTCTCCTTGAAAAGCACCAGCGCAACGATTGGCACCCAGAGCACCGCGGTGTACTCAATAAGCAGTGCAATTCCAACCGGCAGACGGACCAGCGACATCGAGTAGGTCCACTGCAGCATTCCCACACCGATGACGCCCAGCACAAATAGTCTCGGCAGCATCTTCGGCTTGACCAAAAGTTCCTTGCGGTTTGAGATCAGTGCCCAGCTCAATGCCAACACAAGAGAAAACAGCGATCTAATAAAGACAACCTGCTCGGCGTTTATGCCGGCTTCAATGATTACCTTGGTGGTTGAGGCGTTAAGCCCAAACAGAATCGCAGCGATTAGGGCGAAGATCGCCCCGAGGGTTGGGTGCTTCTGAGTCAATTAGGCTTTACCTTCCAGATTTGTGAAGCCAATTTGGAATCACAATCGATAACTGAAAGTTTAGATAGCTATGACTGAATTCGTGCTCGCTGGCGGTTGCTTCTGGTGCCTTGACTCCGCTTACTCGCAATTTCGTGGCATCGACGACGTGACCTGTGGTTACACCGGCGGCAAAAATGCCAATCCAACCTACGAGCAGGTATGCGAGGGAAACACCAATCACGCAGAAGTGGTCTCCATTCGCTTCGACGAGAGCGTGATTAGCGCGAACGACATTCTGGACATCTTCTTCACCCTGCACGACCCAACGCAGCTCAACCGCCAGGGCAACGACATCGGCACCCAGTATCGCTCTGGGATGTATTTCACCGATGATGCTCAGAAAGAGATCTTCACTCAGGCACTAGAGCGTGCCAAGGAAATTTGGGGTAATGGCATTGTGACCGAGATCTTGCAGTTGGGCGAGTTCTACGACGCAGAGGAATATCACCAGGACTTCTTCGCCAAGAACCCAAACCAGGGTTACTGCGTTGCGGTGGTAGCGCCAAAGGTTAACAAGGTGCGCTCAAAGTTCACACACCTACTCAAGTAAAGCCAAGTTATCCACAGATATTGATTCCCCACTTACGACCTAAGTGGTAGTTCCGCAAACTTTCCTTACACACCTAAGGAAAGGAATGCAATGTCAGACACAATTACGCTTCGCGGCCTGGTCGCAACGACTCCGCGCCACATCACAACCGAAAGCGGCCTCGAGGTTACTTCGTTCCGGCTCGCTTCCACCAACCGAAAGCTTGATACCGAGACCGGTGTCTGGGTTGATTCCGACGTCAACTGGTTCACGATCAGTTCGTTCCGCCAGCTTGCTGCCAACGTGGCTCAATCAATTTCGAAAGGCGAGCGCATCGTGGTCTCGGGTCGCCTGAAGGTTCGTGACTGGGACAACGGAGAGCGCTCCGGAACCTCCGTGGAGATCGAGGCGGCCGCCATCGGGCATGACCTGACCTTTGGAACTTCCGCTTTTGAAAGACGTTCGCTTGTTGTTGCCGACCCTGAAGACGAAGAGGAAGAAGTAGAGCTCGAATCTGAGCTTCAAAAGGCATAAGGCTTGACCCGGGACCCAACCCCCCATTTGCTCGCTCGGGTCAGCAAAACCCTCTTTACCAAAGCTCTCGGATAAACTATCTGGTGCATGCGGCAAAGAGGGTTTTTGCCGTCTATCCCAAGGACTTCTAATGGCTGAATTTATTTATCAGATGATCAAAGCGCGCAAGGCGCATGGCGACAAGGTCATCCTTGACGATGTCACCCTGGCTTTCTATCCGGGCGCGAAGATCGGTGTCGTAGGACCAAACGGTTCCGGTAAGTCTTCAGTTCTAAAGATCATGGCTGGCATGGATGTGCCATCCAATGGCGAGGCTCGACTAAGCCAGGGGTTCACCGTGGGCATCTTGATGCAGGAACCTCCGCTGAACGAGGAGAAGACTGTGCTGGGTAACGTCGAAGAGGCGGTTGCCGAGCTCAAGGGCAAGATCGACCGTTTCAATGAGATTTCCGCCGAACTGGCAAACCCGGACGCCGACTACGACACTTTGTTGTCAGAGATGGGCACGTTGCAGGAGCAAATTGACGCCGCAGACGGTTGGGATTTAGACAACCAGCTCGAGCAGGCCATGGATGCACTGCGTTGCCCTCCAGGAGATGAGCCGGTAACCCACCTTTCCGGTGGTGAGCGCCGCCGCGTTGCTCTTTGCAAGCTACTACTTCAGAAGCCAGACCTGTTGCTTTTGGATGAGCCAACCAACCACTTGGATGCCGAAAGCGTGCTGTGGCTGGAGCAGCACCTGGCCAAGTACCCGGGTGCGGTGTTGGCTGTTACCCACGATAGATACTTCTTGGACAACGTTGCTGAGTGGATCTTGGAGCTTGACCGTGGTCGCGCCTATCCATACGAGGGTAACTACTCCACATACCTGGAGAAGAAGGCCGAGCGTCTAGAGGTTGCCGGCAAGAAAGATGCCAAGTTGGCAAAGCGCCTCAAGGACGAGCTGGACTGGGTTCGCTCGACCCCGAAGGCGAAGCAGACCAAGTCCAAGGCTCGTCTGGCTCGCTACGAGGAGATGGCAGCTGAGGCTGACAAGACTCGCAAGCTCGATTTCGAAGAGATTCAGATTCCACCTGGGCCTCGCCTAGGTAACGTCGTAATCGAAGCCGAAAAGATTGCTAAGGGCTTTGATGGCCGTCCGCTTTTCTCAGACCTGAGCTTCTCGCTGCCAAGAAACGGCATCGTTGGAATCATTGGTCCAAATGGTGTTGGTAAGTCGACCCTGTTTAAGTGCATCACCGGCTTGCACGAACTCGATTCGGGAAACCTCAAGATCGGCGAGACCGTGGCTATCAGCTACGTTGACCAGTCTCGTGAGGGTATCGACCCAAACAAGTCGCTTTGGGAAGTGGTTTCCGGCGGATTGGATTACATCCAGGTTGGTCAGGTTGAGATGCCTTCTCGCGCCTATGTTGCTGCCTTTGGTTTCAAGGGTGCTGACCAGCAGAAGAAGGCTGGAGTTCTCTCCGGTGGTGAGCGAAACCGCTTGAACCTGGCTTTGACTTTGAAGCAGGGTGGAAACCTATTGCTATTGGATGAGCCAACTAACGACCTAGACGTCGAGACGCTGTCTTCTCTGGAAAATGCTTTGCTCGAATTCCCGGGTTGTGCTGTGGTCATCACACACGACCGTTGGTTCCTGGACAGAGTGGCAACCCACATCCTGGCCTACGAGGGCACCGACGAGAAGCCAGACCAGTGGTACTGGTTTGAAGGAAACTTCGAATCCTACGAGGAGAACAAGATCTCTAGATTGGGTATTGATGCCGCAAAGCCACATCGCTCGACCTACCGTCGACTAACCCGCGACTAAGAAACCTCTGGGATTCTGACCATGCCCTCTTGGGCAACAGAAGCCACCAGGTGACCCTCGCGGTCGAAGATCTTGCCAAGCGATAAACCTCTGCCGTTTTGTGCGCTCGGGGACTCCTGAACATAAAGTAGCCACTGGTCTACGCGTGCCGGACGGTGGAACCACATCGCGTGGTCAAGGCTTGCGGAGGCTAGACCAGGATGCGCCCAACTTAGGCCATGGCGTCGAAGAATTGATTCCAGAATGCTGTAGTCGCTGGCATAAGCCAAAGCGGCGGCTTGCAGCTGAGGGTCATCTGGAAGTTCTGAGAGTGCCTTGAACCAAATCAACTGCTCGGCAAGATGCTCTTTCGCTGGTTGCAGGTAAAGCGGTTCGCTGGCGTGACGAAGATCAAATGGTCTGGCTTTTGACCAGTAGTTGGTCACCGGGTGATCAAAAGCTCCAAGTAGCTGTGCCGCCGAAGGTAAATCCTCCGGGGGAGTGACGCCTGTAGGCATATTGCTCTGGTGTTCCAGTCCGGCGTCATGGTCTTGAAAAGAGGCGATCATCGAGAAAATTGGCTGGTCATCCTGCAGGGCGTGCACTCTTCGAGCGCTAAAACTGCGACCATCGCGTAAGACCTCAACCGAAAACCTAATCTCCTTGGTGATATCTCCCGGTCTAAGGAAATACGAGTGCAGGCTGTGAGGGTGGCGGTTCTCCACCATCGTGCGCATGGCTGCCATGAGGGCTTGGGCAAGAACTTGGCCTCCGAATACTCGGCCGTGAGGCATCCACTGGGTGCGACCTACAAATTCGTTTGCACCTAGGGACTTGATGTTCAGGACATCAATCAGGTCGGCAACTGGATCTGAGGGTATTTGGGGTTCTTGCATTTTCAACCTCGATTCGTTAGCTAGTTTAGAGAGCGTCATGTCAGCCAAAATCACCTTTTCCGAGTCAGCCGATCTAGCAGACCTCAAATCATTCCTAGAGCGAGCAAAACGTCTGGATGAAAACGGGGTTGTGAAGTTCAAGGCAGCCGGTGATGTGCTGGCGGTTTATGTAGCCCCAATCTTCTCGGGGTCGCTTCTAGGTGGCGGAACAACTGTTTTAGGGCTTCGAACCATGCGACTCAGGGGAGAGTTTCAACTTGATGCCAACTTTGAAATCTCAGCCATTTTGGACCGATTGGCAAAGCCAACGGTGTTTATTACCTCTTCATTGGAGCTTCCTCCGGCATCAGTAAAGGTTGCCTGGGCAGGCATCACTCCGCCAAGAGATGGCTGGCTGAAGGTTTCTGGGATTGCCCAATCTGAATTGAGTGAGGTCGCGAAGGTGGGCATCGCGGAGGTCGCGAGCTTGCTGCCAACCAGCATCGGCGCATCAATCGCGACCAAGGTCAGACAGGACGTTTGGGGAAAGTTGATCTCAGGTCCGACTCCATATCCCGCAGGAGCTGGCTTTGCAATGTCGGGCTTAGGATTTCTCACTCCAGATGAAGAAGTGGATGTGTTTCAGGCTCCGGGGTGGCTTCGGCTAAGTAGCCAGAACGGGCACGTGCTGTGCCGTTTTAGCTCAGTTGGCTAGCGAGCGTCCCGCTTCAAATTCAGACTTCAAAATGGCGTAGATGGCCATGTCACACCACTCGCCCTTGAAGAACTCAACCTCACGCTGTTCCGCCTCTTTGCGCATTCCCAGCTTCTGAGCCACCGAGGCGGAGGCCGGCACCCGGGTGTCCATTTCCGCGACAATTCGGTGCAATCCCATTTTTTCAAAGCCAAATTTCAACATCGCGTATGAGGCTTCATAAGCGAAGCCCTGGCGCTGAAAATCCTGGTGAGTAACCCAGCCAACCTCGCCGCGAGCATGCTCCAGGGATTGGATCGAGATGTTCGATTGGCCAATTACTTTGCCGGAGTCTCGGTGTTCCCAAACCAAGACCAGATAATCGCCTTCTTCCGAAGGCAGGTTCTTGCTGTTGGCAAGGGTTTTATCAATGTGTCGCTGCACGGTCTCTACGTCGCCCACCGGCCAGGGTATGTAGCGAACTATGTCCGGGTTTGATTGGTATTCGAGAAGATCCGCGGCATCACTTTGGCGCATTTCGCGAAGAATTAGCCTTTGGGTTTCGATAATCATTTTCCGATTACTCCTCGAAGGTATTCAGCATGGCGTGGGCGGCACGCTCGAGGTAATCCCAAAGCTCGGCATCATCCAGCGGAGAGAGCTCAAGCTGGTCAACCGCTGCCCGCATATGTCCAAGCCAAGCATCCCTAGCGGCAGGATTGATTTTGAATTCGTAGTGTCGCATTCGAAGTCTTGGGTGACCGCGTTCCTGCTGATATGTATCCGGACCACCCCAGTACTGCTCCAAGAAAAGCTTCAGCCTGCGCTCTGCCGGAGCTAGATCCTCTTCTGGATACATTGGCTTCAGAAGCGGGTCCTGAGCGACACCCTGGTAGAACAGCTTTGCCAATTTGGCGAAGGTTTCCTCTCCACCAAATTGCTGATAGCGAGAACTATCCACGCTTCTGGCTTGCGTTTCCGACCTTGAGAATCTCACCGTTGCGCACGTACCAGAGTGTGCCATCGGCATCTCGGACTCGCGTGACCCTGAGTTCAACCGCTTCGATCACGCCTATTACGCCATCTAGATTGACGGTGTCACCGACCCCGTACTGGTCCTCGAAGACGATAAAGATTCCGCTGATCACATCTTTCACCAGTGCTTGACCACCAAAACCAAGTGCGGCTCCCAAAATCGTGGTCACGGCAATCAAAGCTCCGGTGTCAACGCCTAGCTCGCTAAGCACCATCACCAGTGTGGTGATGGCAATTGCCCAGGTCGCAAAGTTGTTGCTGATTGAGGCAATGGTGGCTGAGCGGGAAATAATGCGCTGTTCGCTAGTTGCAGTGCCATTTTCCGCTTTGGTTCGAAGCTTGGTCACCACACGGTTCGCGAGAATCTTGAGAATGACCCGCAGTGAAATCGCAGCGGCCAGAATTACCGCGATGCGGATTGCTGGCTGCAGCGACTGCGGGATCTCAAGAAACTCCATGGTCTAACTAGTCTGCCTTCTGCGCGATCAAAGCGCGCTCAACGTCAGCTAGGTTCTCAACCAAAATGCGTCGAAGCGCTGGCTTCTCGGCGACTTCCTTGGAAGCGATTAGCTGCTTGGTGGTGTTGGCCAACTCTTCGGAGGCAAGCTTCGAGGGGTAGAGGTTGATGAGTAGGTACTCGGCAATCTTGTAGCTGAAACGACCCCAGATTCCAAGGGCAGCCTCGTGGTAGCGCTTGGAGTAGGACTCGATTAGCGATAGATCGGTGACTCGGTGGAATGCCATCGAGGCAGACTGCACCAAAGTGTTTGAGTATTCCTCGGTCTCAACCAAGAGCTTCCAGGTCGCCTCCTTGTTGGCGGCAGTTGGAATTGCAGCTCTCGCTCCAGCGGCAAAACGCTGACCGTTGGCCGTGTTGTCTCGTTCCATCTCAGCAGCGATTTCTGACTCTCCGAAGACACCATTGGCTACCAAGCCGGTGATTAGCTCCCAGCGGACATCCTGGTCAACGGTGAAGCCCGCCAATCGGATCTGCCCGGAGAGTAGATCGGACATCCACTTTTGCTGACTAGCGCTTCTAGCGAAGCCTGGAATGAACTTCACAAACTGCAGCTGTGAGTCAGATCCCGGCTTAGCTTTGGAGGCTAGATCGATCAGGCCGTCAGCGATGCGCTCCAGCGAAGCCTGACGCTTGGCAGGGTGGACGTAGAGGTTACCCGTGGTTACCAGCTGACGGAGCAGGGTCAAGATTGTGGTCGACTCCGTCTCTGGTCCAATGTGGTTTAGTACCAGCTCAATGAAGTCACTACCGGATGCTTCACCATCGCGAGTGGCATCCCAGGCGGCTGTCCAGACCAAGGTTCTAGCTAGTGAGTCTTCAATGCCGGAGAGGTTGGACATTGCAACCTTGTGGCTTTGGCTATCAAGGCGAACCTTGGCATAGGCCAGATCCTTATCGTTTAGTAGCACGAAGTCAGGACGCTTGGTTCCTATTAGCTCAGTAATTGAAGTTGTCGGGCCGTCAATGTCCGTCTCCAGGTAGTGAGAGCGAACTAGCTTGCCGCCCTCCAGAGTGAAGTAACCAATACCCATGCGGTGCGGACGGATAGTTGGCTGCTCCGCAATAGCGGTCTGAACCACTTCGAAGCGAGTAATCACGCCATTAGCGTCGGTCTCGATGACTGGCTTTAGGGTGTTCACACCGGCGGTCTCAAGCCAAAGCTTGGACCAGCTGGATAGCTCGCGACCAGACTCGCGCTCTAGCTCAACCAAAAGGTCGTTTAGCTCGGTGTTCTGCCACTGGTGCTTCTTGAAGTAGCTGGCAACGCCGCGCAGGAATGGCTCCTGGCCAACCCAAGCGACCAGCTGCTTGAGAACCGATGCTCCCTTTGCGTAGGTAATGCCGTCAAAGTTGACCTGAACATCCTCTAGGTCATTGATCTCGGCAACAATCGGGTGAGTGGAGGGTAGCTGATCCTGACGGTATGCCCAGTTCTTCTCCAATGCCGCGAAAGTGGTCCAAGCCTCTTTCCACTCTGTCGCGTCGGCGGTTGCCAAAGTAGATGCGTACTCCGCGAAGGACTCGTTTAGCCAAAGATCGTTCCACCAGCGCATGGTTACTAGGTCGCCGAACCACATGTGGGCTAGTTCGTGCAGGATGGTCACAACTCGGCGCTCGCGGACTGCGTCGGTTACCGCAGAGCGGAAGACGTAGGTCTCGGTGAAGGTAACCGCACCGGCGTTTTCCATTGCTCCGGCGTTGAAGTCTGGCACCCAGAGCTGGTCGTACTTCCCGAATGGGTATGGGAAGTTGAATGCCTTCTCGAAGAAAACAAAGCCCTCTTTGGTCTTCTCAAAGATGTACTCAGGATCCATGTACTGAGCTAGCGATCCACGGCAGAAGACTCCCAGTGGGATGATCCTGCCATCGAGCGAGGTGAGTTCATCGCGCCAAACCGAATAAGGACCGGCGATCAAAGCGGTGATGTAGCTGGAGATTCTTGGGGTTGGGGCAAATCTCCATTCTGAGTTCTGGCCGTCTACGGCGATTGGCTCAGGGGTGGTGGAGTTAGAGATAACCTGCCAGTTTGATGGAGCAGTGATGTGGAATTCGAAGGTGGCCTTGAGGTCGGGCTGCTCGAAGACCGGGAACATGCGGCGTGAATCTGGAACCTCGAACTGGGTGTAGAGGTAAACCTCACCGTCAACCGGGTCAACAAAGCGGTGCAGACCCTCACCGGTGTTCGAGTAGATGCCTTTGGCAACAATTCTTAGAGTGTTCTGCGCGGCCAGTCCTGGAACTGTGATGCGAATACCGTCAGAGTGGCTGGCAGGGTCAAGTGCAACGCCATTGAGCTCAATTAGCGAGACCGAGTCAGTAATTGCATCGACGAAGATTTCGCTGCCGGGCTTGGTGCAGCTGAACACGATTGTGGTGTCAGAGTCGAAGGTCTTGGCGTCTTTGGTGACATCTAGCTTCACCAGGTAGCTTTCGGTGGCAACGATTGCCGCACGGTTTTGGGCTTCAATGCGAGTTAGGTTTTCGCCGGGCATGTTCTCTCCTGTTAAGAGTTTGTTTCGAGTAAGCCTAGGGGTGAATGCTCAGGGATAATTGAGCATGTTCCAATTTGTAACCGCGGCAAGCACCAATCCAGCAGACTCGATTCTGCTGACGGAAATCGGTGCTGCTTTGCTGGTTCTGGGCATCGTGGCATTTATCGCAAATCGACTCAAGTTTTCTGTTGTTCCGCTGTATCTGCTGATCGGTCTTGCCATTGGCGAGGGTGGCATTGTGCCGATGAGCGTCAGTGAGGAATTTCTAAGCACCGGCTCTCAAATCGGAGCCATCATGTTGCTGTTGCTGCTTGGTCTGGAGTACAGCGCATACGACTTGTCAAAGGCCTTCAAGGAGCGCAAGAGCGCAGGTCTAATTGACTTTGTTGCAAACTCGACACCGGGTTTTGTGCTGGGTTTAATGATGGGTTGGGGAGTTGCGGGAGCTATGGCTCTGGCGGGAATTACCTACGTTTCCTCATCGGGTATTGCTGCGCAGCTGATCAAGGAGATGGGCTGGCGTCGCTCCGAGGTGGCAAAGCGAGCCACCGGCATCCTGGTCTTCGAAGACCTCGCGCTTGCACCATACCTGCCGCTTCTAACCTCGGTGGTTTTGGGAGTGTCGGTCTGGAGCGGATTGATATCGGTAGGGCTGGCCTTGGCTATCACCGGGCTTGTGATTCTTATCAGCTTCAAGGGCTCCAGCAAGCTGGTAAAGGTGCTCGATCCGAGTGAGCCCGGTGGCTTGCTGCTCACCGTGTTTGGCGCAGCGCTCTTGGCCGCGGGTCTTGCAGACCTGGTTGGCTTCTCGGGTGTGGTCGCTGCCTTTCTAATTGGACTGCTCTTGACCGGTGAGGTTGCCGAAACGGCTCGTGCTCGCCTGAGTCCGATTCGAGACATATTTGCGGCAATCTTCTTCTTGTTCTTCGGTATCACAACCGATCCAGCTGATCTGCCAAGCGTCTTGCCACTGGCACTACTTTTGGCAGCACTTGGCATCGGTGGTAAATACCTGGTGGGCTGGTGGGTCACCAGAGACTTGACCGACAGACTAAGCACCTGGCGTGCAACCGGGTTCTTGATCGCCCGCGGCGAGTTCTCCATGGTTATCGCAGCCCTTGCCGCACCAATCGTGCTTGAGGTCGAGCTACAGGCGCTAACTCTTGCCTACGTGATAATCACAGCCTTTGCGGCTTCGGTGGTGCTGCGTTTCACCCGCAGTAGTCTTGAAAAACGATGAAGCGCAAACTCTGGTTACTGGTATTTCTGGGCCCGATTGTTTACACGGCTTGGGTCCTTTGGCTCTCATCCCAGGGCTTGCTGCCGGATGCAATAGCCACCCACTGGGGCGTAACGGGGCAAGCAGATGGTTTTGCCTCGGTTTCCGACCACCTAATTTGGTCAAATGTTGCTTTAGTGCTCGGTAGCACCATGTTGGCGGTGTCTGGAGGTTTGCCGAAGATCCACATGGCCATGCGCAGGTTATTGCTCGGGATCACCGGCTACTTCGCACTGTTCATCTACGGTCTAATGATTTACGTTATTGCCGCACAAATTGGTCTTAGTGATGCAAGTTCGGTGCGACTCGGGCTCGAAATTCTCTGGTTCATACTGCCGGTTTTGCTTCTGACTCCGATGATGCTCTCGATGCCCACGGTCTCGCTTTCCGACAAGCTCCGGATTCAGCTCTGGGGAATAACCTTCCTGGGGTTGAACTATCGAGACATTGCTCAACTCAAGGCATCCGAGCTAAAGCCATCGCAGTTTGGTGGACTCGGCATTCGATTTGGTAAGGGCGTAGTTGCATTTATCCCTTCCAAAGGGCCGGCTCTTGAGATCACCACCAAAGCCGGCGAGGTAATCTTGGTTCGCAGCAATCAGGTGGAAAACCTAATTGCTGCCCTAACTCCAAAAATCTAGGAGCAGAATGCGCATCCACATCGCAACCGATCACGCTGGCATGGAGCTGAGCGCATTTCTAATTAGTGAACTATCCAAGCTCGGTCATGAGCTGGTGGATCACGGTCCGAAGGTTTATGACGCTTTGGATGACTACCCAGGATTCTGCATCACCGCAGCGCAGGCTGTTGTCGCCGATCAGTCCGCTGGGATTCAGGCATTGGGCATAGTGCTTGGCGGCTCAGGCAATGGTGAGCAGATTGCTGCCAACAAGGTCGCTGGCGTAAGAGCTGCGCTGATCTGGAATGCCGACACCGCGGCCCTTGCTCGCGATCACAATGACGCTAACGTCTGCGCTCTCGGGGCTCGTCAGCACAGCCAGGAGGAAGTCTTGGAGCTGGTCAAGATTTTCGTGGCCAAGGATTTCTCCAACGACGAGCGCCACGTGAGAAGAATTGGCAAAATCGCCAGCTTCGAAAACACCGGCGAAATCGTTTACTAGCTAAATGCCAGAAGGCCATACCGTCCATCGGACCGCAAATCACTTCAATAAGAATTTCGCGGGGGAGTTGGTCACGGTCACCTCGCCCCAGGGTAGGTTTACCGACTCGGTTTTGATCAATGGCTCAAAATTGCTGTCTGCCAAAGCTGTTGGAAAACAGTTGTTTCTCAAATTCGAGCCAGCAATCTTGAGAATTCACCTCGGCATTTATGGAAAGTGGCAATTCGCAGAGTCTGAGGAACCACCAGAACCCAAGGGTGCAGTTCGAGCTCGGTTTGTCGCGGGTTCCAAGTTTGCGGATCTTCGCGGTCCAACCGCCTGTGAGCTACTGAGCACTGATCAATTCCAGCAGGTTCTAATGCGCTTAGGTCCGGATCCTTTGGATCCCAAGGCTGACATGGAGCGCTTTGTGGAAAAGGTTGGTCGTTCGGCCGTTTCCATCGGTCAGCTGCTGATGGATCAGTCGGTGATTTCCGGAATCGGTAACGTTTACCGTGCTGAGCTTCTGTTCAGGGCCAATCTCAATCCACACACCCCTGGAAAGCAAGTTCCGAAAGAGGTTGTCGAGGCAATTTGGCAAGATGCGGCTGAGCTCATGCCGCTTGGAGTGAAGACCGGATTTATGTTGACCCGTGAGGGTTTCTTGAAGGCAAAGACGAAAAAAGTCGACCGCTACTACGTCTATAAACGTGAGGGTTTGGGGTGCCGTGAGTGTGGAAAATCAATTTCGATTGAGTTGATGGCGACTAGAAAACTCTATTTCTGTGCGAGCTGTCAGCCCTGATATGGAGCGAGTGACGGGAATCGAACCCGCGTAATCAGTTTGGAAGACTGAGGCTCTACCATTGAGCTACACTCGCGAAGCGTTGGACGCGACACCATTCTATGGGGTAGAGTGTTCTGGTTTGCAACTCACCGGTTGCAACGACCTCCGGGATGTAGCGCAACTTGGTAGCGCACCTGTTTTGGGTACAGGGGGTTGCAGGTTCAAATCCTGTCATCCCGACCACGAAGTAAGTCCTACTCGATTAATCCATGGAGACAAAGTGAAGACCACTGTTGAGCGCCTAAACCCAACCCGCGTAAAGCTGACCATCACCGTTGACCAGGCCGGCTTCAAGCCAGCACTGGAAAAGGCTTACGAAACCGTCTCTTCCCAGGTGAACATCCCTGGATTCCGCAAGGGTAAGGTTCCTGCAACCATCCTGGACCAGCGCGTTGGCAAGGATGCCATCATTGCGCAGGCAGTGAATGACGGACTAGACGACTTTTACCGCGCAGCTCTTATCCAGGAGAACCTAAAGCCGCTATCAACCCCTCAGGCTGACATCAAGAGCGCGCCAAACGCTCAGGAGCCAGACAACGAGCTGATCGTCGAGCTAGAGGTTGAGGTTCGCCCAGAGTTCAAGCTTCCTGAGTACAAGGGTCTAAAGGTCAAGGTTGACGCGGTCAAGATAGCCAAGATGGACATCGAGACCGAGCTAGACGCACTGCGTGCTCGCTTTGGAACCCTAAAGAACGTTGACCGTCCAGCGAAGAACGGTGACTTCACCTCAATCGACCTTTCCGCTTCAATTGGCGGCACTCAGATCGATACCGCCAAGGACATCTCCTACGAGATTGGTTCGGGCCAGCTACTAGACGGCATCGACGAGGCACTTGAGACGTTGACCGCCGGCGAGACCACTACCTTCCGCTCCCAGCTTGTCGGTGGCGACCAGGCTGGTAGCGAAGCTGAAGTAACCGTGACTCTAAACGCAGTCAAGGAGCGCGAGTTACCAAAGGCTGATGACGCTTTTGCTCAGCTGGCGAGTGAGTTCGACACCATCGATGAGCTAAAGGCTGACATCGAGAAGAAGCTCGAGGGCAACTTCGTTCGCAAGCAGATTTTGCAGGCTCGCGACCAGATCGTGGACCAGTTGCTCGAGAAGGCAAAGATTCCTGTTTCAGATGAGGCAGTCAAGCGCGAAGTTGACGCTCACCTGGAGAACGAAGGCAAGGCGATGGATGACCCACACCGTGTCGAGGTTCTAGAAGAGACCGAAAAGAACTTCCGCGTTCAGCTCTTGCTAGATGCAGTTGTGGACGCCGAGGCCATCAAGGTTGAGGACCAGGAACTGATCGAGTACCTAGCGTTCCAGAGCCGCAACTACGGTATGGATCCGAACGATTTCATCAAGCAGGTAGCAAACGCGGGCCAGGTTCCGATGTTTGTTGACGAGCTTTCTCGTCGCAAGGCAGTTGACGCGCTGGTCGCTCACGCCGAGATTACCGATGCCAAGGGCAACAAGGTCGCAATCGAAGGCTAACGCCAACGGCGAACATGCCGAGTTTTTTGCAAAACCGAAGCTATCTTTGTCTCTTGTTAGCTAAGGAGTTGCAATGGCAGAGCCACAAAATGTAGGGCACGGCGTTTTCGACAGGTTGCTCAAGGACCGTATCGTCTGGCTGGGTAGCGAAGTTCGAGACGACAACGCTAACGAAATCTGCGCAAAGATCCTTTTGCTTGCAGCCGAGGATGCCGAGAAGGACATCTTCCTCTACATCAACTCCCCGGGTGGTTCAATCACTGCCGGCATGGCAATCTACGACACCATGCAGTACGTCCCAAACAACATCGTGACCGTGGGTATCGGCATGTGTGCATCGATGGGCCAGTTCCTACTTTCCTCGGGAACCAAGGGCAAGCGCTACGCCACCCCAAACACCCGTGTGCTGCTGCACCAGCCGCACGGTGGCTTTGGTGGAACCGCATCTGACATCCAGACCCAGGCCGAGTTGATCATGTCCATGAAGCGCCAGCTCGCTTCGATCACCGCAGCGCAAACCGGCAAGACCGTTGACCAGGTAATGCTTGATGGTGACCGCGACCGCTGGTTCACCGCTCAGGAAGCTTTGGAGTATGGCTTTATCGATCACATTCAAGAGTTTGCAAACCGCTCAACGGGCGTAGGAAAGGCCTAAAGATGACTTATCTAGAATCAGCCGCGGGTCGAATCCCAATGCCGCAGTCGCGCTATATCCTGCCTGAGTTTGAAGAGCGCACTCCTTACGGCTTCAAGCGTCACAACCCATACACCAAGTTGTTCGAGGACCGCATTGTGTTCCTAGGCGTGCAGGTGGATGACGCATCTGCAGATGACATCATGGCGCAGCTATTGGTCTTGGAGTCCCAGGACCCAGATCGCGACATCACGATGTACATCAACTCCCCGGGTGGATCGTTCACCGCGCTAACTGCGATTTACGACACCATGCAGTACATCAAGCCTCAGATTCAGACCGTCTGCCTAGGACAGGCTGCCTCTGCAGCCGCTGTGCTTTTGGCAGCCGGAGCAAAGGGAAAGCGCCTTGCACTTCCAAACGCTCGAGTGCTGATTCACCAGCCAGCAACCGGAGGCGGTGGCTCGGGTCAGGCTTCTGACATTGAGATTCAGGCCAAGGAAATCATGCGTATGCGCGAGTGGCTTGAGCACACTTTGGCCAAGCACTCCGGCCAAGATCTTGCCAAGGTCAACAAGGATATTGATCGCGACAAGATTCTTACCGCTCAGGAAGCGCTGGAGTACGGTCTAATTGATCAGGTACTGACTTCCCGCAAGGGCTAAAAAGTCCTCCAACCTCCCGCAAAAAGTCCCTAACCCGATATAGGGTTTTTGCATGACATTGAGTGAGACCAGCGAACTGCTGAAGTGCACCTTCTGCGGCAAGAGCCAGCGCCAGGTGCGAAAGCTAATCGCAGGCCCAGCCTCGGTTTACATCTGCGATGAGTGCGTCGAACTCTGCAATGAGATTGTCGAAGAGGAGCTTGGCGCTCAGGCCCAGGAATCCACCGAGTCTCTAGATCTTCCAAATCCTCGCGAAATCAAAGCCTTCCTAGACGAGTACGTTATTGGCCAGGACAATGCCAAGAAGCAGTTGGCGGTAGCGGTTTACAACCACTACAAGCGTATTCGCGCCACCGGAACCCTCACTCGCGGCGGAAAGAGCCACGACGACATCGAAATTGCGAAGTCAAACATTTTGCTAATGGGTCCTACCGGTTGCGGTAAAACCTATTTGGCTCAGACCTTGGCAAAGCGTCTAAACGTCCCATTCGCTGTTGCTGACGCCACCGCCCTAACCGAAGCTGGTTACGTTGGTGAGGATGTCGAAAACATTCTTCTAAAGCTGCTCCAGGCTGCCGACTACGACCCTAAGAAGGCTGAGACCGGCATAATCTACATCGATGAGATCGACAAGATTTCCCGCAAGGCAGAGAACCCATCGATTACCCGCGACGTATCGGGCGAAGGTGTTCAGCAGGCACTGCTAAAGATTCTTGAGGGCACCATTGCCTCGGTGCCACCTCAGGGTGGTCGTAAGCACCCGCAGCAGGAATTCATTCAGATTGACACCACCAACGTGCTCTTTATTGTTGCCGGAGCTTTCGCGGGTCTAGAAACCATCGTGGGGGAGCGAACCGGCAAGAAGGGCATCGGCTTTGGTTCTCCATTGAAGGAGAAGACTGACAACCAAGACGTCTTCAAGCAGGTTCAGCCGGAAGATCTTCGCAAGTTTGGCTTGATTCCAGAGTTCATCGGCCGTCTCCCTGTAATTGCCACCGTTGAGCAATTGGACAAGGCAGCGTTGATTTCAATTTTGACCGAGCCAAAGAACGCTCTGATCAAGCAGTACCAGCGGATGTTTGAGATCGATGGCTTTGAGCTGGAATTCGAACCTGCCGCCATTGAAAAGATTGCCGACCTAGCGGTATCTCGCGATACCGGAGCTCGAGGCCTTAGGGCAATTCTTGAAGAGGTCTTGGGACCGATCATGTTCGAGCTTCCAGGTTCAACTGAGCAGGGCCGCGTTGTGATAACCGAGGAAATCGTTGCCAACAAGTCACTTCCGAAGGTTCAAGAACTACCACAGCGCCTCAAAGACAAGACCGCCTAGGTAGAAAAATCAATCTCAATTCCGAGCGCTTAGCCCCCTTCGTAGCGGGCACGGTTGCCTCGATTACTGGGTCTGTCGCAACCTTCGCCATCGCTATTGCCGGGCTTGCTGCCATGGGGGCATCTAACTCTCAAATCTCTACCGCCCTAGCAGTGATGTTGGTCGGCTATGGAGTGATGTCCATCGCACTGAGCGTGTGGCTAAAGATGCCGATCAGCGTGGTGTGGAGCACTCCGGGTGCTGCCTTTTTGGCAGCAAGTGCAGGTCTTGGGCTTAGCTTCGAATTGGCTGTTGGAGCCTTTATGGTTTCGAGCCTGCTTATCGTCGTGACTGGATTGTGGCCGGCTTTGGGTTCACTGGTTCGAAAGATCCCACCTCAGATTTCTGCCGCAATGTTGGCTGGAGTGATATTCCCCTTTGTAGTGGCTACCGTTCACTCCGCGGTTGACTTTCCAGCTTTGATTTTGCCGGTGATAGTGGTTTGGTTCCTGATCAATCGCTTCCTGCCGCTGTGGGCAACACCAATCGCGATCGGTCTCGGTTTTGTGCTTATCGGAGCGTCACCGGAAGCCAGTGACGCAAGCTTTGGAAGTTTCTGGCCTGAGCTTGCATTAGTCATCCCTCAGTTTGAACTAGCGGCGATCATTGCCATCGGCATTCCGCTCTACCTGATCACGATGGCCAGCCAGAACCTTCCTGGGCTAGCAATCATGTCTTCGCTTGGATATCAGGTTCCGGCTGGCAAGGTGTTTGCCGCCACCGGAAGCGCTTCGATGGTCACGAGTTTGTTTGGTGGCTTTGGTCTAAACCTTGCCGCAATTACGGCAGCGCTGAATGCTGATTCCAGCGCGGCAAAGGATCCTAACAAGCGCTGGATTGCATCGAGCTGGGGTGGAGTGATTTACATTCTCTTCGCACTCTTCGCCGCGCCATTCGCAGCCTTTGTTCTTGCAGTTCCTCGCGAGCTACTGCTTTCGCTTGCTGGCATAGCGCTTATAAATACCTTCGCTAATGCCATAAGGGGCGCTGTCACGGATGATTCAACCCGCCTTGCGGCGGTTGTCACATTCATAATTGGCGCAGCGAGCGTGACGATTCTTGGGATCGGCGGAGCGTTCTGGGCGCTGCTCGCCGGTGTAATTGTTTGGCTATTGGGCAGAAAGCTTTAGAGCAGACCGCGACGCTTCAGTAGCGGCGTAATCTCTGGCTCACGCCCGAGCAGTTCACGAACCAATTCCATCGAGTCAGTCTCGCCACCGCGGGAAAGCAGTGAATCGGCAAACTTCTGACCGTTCTTTCTGCTCAAACCACCCTGTGACTTATACCAATCGACGCTCTCCGCATCCAAAACTTCAGACCAGATGTAGCCGTAGTAACCAGCCGAGTAGCCACCGGCAAAGATGTGCGCGAAGTAGTTCGGGCGATAACGGGTCGGCACGGCGTGGTAATCCAGTCCGTAGTCCTTGATTGCCTGAGCCTCGAATGCAACCAAGTCCACTGGGGTCTGGCTGGCCTCGTGCATGGCTAGGTCAAGAATTGCGGCCTGCAGGTAGTGTGCGGTTGCAAAGCCCTGGTTGAAGGCTTCAGTGGCCTGCAACTTGTCGATCCAATCCAGCGAGAGCTTCTCACCGGTCTTGTGGTGGATTGCATAGTTCTGCAACACCTCTGGCCAAAGCATCCACATCTCGTTTACCTGCGATGGGAACTCAACAAAGTCCCGCTCAACGCTGGTGCCGGAGAATCTCGGGTACTTCACGTCGGATAGCAATCCGTGCAGGGTGTGACCAAACTCGTGGAACAGCGTGTTCACTTCATCCAACGTCATAAGCGATGGGTTGCCTGCCGCTGGCTTTGGAATGTTCATGTTGTTCACAACAACCGGCAACTTGCCAAGAAGGTGAGACTGGTCAACCAGGTTATTCATCCATGCGCCACCGCGCTTTGATGGACGTGCGTATGGGTCAAAGATGTATAGCCCACAGCGTGAACCATCCTCGAAGTCCACCTGGTAGACATTTGCGTCTGGGTGGTAGGCGACAAGGTCAGGGCGTCTGGTGAACTTCAAGCCGTAGAGCTGACCAGCGGCAAAGAAAACACCGTCTTCTAGAACTCGGGTCAGTTCAAAGTAAGGCTTCAGCACAGAGGTGTCGATGGAGTATTTTTCCTTACGCTGCTGCTCGGTGTAGCGATCCCAGTCCCAAGAACGAAGATCCGACGCACCGACTTCACGCTGCATTAGAGAGGCCAATACCTCGCCCTCGGCAACGGCATTGCGCTTGGCAACCGGGGCAATCTTGCGAAGAACCTCGTGAACTCGGTCTGGGCTCTTGGCGGTTTGCTGAGTCAGAACGTACTGCGCGTAATTGGCGAAGCCGAATAGCGCAGCCTTTTCGCGTCTGAGGTCCAAAAGTGCCTTGATTACGCTGCTGGTGTCATTCGAGTTTCCTCGAGAGCCACGAGACAGTGTGCGCTGCATTAGTTCCTGGCGAAGCTCACGATCTTCCAGGGCAGCAATCAATGGGTGTCCGGAGTAGTTCAGAAGTGGAATGACAAAGCCAGTTTTGCCACGCTCGGTAGCAGCCTGAGCAAGGCTGTCAATTTCATCCTTGGTCAAACCACCCAGGCGGGAGTCATCGCTGAGTTCAACAGCAAGGTCGTTGGTGTCGGCCAGCAGTCTCTTGTCAAACTCTGCCTCTAAAGAGCTCAAGCGCTCATTGATCTGCGCTACCCGCTTGCGAGATGCTTCGCTGAGTCCAGCGCCTGCAAAGTTGAAGTCCTCAAGGTACTTGCTAAGGAGGCGATCGCTGGCGGTATCGAGGCCAAGTTCTGAACGTTTTGAGTCAAGCTCGGTGATGCGGGCGTATAGCGCTGGGTTGAGGCGAATGCTGTCCATGTGGGCTGCGAATCGAGGAGCGATTTCCGCCTCTAGCTCCTGGAGGGTCTCGTTGGTGTCGCTTGAAGACTTGTTGTAGAAGACCATCAGCATCGTGCTCAATAGCCCGCCCGAGCGCTCCATCGCCTCAAGAGTGTTCTTGAAGGTTACGGCTGGCTGGGCCAGGATTGCTGCGATTTCTTTATTGTGCTCAGCCACCGCGTGCTCAAACGCTGGCAGGTAGTGCTCGTCACGCAGATTTGCAAAATCTGGAAGTTCGTTGTCTAGCTGGGATGGTTGCATTAGGGGATTAGTCATCCCAAAATGCTATTCCTCTGAGGCGAACTCCAAGTCGGAAAGTACCAATTCGTTGCCAATTAGCAATTTCAGGTCTGCAATCTTTCCAACCGACTTAAGGTCTTCCGCAATTAGCGAGAGCTCCTCAGAACCAGACAAAGTCGCGGTCTTGATTTCAGCCTTCATCGAAAGCTTGGCATCGGATTTTGACTTGCGAATCTGAACCAGCGCTTCGCTGGCAACCTTCATCAACTTCGGGTCCTGGAACTTGATCTCGTTGCTTTGAGGCCAAGGGCTGAGGTGCACCGAGCCCTGCTGCCACCAGCTCCAGACTTCCTCTGCAGAGAATGGGATGAATGGTGCAAACAGCCTCACCAAAATCGCCAGTGCTTCGCGAAGTGCGATAACCGCAGAACCGATTTCTTGCGCCGACTGACCCGAGTTGCCGTAGGCACGCTCTTTTACCAATTCCAGGTAATCGTCTGTGAAGGTCCAGAAGAAGGTTTCGGTGGTTTCTAGTGCCTTGGTGTGGTCGTAGCCATCAAATGCCCTTGTGGCGTTCTCAATGACGTCTCGAAGAGCTGCCAGCATGGCCTGATCGACCGGTTCAGTCACTTCGGTTACACCGCTCGGTAGTTCGAAGCTAAGAGCAAATCGACCGGCGTTCAAAAGCTTGTTGGCAAGCCTGCGACCAATCTTCATTTGGCCTTCGTCAAATGCTGCATCGGTGCCCAAACGTGCACTGGCTGCCCAGTAGCGAACCGCATCAGAACCGTGGTTCTCTAAAAGCTCGTTTGGAACAACCACGTTGCCTTTGGACTTTGACATTTTCTTGCGGTCTGGGTCCAGGATCCAGCCCGAGATTGCGGCGTGCTTCCATGGCAATACGCCGTGTTCCAGCTCACTTCTAAGTAGGGTCGATAACAGCCAGGTTCTAATGATGTCTTGACCCTGAGGGCGAAGATCAAATGGGAAAACCTTGGCGAACTGCTCTGGCTTAGTTAGCCAGCCGCCAGCAAGTTGCGGGGTTAGCGATGAGGTTGCCCAGGTGTCCATGATGTCCAGCTCGCCAACAAAGCCGTTTGGTTTGCCGCGCTGATCTTCACTGAATCCAACTGGAACGTCGGAACTTGGGTCGATTGGAAGCTGCTCCAAAGCTGGAACAATGCGCTCATCGAATACTGGGTTTGCATCCTGGTCAAGCTTGTACCAAACCGGAATTGGAACTCCGAAGAATCTTTGGCGAGAGATAAGCCAGTCGCCATTTAGACCATTAATCCAATCCTCTAGCCGCACTCGCATAAAGCTCGGGTGAAACTCCAGATCGCGGCCCTTGGAGATTAGCTGCTGAGTAAGTTCCTTATCCTTGCCACCGTTGGTGATGTACCACTGGCGGGTTGAGACGATTTCTAGTGGCTTGTCGCCCTTTTCGAAGAACTTAACCGGGTGAGAGATTGGCTTTGCAT
>JARXAN010000031.1 GCA_029865895.1 Actinomycetota bacterium
GACCCTGAGTAGTTCTCGAACATCAACTGGCTTTGAGGTAAGTCCACCACGCAGCACGTTATCGCTACTCGCCATTACCTCAACGCCTAGGCCCTCGAGATAGGCGTGGATGTTACCGGCTGGTAGATACAAGCCCTCGCCTGGCGAGAGTGTGACCAGGTTCATGAGCAGCGAAACTAGAACTCCGTGGTCTTGACCGTAGAGCTGGAACAACTGCTCGATTAGACGATCGCGCTTTCGACCCAACACAGATGCGTGAGCCACCAGGGTCAAAATCAGCTCGGGGCTTGACTCATAGATCCACTGCATCGCTGGCTGGTAACCACCGAGTCCAAACACTTCGGCAAGTGGCACAAAGCTCTCATGGGCCTGAGCAAGTGCATCTAGATCCGCTTGCAGCTCTTCTAGAGGCCTAAACCCACACAGCGCTCTGAAGTCGGTGACAGCAATAATCAGCTCCGGCTTGTGATTGCTATCCGAGTAAGAAGGGTGGTGGTTCAGAAACTGTTGAGCGGCATGCTGCTTGGTTGGGTGCGCCTGAATCGAAAGCGGATTAGCAGCCGCCAAAAACTTCACCAAATAGCCAAGCTCACCGAATCGCTCGGTGAGGGTGCCGCTGGTTGAATCGAGAACATTTGCGGGAGCGGTTGGGTGTGTGCCAAACCACTGCTCAGCAATTGGGTAGTCAGGTTCTTCGATCCCCAAGAGATCCGATAGCAGCGGAGATGAGCCCCAGGCATAATTCATCGGCTTATTGCCAAGTGCAAAAAGTGTCATTGATTACCTGCGCTCCTCAATAACGATGATAGGCATCGGTGAGGTTGGCGGTGAAACCGAATCGAGGTCTGCCTGCTTAGCTCGCTTGGTGAACTGTAAGGCAATCAGTCCTGAGACTATGGCCAAGGTGACCGGGAAGAAGAAGGCCAGCGACAGACCTACGCCCTCTGCCAACGCTCCCATCAAAGTCTTTGCCATAACCTGCATGGTCGAGCTCATCAAAGACAATCTCGAGACCGCCCAAGCTGTCGAAACACCTGGGATGTGACCTGCGGCGGATAGGAATGTTGGTGCTCCCGGGGCCAAGCCAAGACCCGCAACTAGCCAAAGCACCATGGTTGCGGCAAGGGCCCAAGTGCTGGAGGTGTCAGCCAAAAATGGTGCCGAGATGGTGGCAAGGGCCAAAACGCCAGCGGCTAGGAATGCCCCGCGAGATGCAATCAGATTCGGGTGGTATTTCTCAGCCAACCTGGTCATTGAAAGTCGCCCAACAATCATGCCGACCATAAAGGCAGCAAACGGCAGGGATCTGAGAGCCAATTCGACATTCAGGATATCCCGAGCATAAACAGCTGCCCAGTCAATGACTGCAACCTCCGGAAAGACGATGCCGATCATTCCAAAAGCCAAAAGGACTAACTGAGCCGGCACCTGATAGAACTTGCGCTTTACTACACCGGCTCGCTCTTCTAAGTGACCGTCTTCGGTTGGTGAGAGCAGCCAGCGCAGGGCAAACTCAAAAACAATCACATTCAAAATTGCAACGATGACCAAGAACTGCTCGAGCTCCAAAAACAGCGTGGAGAGACCACCGGTCATCGCAGCTGCCACAGCACCCAGACTCCAACCGGCGTGGAAGCGCGCAATCACATTCTTAGAGATTTGCTTTTGCAACAAAACCGAGTGGGAGTTCACCGAGACACCCAGAATCGACATGAAGAAGTTGAAGCCGATGTTGATGAAGAACCAGAGCAAAGGGTCGGAAGTAAGGCCAAGAAGGACCAGGAACAAAGCCCCGAAGTAATTACCGAAGCGGATCAAAGTCCTTGGGCCAAACCGCATGATCAGACGTGAGACGAAGAACAGCGGGGTGATTGAACCGATGACTCCAAAGCCAATGATGGTTCCCCAGGTTGCGAAGGAAACACCTAGGCGATCGATGAATTCCGGCACCCAAGCCACCGAGCTAAGCGCGATGTGACCTGTGAAGGTGAAGGTGATAAGCATGGCAATTTGTGCCTTGCGAAGCCTCTTCCCCGAGAGCTTCTCCAATTACTTGGAGCCTTCAATAATCGAGGAGATCTCCTCGCGGTCAAACAGCTTCTTTCGCTCGCGACCATCCTGAGCACCCAGAGCAAGCTCTTTGGCATCAAGGGTCAGCCAGTCTTTCCAGTCCAAATACTTCACGCCACGAGAATCCAAGGTGGCAAGAATTTCGTTCTCGGCGGGCTTAGCCGGCTGCCACCACATGGCGCGGTCGGCAATCACGTGCGAGATGGTCTCAATGGCATCTGCCTTGGTGTGGCCGATCAGGCCAACGGGTCCGCGCTTGATCCAACCGGTGCAGTAAACGCCTGGGATCTGCTTGCCAGCATCATCCAGCACACGACCCTCGCTGTTTTGAATCACACCGTATTTGGAATCAAAAGGAATCTCATCAACAGCCGAACCGAAGTAACCAACCGCTCTGTAGACCGCTTGCACCGGGAAGGTTTCAAACTCATCGATCGGGGTTACGTTTCCGGTGCCATCGAGCTTGGTGCGCTGAACCTTTAGGCCAACCACCTTGCCGTCTTCACCCAAAACCTCAACGGGAGATGCGAAGAAGTGCAGGTGCAACCTGCGCTCCTGAGGTTCCTGTGGGTTCTCGCGAAGATCTTCGAGAGTCTTCACCATTACGCGAACCTGGTTGTTGCTGTCGATCGCCTTTTGAGAACCCTCGTCGTATTGGAAGTCTTCGTCATAGGCAATGGACTGCACGCCTTCGATGTGCAATGCCTCACGCAATTCCAGTGGGCTGAACTTCACCTGTGCCGGGCCACGTCTTCCGAAGACGTGAACATCGGTCACCGGAGATGCCTTGAGGCCCTCGTAAACGTGGTCTGGAATGTCGGTGGAAAGTAGGTCATCCGGACGCTTGATCAGCATGCGTGCCACATCTAGTGCGACGTTACCGTTACCGATAACTGCAATCTGCTTGGCATCAAGTGGCCATGAGCGTGGGAAGTCTGGGTGAGCGTCATACCAGTTCACAAAGTCAGCCGCACCGTATGAACCATCTAGCTCAACGCCTGGAATCTTTAGGTCGGCATCCTGGATTGCACCGGTTGCGAAAATCACTGCGTTGTAGTGCTGCTTTAGGTCATCGAGGGTGATGTCGGTGCCGTACTTTACGTTTCCGAAAAAACGAATGTCGCCTCGGTCCAGCACCTCGTAGAGAGCACGAATGATGCCCTTGATTCTTGGGTGGTCAGGAGCAACTCCGTAGCGCACCAAACCGTAAGGTGCTGGCAGAAGGTCAAAAAGGTCGATCGAAACCTCAAAGTCACGCTCTGCTTTGAGGATTAGGTCCGATGCGTAAATGCCGGCTGGCCCCGCCCCGATTACCGCCAAACGTAGTTTTGCCAATTACTTTCCTCTAACCTTGCCGATCAACAACTGCGTCGGCGAATGCAATCAGTGCCGACTTCACGCTCGAGGCTGGCAGTGGATCAAGCGCAGCCTTGGCCCGATCCGCCCAGCCATTGGTAATGATTAGTGACTCAGCCATTACCTTGTGAGAGCGCAATTTACTCAACACGTCTTTTAGGTCTGCTTCTTCCAAACCATTCGAGATTTTTGCCAAGAGCGCTTGGGAATCTGCATCGTGGTGATTAGCCAAAAGCAATACCGGAAGGGTTGGAACTCCGGCTAACAGGTCAGTTCCGGCAACCTTGCCGGACTGGTCCTTGGTGCTTTGAATGTCGATGATGTCGTCAATCAGCTGGAAGGCGACTCCGATGCTCTCGCCAAACTGCTTTAGCGGCTCTTGGTACTCACCAGGTGCACCAGATACCAAAGCACCGATTTGGGCCGAGAGAGCAATTAGTGAACCGGTCTTATCGCGCAATACCTCGTAGTAGTGCTCGATGATGTCCTGGCCATCTTGAGGTCCAATGGTTTCGTGCAGCTGACCAAGCACCAATTGCTCAAAGACCTTGGCCTGAAGCTTTAGTGAGTCATCACCCAAACCAGAGACGATGTTGGATGCCCTGGCAAACAACAGGTCACCGGTGAGGATTGCAACGTTGTTGCCCCAAACCATGTGGGCGGTGTCAACACCTCTGCGCTTTGAAGCCTGGTCCATCACGTCATCGTGGTACAGAGTTGCCAGGTGGGTGATCTCCATCACTACCGCAGCATCCAGCACCTCCTCCTCATTGGGGTCACCAAGGTGAGAGGTCAAAAGGGTTAGTACCGGGCGCAGTCGCTTGCCGCCAGCTGCAGCTAGGTGACTGGAGAATTCATTGACCAGTGACTCGGTGTGGGACGTTGCCTCTGCGATGCGCTTTTCGACGATTGCCATGCGGGTCTCAAGATCGGCAATCAAAGCTTTATCGGAAACCAATCTGAGCTGGCTCGGAAGTGAAACCTTCATCGCTTCACCGCCTTGTGAATTGCGACGATGCCGAGCGAGAGGTTCTTGAAACCAATCTCGCTAAAGCCAACATTTGCAATGTCCTGAGCCAACTGTTTCTGCTTGGGCCATGCCTGGATGGAATCGGAGAGGTAATCGTAAGCCTCTGGGCTCTTGGAGAAAAGAGCGGAGATCTTTGGCAAGAAGTACTTGAGGTAGAAGCGGTACAGCACACCCAGTGGCCCTGGAACGTGAGAGAACTCGCAGATCACCAAGCGGCCGCCGGGCTTGAGGACCCGCAGGAACTCACCCAAGGCAACTTTGTGATCCTGCACATTGCGAAGACCAAAGCTCATGGTCACCACATCAAACTCTTGGTCCTTGAAAGGAAGCTTCATGGCATCGGCAAATACGAACTCCAGTTTTGGATACTTCTTTTTGCCAACCTCCAACATCCCATTGGAGAAATCTGCCGCTACCACTCGAACGCCCTCGGATAGAAATGCCATTGAGCTGGTGCCGGTGCCGGCTGCGATATCTAGAATCTGCTCGCCCGCTTTGGCGTTTACCGCTCTGGCAACCTTGCCCCGCCAGAGGCGTGCCTGACCGAAGGAAAGTAGGTCATTGGTTTTGTCGTAAGAATCTGCGACCGAGTCAAACATTGCCGATACGGCTTGCGGTTGTTTGGATAGGTCGGCCTTGCTCACCAGTAGAGTCTAATCTTTATCTTCGCCCTTAGCGCCCCGAGCGAAGGTGTAAATCACCAGCCCGATAGAACCTGCTCCCAATGCCAGCACCAGAGGAGTGGTTGCCAGCACGAATTGGTCCGCCGGAGTTTGCCTGGTAATCACAATTTCAGAGACATTGATCGGTTCAGACTTTGGCTCATAGCCGCTAGGACTGAGCACCTGAGGTCCGATGACCTGCTCTTGTGCCTCTTGTTCCCCAGTCTCATTTGATTCTTCATCAGCCAGAGCTGCAAGCGGGAACATCAACATTGGTAGCGCAAGGAATACCGCGACAACTTTTCGCATTGGACTCCTCGCCTAGACTTAACTCAAGAATAGGTAGTGCTCGTGCCAGTCCCCAGCATTCGCTGATGCTCACAGCCAACTCTTAGTAAAGGATTTCCATGCCGCTCAAGGTGACTTCGCGTCTAATTGAGCTCTCGGACATCCCGACCGGGGACTTTCTTTTTGCTCGAAGCAACCAGACTTTGGTTGGCCAGGGAGTTGCCCTTCGGCTCTCTGCAACCGGCAAAGATCGCATTTCAACCCTGGCTGCAAAGTGGCGTGAGGTTTGTGCCGAGGCTGAGATCCTCGATCAGGTAAAGCTCCCTGGTAGCTCACTCGTGGCATTCAGTTCGATCACTTTCTCCGAAAAGTCAGCTATCGAGAGCGTCTTGGTAGTTCCAAAACGGCTCTATGTTCTAAGGCCAGAAGCCAGCTTTGTCATCGAGGTTGAGGCCGAGGACCAAGTAGAAGCAGTCAACGCTGCTCCAACCCAATTCCAAGCGGGCAAGCTCAGTGCATCTGGCTTCCAGGCCGCAGTCGCCCAGGCAATCACCGAGATCAACGAAACAGAATTGAAAAAGGTTGTGCTTTCTCGCGATCTAGAAATGGTGCTGCCGCACCAACCCGATTTGACCGAACCGCTCGCCAGATTGCGAGCCAGGTATCCAGATTGCTGGACCTACAAGGTCGAGGGTGT
>JARXAN010000073.1 GCA_029865895.1 Actinomycetota bacterium
CCGAACAGGGCAGGCTTTAGTTGTGAGCGAATCTCATTTCGAGGAACTCATTTTGTTTCCAGCATCTTCTCTTGCCTGTCTATGCCAGGCCTCAAACTCAGCGGTACTTGCTTCGCCCAAGGCTTTTCTGAACCCTTTTCGATCCAAAACTAATTGCGAACAACCTCGATGAAACCAAACCCCTCGGCCTGGAAGCCGGCCCGCGAGATCAACTCTCACAACACCGTTTTCTGCAATTGCTCGAACCAAATTCTCTTTCGAATCGCGCTGGCGACAGCCAACGCAGGTTCTTACCGGCTTCATTCTAGGCCCTTAGCCCCAATAGGGCTAGCCTTCGAGAATGCTGTCGGGCTGAATGTCGATCTTGGCGCCGGTCAGCTTGGCAGCCAAACGGGCGTTTTGACCCTCTTTACCAATCGCCAGCGAGAGCTGGAAATCAGGGACCAAAACCCTCACGGCCTTGGTCGCAGCATCAATCACGAACGAATCAGAAACTCTGGCAGGAGATAGTGCCTGGGCTACAAACTTTGCTAGATCCTCGTTGAAATCAACGACGTCGATCTTCTCTTCGTTTAGTTCTGCCGAGACCGCACGAACGCGCTGACCGAGTTCACCAATGCAAGCACCCTTGGCATTGATGCCTGGTTCTCTGGCAATAACGGCGATCTTGGTGCGGTGACCGGCTTCGCGGGCAACAGATGCAATCTCAACCTGCCCGGATGCCACCTCGGGAACCTCGAGGGCAAATAGCTTGCGAACCAGGTTTGGGTGAGTGCGAGAAACCGTGATCTGCGGGCCGCGTGGGCCGCGCTGAACACTTGTGAGGTAGACACGAATGCGAGAACCGTGGGCGTAGTCCTCGCCAGGAACCTGCTCTTCCGGTGGCATGAGCGCTTCGATCGAACCCAGGTTTACGTAAACCATGTTGGAGCGAGAGCCCTGCTGAATAACTCCGGCAACGATGTCGCCTTCTTTGCCCTTGAACTCCCCCAGCAAACCTTCGTCTGAGATCTCGCGCATGCGCTGAGCAATAACCTGCTTTGCAGCGTAGGCAGCAACTCGACCAAAGCCTTCTGGGGTGACATCAGTCTCGCCGACCTGCTCGCCCTCTTCATTCAGCTCAGGGGCGTAGATCGTTACGTGACCGGTCTTGCGGTCTAACTCTGCTCGCGCACCCTTGGCATCGTGGCCGGTCTTTGAAAAGGCTGCCAGAATGGCGGACTCAATGATGTTGACCAGGTCGTCAAATGGAATTTCTTTTTCGCGCTCTAAAAGTCGCAGCACCGAAATGTCGATATCCATGAGGCCGCTCCTAACGTATTTTCTTATGCGCGCTTAGCTAAAAGCTCAGCTACTGCTGATTCTAGCTTGACCTGAACGCGCTCGCCGCTACGACGGTTCCACAACTCAACTTCTCCGTCTGCCACTCCGCGGCCACAGATGATGATCCATGGCACACCAATCAGCTCGGCATCGGCAAATTTCACACCTGGGCTCACCTTGGCTCGGTCATCCAAAATGACCGAAAGGTTGTATTTCTCAGCCTCCAAAGCAAGCTTCTCAGCAGCCTCAAATGGCAGTTCATCCTTACCGGCAGCAATGATGTGAAGATCTGCCGGAGCAACGCTCTCTGGCCAGATCAATCCGTTGTCATCGTGAGATGCCTCGGCAATTACTGCTACCAAGCGAGTCACGCCGATGCCGTATGAACCCATGGTCACGGTGACTAGCTTGCCGTTTTCGTCCAAGACCTGAAGACCTAGTGCCTCGGCATACTTGCGACCGAGCTGGAAGACGTGACCAATCTCAATTCCGCGGGCAAGTTCAAGCGGTCCGGATCCATCTGGAGCCGGGTCACCCTGACGAATCTCAGCGATGTCGGCAACTCCGTCCGCAGTGAAGTCACGTCCGTAAGTCAGGTGGTAAACGTGCTTCTGGTCGATGTTTGCACCGGTGATCCACTGGCTGCCATTCGCAACGCGCGGGTCAAGCAGGTAACGAACTCCGCTTGCAGCGTCCTTGCCTAACAGCTGAACGCCATCCTTCACCGGGCCGATGTAGCCCTTGACTAACTGCGGGTGCTTTGCGAAATCCTCTTCGTTTGCAGCCTCGACCTCGTTAGGTCCAAAGAATGCCTCGGCACGCTTTTGGTCTACGTCTCGATCTCCTGGGACACCAACGATGACAATTTCGCGCTTACCCTCTGGAGAGGTTAGAGCCAAAACCACATTCTTCAGGGTGTCAGCGGCACTCCACTGGCCAGCCCCCTTTGGGAAGCTGGCGTTTGAGTAGTCCACCAAAGTTGCAATGGTCGGAGTATTTGGCGAGTCGTGAACCACAGCGGCTGGGTTCTTAGAACCGTCAACATCAGGGGCAACAGCAAACTTCACGGCTTCGACATTGGCTGCAAAACCACCTGCTGAGCGAACAAAGGTGTCCTCGCCAATCGCAGATGGGTTGAGGAATTCCTCGGACTTGGAACCGCCCATGGCTCCGGCATCGGCTTTTACCACCGCATACTCAACGCCAAGGCGCTGGAAGATTCGCTCATAGGCATCGCGCTGAGCTTGGTAGCTAATCGCTAGTCCCTCATCGTTGACGTCAAATGAATAGGCGTCCTTCATCACAAATTCGCGACCGCGCAAGAGGCCCGCTCTTGGCCTTGCCTCATCGCGGTATTTGTTCTGAATCTGGTAAATCGAAAGTGGTAGGTCCTTGTAAGACGAGTAAAGGTCCTTCACCAAGAGGGTGAAAACCTCTTCGTGAGTAGGGGCCAAAAGGTAGTCGGCCTTCTTACGATCCTGAAGCCTAAAGAGGTTGTCGCCGTATTCGTGCCAGCGACCGGTTGCCTCGAAAGGCTCCCTCGGCAAAAGCGCTGGGAAGAAGACTTCCTGGGCTCCGGCATTGGTCATCTCTTCGCGGATGATCTGCTCGATGCGGGCCTTGACTCGAAGTCCAAGTGGCAACCAGGTGAAGACACCGGGTGCATTGCGGCGAATGTAACCGGCACGAACCAAAAGGCGGTGGCTGTTTACTTCGGCGTCAGAAGGATCCTCGCGCAGGGTGCGCAGAAAAAGTGAGCTCAAGCGAATAGGCATGGGCTCAATGTTAGCTACTTGTCGCCCACCATTACTTGAGCCGTGCCAACTAATGCTGGGTCCATCTCGGCTGCAATGCGGTTTGCCTCTTCAATCAAGGTCGCAACGATCTCCGACTCAGGGACGGTTTTTACAACCTCACCCTTCACGAAAATCTGTCCCTTGCCATTTCCGGAGGCAACACCGAGGTCTGCCTCACGAGCCTCACCAGGACCATTCACAACACAACCCATTACGGCAACGCGGATTGGCACGGTTAGGTGCTGAAGTCCTGCGGTGACATCGTTGGCCAGGGTGTAAACGTCAACCTGAGCGCGACCGCAGGATGGGCACGAAACAATCTCAAGCTTGCGAGGACGCAGGTTGAGCGACTCAAGAATCTGGGATCCAACCTTGATTTCCTCAACCGGAGGTGCGGAGAGCGAAACGCGAATGGTGTCGCCAATTCCCTTCGCCAGGAGCGCACCGAAGGCTACCGAAGACTTGATGGTGCCCTGGAATGCCGGACCCGCCTCAGTCACACCGAGGTGCAACGGCCAGTCACCGCGCTCAGCCAACATCTCATAGGCCTTGACCATAACCACCGGGTCGTTGTGCTTCACCGAGATTTTGAAGTCGTGGAAATCGTGCTCTTCAAACAGGCTGGCTTCCCATACGGCTGATTCAACCAGTGCCTCTGGAGTGGCCTTGCCGTACTTCTCCAAAAGGCGTGGGTCTAGCGAGCCAGCGTTCACACCGATTCGAATCGATACGCCGGCGTCTTTCGCGGCCTTGGCAATATCTGCGACCTGGTCATCAAACTTGCGAATGTTTCCTGGGTTTACGCGCACCGCTCCACAGCCGGCATCGATAGCCTGAAAAACGTACTTTGGCTGGAAGTGAATATCTGCAATTACCGGAATCTGGCTTCGCTTCGCGATGATTCGAAGCACATCCGCATCGTCCTGGCTTGGAACCGCAACGCGCACGATGTCGCAACCGGATGCGGTTAGCTCAGCGATCTGCTGCAGGGTGGCGTTGATGTCTGTGGTTGGGGTGGTGCACATTGACTGCACTGAAATTGGAGATTCACTGCCGACTGGGACTTTGCCGACCATGATCTGTCGGGTCTTTCTCCGAGGAGCGAGAGTTGGAGGTGGCGACTTAGGCAGACCTAGATTTACAGCAGGCAATTGAATCCCTTCTTATCCCAACAAAGCATAAACATTTGCCGGGCTACTTTGTTCCTAGCCGAGTGTTATTGGGTTGACAATGTCGGCCATAATCAAAAGTAAGCCAACAAAAATCAATACCAGCCAGACCCCATAGGCAATTGGCAGGGTCCTTGCGGTATCGATTGGTCCCGGGTCCTTCTTTAGAACAACTCGGCCAAATCTGCGCTTGAGCGATTCGTAAACCGCGCCGAGCACGTGCCCGCCATCCAGGGGCAACAGTGGAATTAGGTTGAAGGCAAACAGTGCCAGATTCAATGCGCCCAAGAGCATGAGTAGAGAGGCGATCTTGGAGCTCAGTGGCAGCTCGGACTGACTTAGTTCGCCTGCGAGCTGACCAACTCCAACGATGGACACCGCACCGTTTGGATCGCGCTCGGCGAATCCAAATGTGGAGCTGGTTACCGCCCAAACCTGCTGGGGCAGGGTGATGATGAAACCGAATGTTGCGCCGGTGGCATTTAGACCGTAGTTCAGGGAATCCTGAAGCGACATTGGGACTGCAACTGGTTCCAGCCTGATGCCCAAAAGCGGCTTGAATTCAGTCTGCGGGACGCCCTCGTCATTTAGTAGCACCTGGCCGTCCGAGGTGTAGAGCGGACGCTCCAAAAACACCGGGGTGACGGTGAGCGAAGTAGCTACGCCATTTCGAGTGACCATCAATTGCGAGGACTGCCCGAGGTTTTTATTGAAACCAGCGATTACCTCGGGCCAACTAACCACCGGCTCACCATTGACCTCGGTTACGGTGTCGCCTGGCTCAATGCCGGCGAGCGCCGCCGGAGATAGAGGCGAATCAGTGGGGCAACTGCCATCCTCGGCCACATCGACACACTGGTAAACCTTTTCCACGGTTAGGCCCTGCTGCATAGTGCCAATTCCACTCAGCGCAATCGCAATCAGCAGCAGTCCCAGCAGGAAGTTCATAAACGGACCACCGAGCATGATGATCAACTTTTTGTATGGGGCCAGCTCGTAAAACTGTCGACCCTTATCGGAGTCCAGGATGTCTTCGCGCTCCGCGGCCCTAGCCTCGTTTATCCACTTGGAAAACAGCCCTCGATATGGCTTTTTCTCCGGCGGATACATACCGGTCATCAGAATGTAGCCACCCAGTGGAATGGCCTTGAAGCCAAACTCGGTCTCTCCCCTGCGCCAGGACTTTACTGTTGGGCCAAACCCAACCATGAACTGCTTTACTCGGATACCAAATTTCTTGGCTGGCAGGTAGTGACCCAGCTCATGCAGCCCAATAGAAAGCGCAATTCCGAAGATGACGGCAACTATGCCCAGGATGTAGAGGAGGATGTCCATTTGTCTCTAACGCTACCTGCAAATACCCGACTCAGTGCTTTGCTATCAGCGAATCTGCAGTCTTGCGAGCCCAGGTTTCGGCTTCTAGGACTGAGTCCAGCGAAAGCTGCATCGAAGCCGAGTGCCGCTGCACAACCTCTTCGATGACGTCAAAGATGCCGGTGAATCGAATCTTGCCATCGTGGAATGCCTCCACCGCCTGCTCGTTGGCTGCGTTGTAGACGGCAGGATAGGTAAGTCCTGAGATACCAACCTGCCTTGCTAGGGCAACCGAACCAAAGACGCCCTCATCCAGTGGCTCAAAGACCCAGGTGTGGGACCTGGTCCAGTCCACGGCTTGGCTTACCTGCCCGAGACGATCTGGCCACGCCATGCCTAGGGCAATCGGCAGCTTCATGTCTGGCGGCGAGCACTGGGCGATTACCGAGCCGTCGATGAACTCAACCATGGAGTGGACCACCGACTGCGGGTGAACCGTCACCTCGATGCGGTCGAATGGAATGTCGAAGAGTAGATGCGCCTCGATCAATTCCAGACCCTTGTTCACGAGGCTTGCGGAGTTGGTGGTGACTACCTTTCCCATGCTCCAGGTTGGGTGCTTAAGCGCTTGGGCTGGGGTGACGTCGCCAAGCTGCTGCTTACTAAAACCGCGGAAGGGTCCGCCGGAGGCGGTGAGGATGAGTTTCGCAACTTCCGACTCGGTGCCGGAACGTAGGCACTGCGCGATTGCCGAGTGCTCAGAGTCAACCGGAACAATCTGGCCGGGGGCAGCAAGCTCTTTCACCAGTGGCCCACCAACAATCAGCGATTCTTTATTGGCCAGTGCCAAAATCTTTCCCGAACGCAAGGTTGCAAGCGTTGCGGCAAGGCCAACCGAACCGGTGATGCCATTCACCACGACATCGGCTTCCAGTTCTTCAACCAGTCGAGCCGCCTCCTCTGCGCCGATGGCGATGGCCGATTCGCTAAGTCCAAACTCTCTGGCCTGCTGTGAAATCAGCTCGCGATTGGAAAATGCCGAGAGGCCAACCAGCTGCAATTGATCCGCATTGGCAGCAATAACCTCAAGGGCCTGGGTGCCGATTGACCCGGTGGAACCGAGGACTATTACTTTGCGCATGTCAAAAGCTTAGAACTCGCTTTCAAATCTATGAAATGAGAGCCAACAAAGCTAAGTCGAAATTAGACTAGGAACATGAGCCTTGAGCAAAAGAGAATTCTCGCAACTGCAATTCCTGGTCCAATTTCCACCCAAATGCAAGAGCGCCGCAAGCAGGTAATTGCTGCCGGTGTTGGCACTGCGCTTCCAGTCTTCATCGATCACGCCCACGGTGCGATCATGAAGGATGTCGACGGCAACCAGCTGATCGATATGGGTAGCGGAATCGGTGTGGTGACCATCGGCCACACCAATGCCCGAGTTGTTGAAGCAGTCCAGAACCAGGTAGCCAAGCTAACCCACACTCTTTTCACCGTTGCCCCTTACGAGCCATACGTTCGTGTTGGTGAGCTAATCACCAAGCACGCCCCCGGCAACTTTGCCAAGAAGGCTGCCTTCTTCACCTCTGGTGCAGAAGCGGTGGAGAACGCCGTGAAGATTGCTCGCAAGGCAACCGGCCGCACCGAGGTTGCCGTGTTTGACCACGCCTACCACGGTCGCACGAATTTGACCATGAGCATGAACTTCAAGATGCACCCATACGGCACCGGGTTTGGCCCACTTGCCGGCAGCGTGCACCACGCTCCAATGAGCTACCCGTTCCGCGATGCCGAGGGCATGACCGGTGAGGAAGCTGCAACCAGAGCGATCACCTACCTGGAGAAGCGAGTTGGCGCTACTCAGCTAGCTGCAGTATTTATCGAGCCAATTCAGGGTGAGGGTGGCTTTATCGTTCCTGCCCCTGGCTTCCTAAGAACCCTTTCAGCTTGGTGCCGTGCGAATGGCATCGTGATGGTGGCAGATGAGGTTCAGTCCGGTATCGCAAGAACCGGTAAGTGGTTTGCATCAGAGTGGGAAGAGGGCTTCGAGCCTGACCTAATCACCGTTGCTAAGGGCATTGCCGGTGGTATGCCGCTGTCCGGTGTGGTTGGTCGCGCCGAGCTCATGGATGCTTCTCACGCTGGTGGCCTCGGTGGAACCTTCGGTGGCTCACCTACCGCAACCGCGGCAGGTGTTGCTGTGCTAGAACAGCTAGAAGAGGGTGGTTGGCTAGAGCGTGCTTTGGAAATTGAGACCGTGCTGCTTTCTCGCCTTGGCGAACTCAAGAGCCAGTATCCGGTTATTGGTGACCTACGCGGCAAGGGTGCGATGATCGCCATCGAACTTGTCGAGCCAGGCACCAAGACTCCAAGTGCCGCGGCGGTAGATTCGCTTGTGAAGCACTGCCACTCCAATGGTGTGCTGATCCTCAACGCCGGTACCTACAACAACGTGATCCGCTTCCTGCCGCCACTAGCCATTACCGACGAGCTATTGCACGACGCAATGGACGTGCTGGCTGCCGGTTTGGCAAAGTTGTAAGTCACCCCCTAGGGTGGCTTTAGAGCCTGTTGGGCTCAACGATGCGTAAATTGACAAGAATCGAAGGTGATTCATCGTGCATGCCTACGGCGACAGAGCGCGCCTAGACAATCTTTTCCAGGCTGAAATTAGCCGCTTTATCCAGTCTCACCCGGTTTCAGGTGAAAAACACCAGAGGGCCTTAGGGCCGATGGTCCAGGGTGTGCCGATGATCTGGATGTCCAAGTGGCCTGGGCCTTTTCCAATCTACGTCGATCACGCCAAGGGCTCGCACTTCACCGATGTCGACGGCAATGACTACACCGACTTCTGCCTGGGTGACACCGGTGCGATGTGTGGCCACGCTCCAGATGCAACCGTCAAGGCTGTTCAGGCGCAGATTGCCAAGGGTTCGACCTACATGTTGCCTACCGAGAATGCGATTGCATCGGCAAACCTTTTGGCAGATCGCTTTGGCCTGCCAAAATGGCAATTCACTTTGACCGCAACAGATGCCAACCGTCACATCCTGCGCTACGCCCGTCACGTGACCGGCCGACAGAAGATTGCAGTTCATGACTACTGCTACCACGGAACCGTGGACGAGACCTTTGCGGTCTTAGACGATAACGGCAACACCGTTCCCCGTCATGACAACATCGGTATGCCGGTTCACCCAAACCAAACCACAGTCGTCATCCCATTCAACGATCTAGAAGCCGCCGAGCGAGCTTTTGCGAGCGGTGAAGTCGCTGCGATGCTGATGGAACCGGCACTTACCAACATCGGTATCGTGCTTCCTGAGCCTGGCTACCTCGAGGGAATGCAGGCACTGTGCCAGAAGTATGACGTGCTCTTGATCTTGGATGAGACCCACACCATCTCCGCCGGTGTCGGCGGAATGACCAGGGAGTACGACCTACAGCCAGATGCAGTTGTGCTGGGTAAGACCATCGGTGGTGGAGTTCCGGTAGGCGCATTTGGCCTCACTGAGAAACTAGCGAAGCGCATTGCCACCTCCACCAACCTCGAGTCAATCGACGTCGGTGGCGTCGGCGGCACCCTGGCTGGAAATGCCCTTTCGATGGCGGCGGTTCGCGCCACATTGAGCGAGGTGCTAACCCCTGAGGCATTTGTCCGCATGGAAGAGCTAGCCAAGATTTGGACTGCAAACATTCAGTCGGTCATCGACGAGTACGACCTGCCATGGCAGGTATCTCGAATTGGTTGCCGAGGCGAATACAGCTTTAGGTCTGAAGCTCCCCTAAACGGCCGTCAGGCAGCCGATGCTGATGACTTTGAGCTTCAGCAGTACCTGCAGCTGCACGCAATCAACCGAGGTATTTTGATGACGCCATTCCACAACATGGTGTTGATGTCCCCGGCCTCCACTGAAGCTGACGTTGCGCACCACAACTCCCACTTCCGTGAGGCTGTTGAGTCGCTTTACGCTTAGGAACGAAGCTTCTTAGCTTTTCTAGAAGCGCGAACCTGAACCACCATCACAATGGCAATTGCCACGATGAATACCAGCGATCCAATAACGTTCGCCTCTGGCGGGATGCCTCGAGCAGCAGCGGTGTAGACGAACTTCGGGAACGTAGTCTCAGGTCCGGAGTTGAACTGCGTGATGATGAAGTCATCGAAACTCAATGCAAACGAAAGCATGGCCGCGGCCATGATGCCTGGCAAAAGTAGTGGGAAAGTGATGCGCCAGAATACCGAAGTCGCATTGGCGTAGAGGTCACGCCCGGCTTCCTCAAGCCTTGGATCCAAGGTGGCGACGCGTGCCTTGACGGTAACCACCACGAAGCTCAAGGTGAACATAACGTGGGCCACCACGATGGTCCAGAAGCCCTTCGAGATTCCAACGTTTAGGAACTGCGCCGCCAGACCCGCACCCATAACAACCTCAGGGGTTGCCATTGGCAAGAACAAAAGCAGGTTGGTTACTGAGCGACCCTTGAACTTGTAGCGACCCAGTGCAATGGCAATTGCGGTGCCGAGAGCTGTTGAGATCAGGGTTGAGATCACGGCAATTGCTAGTGAATTACCAAATGCCTCACAGACCACCGGCTGTTCACACATGTTTAGCCAGTTGTCAAAGGTGAACTCTTTCCAAGCGATGTTGGACTTTTCCACCTTGTTGAAGGAGAACACGAAGGTGTAGCCAATTGGAATCATCATGAAGATGAATGCCAAGGCCACATAGGTCGGTAGCAGCCACTTGCCTAGTGAAAATTTCACAGTAGCTCCTCCGTTCCACTCTTTCGAACGTAGACAGAGACCAGAACCACGATTGCTGCCATCAGCATTACCGAGAGTGCGGAGGCAGTTGGGTAGTCCTGGATTCTGAAGAAGTTGGCCTCCACGACGTTTCCGATCATGGCGGTATCAGAACCACCGAGGAAGTCGCGAGAAGCCGAAATGTAGTCACCGGAGATCGGAATGAAGGTCAGCAAAGTGCCCGAAATAACACCGGGTAGAGACAGCGGGAAGGTCACCTTCCAGAAGGTCTGAGCTGGCGTTGCATAGAGGTCGGATCCAGCCTCAACCAAGCGAGTGTCCAAACGCTCGAGCGAGGTATAGATCGGCAAGGTCATGAACGGGATGAAGTTGTAGGTCAAACCAGCAATAACCGCAAAGCTGCTTCCGATTACATACTGGTCAGGGGCTAACAAACCGATTGACTGCAGGAACTGAGTCGCGGGCGACTCATTCGAAAAGATCTGCTTCCAAGCGAAGGTGCGAAGCAAAAAGCTAATGAAGAACGGGGCAATCACCAGCGTCAGCAAGAACGCCTGCAGCATTGGCTTGCTTCT
>JARXAN010000012.1 GCA_029865895.1 Actinomycetota bacterium
TTCTGGACCTCGGACTGCAACGATGCGGCTGATCGCCAGCGAATCCAGCGCTACACCCAGTTTGCAATCCCTCCGGAGCTACTCGGCTCTCACATTGGCCCAACTAAGTCGCACACCACCTTGAGAGTCCACGAGCTCTCATTCCGTGCGGTCACCGCACTGTTTGGTCACGCCGGCCTGGAGTGGGATATCACGCAGTGCACTGAAGATGAGCTTGCTCACCTAAAGAACTGGGCGACCTACTACAAGCAAAATCGTGACCTTCTTCACTCGGGCAACATGGTCCGAGTTGACCGAGTCGATGACACCAGCTTCGTTCACGGAGTTGTGTCACAAGATCAGCGCAACGCGATCTTCGCCTATGTGACCCTGGGCACACAGGGTGGTTCAAGGCCTGCCGGCATCCGATTTGCCGGACTGAACGAGAACTCTCACTACCGAGTCCGTGCGGTCTTCCCGGCGGGCGAGCCAAAGTACTTGCAGCGCGCAAATGTGCAGTGGCTTGATGGCGTTGAGCTTTCCGGCAGTGCCCTGATGCACATGGGTCTGAGAGCCCCAATTTTGTTCCCTGACAATGCGTTCCTAATCGAGATAGAGGCAATCTAAATGCTGAACCTACAAAAGCTCCACTTCGGCGGCGACTACAACCCAGAGCAGTGGGACAAGTCGGTCTGGAAGCAGGACATCGAGCTGATGCAGAAGGCTGGAGTGAACCTGGTGTCGCTCGGCATCTTCTCCTGGGCAAAGCTGGAACCAAGCGAGGGTAAATATGACTTTGCATGGCTCGATGAGGTAGTTGAGCTATTGCACCAGGGCGGCATCAGCATCGATATGGCAACCGCCACCGCATCTCCACCGGCATGGATGACCCTGGCATATCCAGAGGTCTTACCGGTGAACTTTGATGGTGTTCGACTCTCTCACGGTGGTCGCCAGCAGTACTGCGCTGCCAGCCCGGTTTATCGCAAGAAGGCAGCCGCGCTAGTTGAGAAGATTGCCAAGCGTTATGCCAAGCACCCAGCGGTTGTGATGTGGCACGTGAACAACGAGTACGGTTGCCACGCTCCCTACTGCTACTGCGAAAACTCTCGCTCGGCATTTGTAGACTGGCTAAAGAAGAAGTACGACAGCATTGAGGACCTCAACCACGCCTGGGGCACCGACTTCTGGTCGCAGCGCTACTACAAGTGGAAAGAAATCGTGGTGCCAAAGCGCACCCCGGATGGCACCCACCCAAACCCAGGTCAGCAGCTTGACTTTAAGCGCTTCTCCTCGGATGTGACTCTTGAGCTTTACAAGATGGAACGCGACATCATCAAGAAGTACGACAAGGTGAATCCAATCACCACCAACTTCATGTCGATGAAGTTCACCTACGCGATGGATTACTTTGCCTGGTCCAAGGAGGTCGACTTTGTTTCAACCGACCACTACCTAGCCCAGCACGATCCGCTAAATCACATCGACCTTGCTCAGCAGGCCGATCTGACTCGTGCCTTTGCCAATGGCAAGCAGTGGCTTTTGATGGAGCACAGCTCCTCTGCCGTGAACTGGCAGCCTCGAAACTACGCCAAGACCCCTGGTCAAGAAAAGCGCAACTCCTTGAGTTTTGTGGCGCGTGGCTCACAGGGCGTTATGTACTTCCAGTGGCGCCAGGGTCAGGCGGGTTCTGAGCGCTTCCACTCCGCAATGGTTCCGCACGCAGGCGAGGACACTCGCGTCTTCCGCGAGATCAGTGAGCTTGGAGCAATGCTCAAGGCTCACCCTGGAATCTCGGCCCACGAGACCAACCGCGCCAAGGTCGCCATGGTCTACGACTATGAGCAGTTCTGGGTCATGATGCAGGCGAACATGCCAACCGAGGATATGAGTTACCCAGACACGGTTGCCAAGTGGTATCGCGCGATGTGGGAGCTTGGCATTCAGGTTGATTTCGTTCCTGCTTACGCAGATCTTGCGACCCTGAAGCAATACGACATGGTGCTGATGCCAATGGTTCACATGCTTACAGATAAAGAAGAGAAGACCTTCACCGAGTACGCCACCTCTGGCGGCAACCTGGTGGTTGGCTACTACTCCAACATCTCTAACCGCACTGGTCGCGTAAAGCTCGGTGGCTATGGCGGCAACCTGGTCAAGAACGTCATCGGTGTTTATGTCGAGGAGTTCTACCCACTTCGTCCCGAGACTGCCCTGCAGCTTTCAAATGGCCTAAGCGCAACCCTCTGGTCAGAGCTGTCGAGACTAAACGGTGCAGAAATGGTTGCTTCGTTCCAGGGCAGTGATGTCGATGGATCGGTGGCTATCGCGAAGCGCAACCTTGGTTCATCCACTGCCTGGTATCAGGGCACCGAGTTGACCCTTGAGTCACAGAAAAGCTTCTTCGCAGAGATTGCTTCGGAGCTTGGCATCCAGGCCGAGGGCGGTAACGGGGTCGAGGTGCTACACCGCGGCCCATACCGATTCCAGATTGATCACAACACCAATTCGGTTGAGGTCTCAAAGAGCTAAGACAAAAAAGAAAACCCCTGAGAGTAATCTCAGGGGTTTTTCTTGTGCGGGTGAAGGGACTTGAACCCCCACGCCTCTCGGCGCCAGAACCTAAATCTGGTGCGTCTGCCAATTTCGCCACACCCGCATGGAACTGAGATAGCTTAGCGGATTTTTCGCGCTGTGGAAAACCCCAAGCAGGAAAATCTAAGGGTTGAAAAACTTCCTGCATGTCGACCCTAAATCACTTGGTAAAGCGAGCCAGAGAGCTAGTTGTTAATCAGGACGCAGGCGTTGAGTCAGCGATTTCGCAGGCGGTAGACGAATTGGCTGAGAGCGCACCGGGACCGATTGAAGAGACTGAACTTCAAGTTTTAGCAAGGCGAGAACTAACTGGGTTCGGAGCGCTCCAGCCGTATCTCGATGATCCAAGCATCGAGGAAATCTGGATCAATCGGCCCGGCCAGATTCACTACTTTTCAGATCAGCACCACACCGTCGAGCTTGAGTTGACGGCAAGCCAGATAAGAAACATCACCCTGCGAATGCTGGCTTATTCCGGCAGGAGAGTTGATCGACTCACTCCCTATGTCGATGCCAATCTGCCTGATGGTTCGAGACTGCACGTGGTTATCCCGGAGCTCACCAAAGAGAACTGGGCGCTGAATATTCGTAAGTTTCGCTCCGGTCGAATCACGCTGAGTGAACTTGAGAGGCTAGGGACCCTGAAACCCACCCAGCGCACAAGGCTCGAAAGTGCAATGGTTTCGCAGCAGAGCATCTTGATTGCCGGAGCAACTCAAGCCGGAAAAACCACCTTGCTCACGGCACTGCTTGCCGAATTGGAACCTCACGAACGCCTGATCTCCTGCGAGGACACCTTCGAGCTGGCAATCAAGCACGATGACTGGGTTGCCATGCAGGTCAGACCTGCAACAGCTGAAGGAACCAGGGAAATTGGACTTCGTGAACTGGTGAAGCAATCGCTTCGAATGCGGCCATCACGACTGGTGATCGGTGAGGTAAGGGGAGCGGAGGCACTGGACATGCTGGTGGCGTTGAATTCCGGCATCCCAGGACTCTGCACGCTGCATGCCGATTCCGCTCGAGCAGCGCTCCAAAAACTACTCACACTGCCGCTACTAGCCGGTGAGAACATCACCGACAAGTTTTTGCGACCAACCGTGCTTGGAGCCTTTGACCTTGTCGTCTTCTGCAAGCGGCTACCCGACGGCTCACGAATTGTGTCCGAGATTCTGGAGGTCACAAGTGAGGTTCTATAGCGAGCTGTTGGCTAGAGCCGGAATGCTTGAGCGCAGATACGAAATCACGCTTGCCATTTGTGGAGCTGGCATCACGATTGCGCTTTTGGGATACGCCGTTACAGGTGTCTGGGGTTTGGCGATCTGTATGGCGCTCCTCGGACTAGCCATCGCTCTAGAGGTGCTGCGATTGAAAGCGGAGTCAAGGCAACGAGCCTTTGATGCAAGCTGGCCACAGGTATTTGACACTTTTCAATCCGGTGCAATTAGCGGAATTGGATTTAGGGAACAAATCGAATACCTCTCCAACCAGGGGCCAATCGCACTGCGGGGAGAATTCCTGGCACTTCTCAAGCTGTATGACGAAGGTTTTGAGATTGAGCAGCTAATGCCAACCCTGCGCCAGCGCTTTGCCAATAGACATGCGGACCTATTGGCACTGCTAATAGAGCTAGACAGCGAGTTAGGCGGTCAGGGTATGGCCATCACCTATCAACGCGCCGCTGCGCAGGTTAGGAAAGAGCAGGGCGAGCTTTCGCAACTGCAAGCCAAGCAGGGGTGGGTTTCCTCCAGCGCAAAGCTTGCCCTGCTAGCGCCATGGTTGGTGGCTTTGGTCTTGGTTCAGTTACCCCAAAACAAGGCAGCCTTTGCAACCGAGTTAGGTGCTGTGATCTTGATCCTCGGTTTGGCTCTCAGTCTGGTGGCCTATGCACTGGTGAATCGCCTTGGCCGACTGCCACTTCCGGGGCGGGTGCTCAATGGTGCTGAGTAATCGACTGCTGGCTCCACATCAACCGCCAGTGGCAACGAGGGTTCGGGCAAATCTCGTTGGCTCACTTCAAAACCTTCGAGTTCGGTTCGCAAGGCGAAGTTTTACCCAAGAGCATTTGCAGTTCGCCGCGGTAACGAGCGCTTTCGCACTCCTTTTAGAAAATGGCCTGCCGGTGTCGGTGGCAATTCGCTGGTTGCAGCCAAGGCTTAGTGGGTTCTGGCGAGATCAGTTTGGTCTGATGGTGGCAAAGCTAGATCTAGGTGCAGACCTAGTTGAAGAGCTTGGAGAACTAGCCAAGCGAGTGCCGCTTGCGGAACTGAGTGAGTTCTGCCAGAAACTACAAATCTCAATCGAACGCGGCACTCCCAGCGCTCACCAGATTTCGCAGCTATCTGAATCGATTCAGCACCAGGTGATTAGGAACCTGATTCGACGAGCCGGCCAGAACGAGACCAAGATGCTGATCCCAACCATTTTCTTGATTCTCCCGGTGACGGTGCTGTTCGCAATCTTCCCGTCACTTCTTGTATTGCAATCCGGTTACTAACGAAAGGAAAGAAATGAAGAAACTAATCAACTCCGACCGGGGCGATGTCCCAGGTTGGGTTCTAATCACCCTCATGACCGCAGGGTTGGTGGTTGTGATTTGGGCATTCGCAGCCCCAGCGCTCCAGGGCGTGTTCGATGAGGCGATGGATCGAGTGGTCTCATTTTGAATGAGCGTGGCAGCGCAGTGATTTCTGCTCTGGCCGGCATCACACTCGCCACCACGGTGACCTTGACAACGCTTGCACTGGGTTTATCGGCGGTCAACGTGTTGGTTATAAGAGATGCCGCAATCGAGGCATCGCAGCAGGCGGCGCTGGCCAAGTCCTCCTCAAAGAACGATTACCTACTAAAGCTGATCAAGAAGCGAGTGCCGTCGATGGTGTCGGTGCGAGTGACCGAACTGGCGGATGGTCCGACCACCGGCTATCGAGTCGAGGGGCAGTTACCTGGGCTTGGTTTTCTCGCAGCGCTTACCCAGGTGAACGTGGAGGTCACCGCAGCGAATGAAGCGATCCTTTGATTCAGGGTCAAGCCCGCTCGAACTAGTTGCCCTAACGGCGCTATTGCTACTGCCAATCGGCCTTGGCACTTCGGTCTACCTTCAGATTTCCAACGAACTGGCTGCCGAGTCGATTGCTAGGCATGCGTTGCGGCTGGCGATGCTGGAGAATCCCGAGCGACCGAGCGAAAACATTGCGGATGCGGTGAGGCTGTTCGCGAGCAACTGGCAGGTACCTGAGATTTCACATAGGTATTGGTGCAGTTTGAGTTGCTCGCTTGTCACCCTAGAAGTGTCAGTGGGCAATGCCCGAGCGATACAAACCATGGGACTGCCAAGAACATGAACGACCGCGGTAGTTTGGCCATCTTAATCGCAGGTTACTTAGCGCTGATACTCACCTTGTTTATAGGAGGCTATGCAGTGGCACTGGGACTAATTGCACAAAACCGTATTCAAGGGGTAGCGGACTCTGCCCTTCTATATGCGCACGATCGCGCGGTGACCAAGGGTGTCCCCGATCCAGAAAAGCTAAACAGGGCAATCGCCCACTTTCTAGACCATGCACCAAGTGCGAAGCAGCTTGTGGTACTAAGCATCGAATCATCTGTTAGGGGAGTGAAGTCGACCATCGTGCTTTGCGCTCGTCACCAGGACCCAGTCGGTCAATACCTGGCCGGGAAGATATGCCGACAGGCCAGCGCGGAGAGTTTTTTAGTCGACTGACTTTGTATCCGGTGCGTGTATAGGGAGGTATTTCCAAAACAGATACGCACCGTAGAAATTCAGCACTCCAGTTATCGCTAGAGCTGCTGGCAATGCAATCAGGGCAGTCAGTGAGGTGATCATCAAGGGAGCCAGCACCACACCGCCAGAGGTCATCATCCGGAATGCTGCGAGAAACTCGCTCCTTGCCCCATCGGGTGCAAGGTCAGCACCGAGCACCATATTGATGCCGGCGCTCGCGGCATTGGCCAGAGCGGTCAAAGCGGCCAGAATCCAGAAAGTCGCGAGATCGGTCACCATAAAGGCAAATAGGTAGGAAGTGCCCAGGGCCAGAAGGGTCGGCACCGAGGCCCAGAACTTACCCCAGCGGCTCATGATCAGTCCGGAGATATAGAACAGTGCAAAGTCAACGAATCCGGTAACTCCAAAAATCAAAGATGTCGTTGCCGCATCAATCCCCAATTGAATCGCCAAGAGCGGCAGTCCAATCAATCGAATCGTTCTACCCGCCGAGATGATTGCCGAGGCTAGGCCAAGGGTGAGTAGCTTGGACCGCTCGCGTTTGGCGACGGTCCAAACACTGCCGTGCTGACCTGAGGGTGAAGATTGAATTCTGCCGGCCGGCACCAGAGATACCGCCAACATCGCCAGTATGCAGAGCAGGCTGGCAACCAGGTAGGCCGCTTGGGTGCCAAATTGGGAAACGGCTAAAGCTCCCAGCAGTGGACCAAGTGCTGCACCGCCGCGGAATGATCCGCCAAGTAGTGACATCGCCTTGGCTCGATGTGCCACCGGAACCTGGGATGCCAGCATCGAGTGCCTTGATAGCCCATAGAGCGAAAACATCGCTCCAAATCCCATCGCGATCAGAAGCAACTGCCAGTAGCCCAGATTTAGAAAACCTAAGAACCCAAAGACTGCGGCGACCGAGGCTGCCACAATCATCGAGGTGCGCTCACCCAGCCGATTCACGATGGTGGAGGCCGGCAATTCGAATAGGAAAGTGCCCAGCATGGCTGCAGCGGTTACTGCGCCTGCGGCGGCCAGATCAAACCCAAACTCGGTTGCACTTACCGGAAGGATGGGTAGCAGAGAGCTAAGAGCTGCCTCGAATAGCAGCGAGGGCAGATAAATCGGAAGCGCTAACGAACGCTTCTGGAAATTGCTAGACATTTTCTGCCCGGGTCCGATTTCCAAAAATCGCTGCCCCAATAATCAGAACACCTGAAGCACCGAGCAGCCAGGTGAGTTCTTTGCCGGTTACAAAAAGCAGCAGGGTTGTTGATAGCAGAGGGGTGAGGAACGAGAGCAAACCAATTCGCTGCGGGTCACCATTTTTGAGCGCGTAATCCCATAGGTAAAAAGACCCGCCAAGTGGTCCTAGCCCAAGTGCCAGCAACAGCAACCACTGCGTCCCGGTTGGGCTGACCGGTGCCTCAAAGACAGCGTGAGCCATCAGTGCCAACAATCCCGAAACCAGAGCGAAGATACCTACCGCCGAGCTCTCAAAGTGCGGCACGCGCTTAGTGAGCAGTGAGTAGGTTGCCCAGATGATCGCTGCCAATAAGGCAAATAGGTAACCAATCACCCCGCCACCGGAAACTTCTCCGCCGGAGGTGATGGCCAGAGCAGCTCCGGCAAAGCCGACTAGCGCTGCGATTACATGCCTGAGCCTGAGTCGTGTTCCGGAAAGGAATATTGGCGCAAGCACGACCAGGAGGAGCGGCCATAGGTAATTGATCAGATTTGCCTGGACTGGCGGAGCCAATTGCAGGGCTGCAAAAAGTGCCGCGTGAAAACCAAAAAGTCCATAGACACCTATAAGAAGAGTCTTCGGCGGAACTCTGAGGCGAGATAAACGGCCCTTAGCGACAAAGAAGGCGATGAGCGAGCCAATAAGCAAACCCGTTCCAGTGATAAAAAACGGGGGTAGGTCGCCCAGAACTGCGCTGATAGGAGCAAGGGTTGCCCAGAGTCCAATAGCAGCTAAAGCGGCCTGATCTGAGCGGGAAATCACAGCTGTGAGTCTAGTGCGATGGCCCTTGCAATCACTCGGGAGAGAGCGCTTACAGCATCAAGGTAAATGGCCGGACAACAATTCATGTCTAAAAATTACATTTAAGGTTTTCAAACACTCAACTTTCGGTGTAACCTCAAACAAGTTTCCTTCATTAGATCTCCTAATGATTGGGGAACGGTACCTAACTCAAAGGAGAGAAACATGAAGTTCTCGCGCATTATCCGCGCGGTAGCTATCGCCGCTGTTGGTGTTCTAGGCACCTCCGGATTGGCTGTAGCTCCTGCAGGTGCGGCAGACCGCACCTTGGTGAGAATTGCGGAATCAAACGTCCGCACCTCACTTAACTCATCACACAGCGACCACAACCTGGTAGAGAACGGCACCGTTGCCTACCTAACCGGTGATGGTTTCAACTACTACAACAACAAGTCACAGCTAGTTAAGAAGACTGGTTTCGGTACCTACCGAATCGTCAAGCAGAAGCCACTAACCATCGAGACCAAGATCAACAAGGGTCTAGTTTGGTCAGACGGTACTCAGATTGACGCTTACGACTTGCTAGAGGGCTGGGTCACCGACTCCGGTCACTTCGACAACGAGGCCCGTGGCGTTTACTGGGACTCTGTTGGCAAGGGTGGCGGAATGCAGAAGATCACCAAGTTCCCTGTAATCTCTGCTGACTCGCTAACCGCAACCTGGACCTTCGACGAGTTTGACTCCTCATGGGAGCTGTTCTTCGGAATCGGACGCCCAGTGCACGCACTAACTCAGTTGGCTTACCCAACCTTGAGCGACGGTCAGGCAAAGGCACGTTTCGTGAACGCAGTAAAGAAGAAGGACTGGACTGTTCTAAAGGCTCTTGCTGACCAGTGGAACACCGCTTACAACTTCATCGACACCAAGCCAATTGACGCAACGACCAACCCTAACCTGTTGATCACTGCTGGTGCTTACACCATCAAGAGCTCGGTGCCTGGCAAGTCCATGACCTTGGTAGCGAACCCGCTATACAAGTCTGGTCCTAAGCCAACCATCAAGACCATCCAGCTAGTCACCATTCCAGACTCGACCGCTATGGGTCAGGCACTGGCAAACGGTGAGGTTGACATCATTGCTCCTCAGGCAACTGCGGCTTTGGTTAACTCGCTAAAGGCTCAGCCAAACACCACCGTTTACGGTTTCGGTGCGGCTACCTACGAGCACCTTGACGTAGACCTAAAGGGTCCAGCCTGGGCAGGCATGTCAGCAGCAAAGGCAAACGACCTACGTCGTGCGCTATTGCTGACCATTCCTCGTCAGGAGATCGTTGACAAGCTAGTGAAGACCATTAACCCTGCGGCTAAGGTCTTGAACTCGATCACCCCTTACTTCAACGCAGACCCTAACCACGCGAAGATGTCGGCTACCTCTGGTGTAAAGCCTTACACCGACGCTGAGGCAACCCGTCTAGCTGCTGCTAAGGCACTTCTAGCCAAGCACGGCTACTCAACCACCAACCCATTGAAGCTAACCCTTCACTGGGGTGGCCCAACCAACGAGCGTCGCAAGAACACCGCGGCTCTAATCGTTGCTGCGGCTGCAAAGGTTGGTATCGAGGTAAACAGCAAGCCATCCGCAGTATGGAGCCAGGAACTTGGAAACAACAAGTCTGACCTTCAGTTCTTCGCATGGTCTCAGACCTCTACCGTGTTCACCGGTCTACGTACCATCTACGGTATTGCTGACGACGGCACTACTCCACGTAACTCCAACTACATCGACTGGTTGAACCCAACTGTTGACAAGGCTCTTGCTCGCCACAGCGACGAGATCTTGGACGCAGACGGTGCCTTCAAGGTAAACCAGACCTTCGAGAAGGAGTACTTCAAGGATGCAGTAGGTCTACCTCTGTTCCAGTGGGCTTCGATTGCAGCTGCAACCAAGACCCTGAAGAACGTGAAGCCATCCGCTCTGTCACCACAGATCGTATGGAACTACTGGGAGTGGAAGTACTAATCAGCTATAGCTGATCTAACCGAATGGCCCCGTGCTTGCACGGGGCCATTTCATTTCCAAATTGGGTTATGATTCTCATGGTTAACGCAAAGTTAAGGACAAAGCAGTCTTGATTCAGTACATTATCCGGCGCATTGGCGCCCTCCTATTGGTCCTTCTGGGCTCGACCTTCCTGATCTACAACCTCACTGCAATCTCTGGTGATCCGCTCGAGGATCTGCGCTTGTCCACTGAGCCAAACGCCCAGATTCTGCTGCAACAGGCCATTGAAAAGCTTCAGCTCGACATTCCACCTCCAGTTCGTTACTTCAACTGGCTAATGGGCATCTTGGGCCTTGGCGGAGCAGGTGCAAGCTTTGGTCTGACCGTAGAGGGCAGCGCTGTCATCGACATCATCGGTCTGGCGATTCCAATCACCATTCGCCTGGTAATCATCTCGACCATCCTGTCGATCGTTATCGGTATCTCGATCGGTATCATCAGCGCGCTTCGTCAGTACAGCCGCTTTGACTACTCAATTACCTTTATTGCTTTCTTGTTCTTCTCACTACCGATTTTCTGGGTAGCGGTTTTGCTCAAGCAGTTCGCCGCTATCGAATTCAATAACTTCCTGTATGACCCGGTAATCGCGCCGAATTGGATGTTTGGATTCGCCTTTGTCGGAGCCTTTATCTTTGCCAGCATCGTTGGTGGGGAGAAAAAGCGATTCTTCATCACCCTGGCAGGTGCGTTCGCTCTGAACTTTGCGATTTTGTCCTACATCTCGGCTACCGGCTGGCTACTGACCCCATCACTGGGACCAGTAATGATCTCGGTTATGGCATTGGGTGTTGCATTCGGAATCACCCAGCTGTCCACCGGCATCTCGAACCGTCGAGTGCTGATCATCTCTCTAGCTCTGGCAGCTCTAACTCCAGTGTTCTACTTCGTGATGCAGCCTGTCTTCAGCGAGACCTTCGAGGGCTCGATGATGTGGCTACTTGCAATTGCAACCCTCGGTGTTGGTTTCGTAGTCGGCTACGCATTCGGTGGCGACGACAAGGGCCCTGCGGCTCGAACCGGAATGATTGTTGCCTTCCTGAGCGCTGGTCTGATCGTGCTGGACCGCTTTATGCAGAGCTGGGATGACTACTACAACAACGAGTGGATCTTCGGACGCCCAATCGCAACCGTTGGAGACTCAAAACCTGACATCGCAGGCGACTTCTGGATCATGGGTGTGGATGCTTTCTCTCACCTGTTGCTTCCAACCGCTGCGTTGATGTTGGTTTCGGTCGCTGGTTACGTGCGCTACTCAAGGGCATCGCTTCTTGAGGTGCTGAACCAGGACTACATCCGCACCGCGCGTGCGAAGGGTCTCACCGAGCGCACCGTGATCATGCGTCACGCTTTCCGCAACTCGTTGATTCCGCTAACCACAATCATGGCGTTTGACTTTGCCGGTTTGCTCGGTGGCGCAATCATTACCGAGCAGGTCTTCGCCTGGCGCGGCATGGGAACGCTGTTCAACACCGGTTTGGCAAAGTTCGACCTCAACCTAGTTATGGCTGTGGTGCTGATCACCAGCATCTCGGCTCTGGTGTTCAACCTGATTGCAGACCTGGTCTATTCGGCCCTAGACCCAAGAATTCGAGTGACTAAGTAAATGAGCGAAAAAGACATGAATCTAGACAACGAAGCCAAGGGTTCTGAGGACTCTCTAGAGCAGCGCGAAACCGCTGGCCTGTCACAGGGTCAGATCGTTCTACGCCGTTTTGTAAGACACCGCGCAGCGATGATTTCGCTATGCGTGCTGGTCTTCATCATCCTGTTTGTTTTCACCGCTGGTGGATTAGCACTGGGCAGCAACGAGAACCCAATTCGAATCATGGGCTGGTGGCAGTGGGACTTTACTGACCTACCGCCGCTTCAGGGCGTAATGGGTGAGCCAACTTTGGACGTCTTCCCAGAATTCATTGACGGCACCGGCATGCAAATCGGTATGCACCCATTCGGTCAGGACTCAATCGGTCAGGACTACTTCTCACTGGTTATCCGTGGTGCTCAGCAGTCCATCACCGTGATGTTTATCATCGGTGCGGTCGCGGCGTTCCTAGGAACCGTCATGGGCGCACTTGCCGGCTTCTTCGGCAAGTGGGTTGACCAGCTAATCATGCGATTTGTTGACCTAATCATCACCATCCCAACCCTGATCATCGGTGCGGTTATCGGTATCCAGATCGGAAACCTAGGTGTGTTCTTCCTAGCGCTGTTCCTGGGTCTGGTGTCTTGGACTGGTCTGTCACGTTTGGTGCGTGGTGAGTTCCTCACCCTCCGTGAGCGTGAGTTCGTAGATGCCGCTCGAGTAGCCGGTGCTTCTAACCTGCGAATCATCTTCAAGCACATCTTGCCAAACGCCATCGGCGTTGTGATTGTTTCGGTAACGCTATTGATGTCCGGCGCAATCCTTTTGGAAACTGCACTTTCCTACCTGGGCTTTGGTGTGGTTGCTCCTGACACCTCACTGGGTGCCTTGATCTCGACCAACCAGGATGCCTTCACGGTCTACCCATGGTTGTTCTGGTGGCCTGGTCTATTCATCGTGACCATCGCACTTTGCATCAACTTCATTGGTGACGGTCTTCGCGATGCCTTTGACCCTCGTCAGAAGCGTCGCATCAGTCGCAAGGACCGCCTCAGCGCGAAGCTTGCGAAGAAGAAGTCCTAAAGATGAGCAGCAATCAAAAACAGCAGTGGAATGACAACAACGGCAACACCCAACCAGTTGGGCTTTGTGCTCCAGGTCAGGTTGCCGGTCTGTCCATCCTCGATGGCTTTTCTAATCTGGTAGGCGAAAGAGCCGGAAATCGAGCTGGGGAGATCTCCCGGGCGAACGGATTGTCCCTCTTTGAGACCCAGGAACTTGAAATCCTCATTGGAAGCGCTGCGGTGTCGGTGCCTGCCGGGAGCCGGTGCTGCCCAAGCGGAGACAGCCTTGCCGTCTCCTACGAGCTTCAGAGCGAAGCGGGTGTCAACATCTTCGATAGCTCCGTAGCCGATCTCACTTTTGGTCAATGGGTTAGTGATAATCACCATGTCGGATCTCAGTTCAACCTTGGGGAAGACGTAGTAAGCCCAAATCAGTCCGAGCATAAACAGCACGATGCTGCCGGTTTGGACACCGTTTTGCTGATCGAACCAAATCGCTTGAACCATGGCCAAAGCGGCGAGTATCAGGCTCGCTATGGCAATTATGTAGCTAGAAGTCGGTCGGTTATTCATTCTCAGATTCTTTCACGTCAGGAGGCGAACTATGTCGCAGGGTAACGAGCCAGTTCTAAAGGTATCTGGATACAATGTTGAGTTTTGGGTTGATGGTGTCTGGTATCCAGCCGCTATCGACATGAACTACGAGGTGGCAGCCGGTGAGGTGCTTGCCATCGTGGGTGAGTCAGGCTCCGGTAAGAGCTCGTCACAGATGGGCTTGATGTCACTATTGGCATCAAACGCTCGTGTCACCGGTTCGGTAAAGGTCCGCGGCAACGAGATGGTTGGCGTTCCAGTGAACCAGGTGCGTAAGTTCCGTGGTCGCGAAGTGGCCTACATCTTCCAGGAGCCAATGACCGCGCTAAACCCGGTCTACACCATTGGTTTCCAGATCGTTGAGGCTCTAAAGAACCACTTCTCGCTATCCACCAAGGATGCCAAGAAGCGCGCCATTGAGCTTTTGACCATGGTCGAGATTCCAAACCCAGAGAAGAGCTTCGACAAGTACCCACACCAGCTCTCCGGTGGTCAGCGCCAGCGCGCCATGATTGCACAGTCACTTTCCTGTGACCCAGGTCTGCTAATCGCAGATGAGCCAACCACCGCTTTGGACGTAACCGTTCAGGCGGAGATCCTGGACCTAATGCGTAACCTCAAGGACAAGCTGAACTCAGCTGTTGTGCTAATCACCCACGACATGGGTGTGGTTGCCGACCTTGCAGACCGCATCTTGGTTATGAAGGACGGCTACACCGTTGAGCAGGGCACCTCAGACCAGATCTTCAACACCCCTCAGCACCCTTACACCAAGGCGCTTTTGGCCTCGGTGCCAAAGCTGGGCTCTACCGCAGTGCGCGAGCTAGCCATCCAGAAGACCGAGCCTGTGCTCTCCCTTCGC
>JARXAN010000061.1 GCA_029865895.1 Actinomycetota bacterium
CACCAGCACCTAGTCCATACAGGGTGTCGTTAGCAATTTCCATAGCCTCGTCGTGACCGTCGAACTTGGTAACTGCAAGCACCGGTCCGAAGATCTCCTCTTGGAACAGGCGCATGGAGTTCTTGCCCTCGAACACGGTCGGGGTGACGTAGTAGCCATCGGATAGGTCGCCACCAAGATCTGCGCGCTCGCCACCAATTAGTAGCTTCGCACCCTCTTGCTTACCGATGTCGATGTAGCTGAGGATCTTCTCCAGCTGGTCGTTAGATGCCTGAGCAGCGATCATGGTGTCGGTGTCTAGCGGGTTGCCCTGCTTGATTGCCTTCACGCGCTCAAGGCCATCTCCTAGGAACTTGTCGTAGATAGGAGCATCAATCAGTGCGCGAGAAGGACAGGTGCAAACCTCACCCTGGTTTAGAGCAAACATGGTGAAGCCCTCAAGACACTTGTCGTAGAAAGCATCGTTCTCTTCCGCGATGTCGCGGTAGAAGATGTTCGGGCTCTTGCCACCAAGTTCGAGGGTGACAGGGATGATGTTGTCCGATGCGTACTGCATGATCAAGCGACCGGTCGTGGTCTCACCGGTGAATGCAATCTTGGAGATGCGGCGAGAAGAGGCCAGTGGCTTTCCTGCCTCAACACCAAATCCGTTCACGATGTTTACGACACCGGCAGGTAGTAGGTCTCCGATGATTTCCATTAGGAACAGGATCGAAACCGGGGTCTGCTCTGCTGGCTTTAGCACAACACAGTTTCCGGCTGCTAGTGCAGGCGCTAGCTTCCAAGTGGCCATCAGGATAGGGAAGTTCCAAGGGATGATCTGACCGACAACACCAAGTGGCTCGTGGAACTGGTAGCTCACGGTGTCGTTGTCTAGCTCACCCATCGAACCCTCTTGGGCGCGAATAACGCCGGCGAAGTAGCGGAAGTGGTCGATGGCCAGTGGGATATCAGCAGCCATGGTCTCGCGAACTGGCTTTCCGTTCTCCCAGGTCTCGGCAACCGCAATCTTCTCTAGGTTTGCCTCCATGCGGTCGGCAATGCGGTTGAGAATAAGTGAGCGATCGGTGACCGAGGTCTTGCCCCAAGCATCCTTGGCTCGGTGAGCGGCATCAAGCGCCTTGTCGATGTCTGCTGCGTTTCCGCGAGCAACATCACAAAAGACCTTGCCGTTTACAGGGGATACGTTTTCGAAGTATTCGCCTGAGCTAGGAGCCACATACTGACCGCCGATCCAGTGGTCGTAGCGGGAGCGAAATTCGATTATTGCCCCGGCGGTGCCGGGTTGTGCATAAACAGTCATCTTTGACCTTTTCCTCCAGTTGATGCCTCGTTGCATCACACGAGTTTCAAGTTACGCCTGCACTGAATGAACGGGAAATGGAATTTGGACAACTATCCGTTTCTGCGACTTAGGTACAGCTCGTTACCTGTACTTATGGACAGGTTATTGAATACCACCTAACATGGAAATCGTGACCGCTGACGCCAGAGCTGACGTAGCGCTGGGCAGAAGAGCCCCGCTAGCAAAGACCCGCGTTGTCGTTGCCGATAGAACGGTAATTAGCCGAGTCGGCATCCGCACAATTCTCGAGCGCAACCCCGCCACCGCAGTGGTTGCAGAGACCTCAAGCTATGACCACACTCTGCTTGCCGTAGAAGAGCATGCCCCCGATGTTTTGATTATTGACCTTGACCTAGGTGATGACACCACCAAGGGATTGCAGCTTTGTGAGCACGTCACCGCTCGGTTCCCGCAAACCAAGATTTTGGTGCTGGTCTCCAGTGCTTCAGAGTTCGTGGTGGTGGACTCCCTGCGCAGGGGCGCACTTGGTTTTTATCTAAAGGACCAAGTTTCTGCCGACGAGTTGCAAAAGGCAGTCCGTGCGGTCCAAAACGGAGATTCATCGCTTGGGCACGGTGTCAGCAAGTTAATTGCCAAGGGCTTGGGCGGAGCTCAGCAAAAAGAGCAGCTCTCGGATCGAGAACTGGATGTGCTGAGGCTTTTAGCCAGGGGACTGGCAAATAAAGAGATTTCTAAGCAGTTGTTTATCTCAGAATCAACCGTGAAATTTCACGTCCACAACATTTGCCACAAGGTTGGTTGCACTAAGCGCACGCAGGTTGTGCACTTTGCTATGAATGCTGGGCTTTTGAACTAGTCTTCGTCGAGTTTGACGGTGCGCTCATCGCCGGTTGCCGGCTCTTCGTCCTCGTCCTCGTATAGATCTGCCCACTTATCTTCGTAGTCAGGTCCGTCTTCAGGGTTCTTGTGACCTAGCTCGGCCTCGAGTGCGGTGTAGTCGGTAGCTGGGCTGTAGTACTTCAGCTCGCGAGCGACCTTGGTGTTCTTCGCTTTTTGACGGCCACGCCCCATGGCGAGCCCCCTTAATCTCTTAGTGATCTGAGAACCTTGCGGCACCCAGGGAAACCTATGAATTCTGCCGTTGATTGTAGCAGGGCTAGCGAAGCGCTGCTGCCAGCAATACCGCAAGTAATGGGGCAATTAGGTTTCCAACCATGGTGGTAACCGCCTGAATCAGACGTCCCCGGTGGTAGAAATCGAAGCAGGCCTTCATAGCTGTTGAGAAGGTTGAAAGCCCTCCGGCAAAACCAACGCTAGCTATCGCTACCAAGTCCACGCTTATCTGTGGATCAAGCAGCAGCCAGGCAACCAAACCGGCTGCTAGTGAGTTAGCCAAGAACAAGCCATAGGGAAGCCAGCCATCGAGCTTGGCTAGCAGTGCCCGGAGAACCGAACCGAGACCGCCGGCCACACCGATTAGCAGTAAACCCAGAATCCAATCCATTAGAGCTGCTTTCTCGCAGCCCTACGACCGGCTTCAAAGCCGGCCCAGTAAAGTGCAAATCCAGCCACCAGCATGGCAATTACCTCAATGCTGGATCCGTGCTTATCAATCCACAGTGTCAGCGCAGACATGGTCGTAAAGGATCCCGCGAAGCCCACGCCCCAGAGATTGCGGCAAACCTCGGTTTGGAAATATGGGTATCTCGCGGTTAGCCCTAGGAAGAATGTGCCGGAAAGATTCACCACAAAAAGCGCAATTAGTTCGAAGGTTGGTTGGCTGGAAAGCGGCCCCAGTGCCTCAAAAATGAGGTAGCGGAGCATGGTTCCGAGCACTCCGCCGAGGAAAACATACCCAAGTAATTTGGCTTTAGTTGGCACCTAGACAACCTATCGGTTTTCACATGGCTATGCTCTAAAAATCATGAATGATGAAAGTTTTGTAGCCGGGAGCTACTACCAAAACAACTACAGCAAAGAACAGAACCAACAGTTTGCGGCGCAGTTCGATGCCATCACCTTGGAGATGGCTGGCTACCTAGAGCAGGGTCTGGGTTACGACTCGATTCAGATGCAACAGGCCGTGCAGAAGCACTACGACTTTTGCCTACAGTTCTGGACTCCAAACCGTGAGACCTATAAGTCGCTAGCGATGAGCTATGCGCTGCCAACCGGCTTCAACGAGACCTATGAGGGCTACCGCAAAGGGCTAGGCAAATACATCTACGATGCGGTTTGCCATTTCGCGGACACTACTCTCTCCTGACTCGACTCGAAAGGTTGAAGGTCGAGCCAAAGCCCAGTAGCAAGAACAGTGCTGCTGCAAATGCAGCCCACTTCGCACCATCGGTGAAGGCTTCTCCAGCGGCGAGCTCAATCTCATCGGCAACAGCCTCGGGAACCTGCTGAGCTTGCAGTGCCTCGCTGAGCTGAGGGATTGCACCACCGGCGGATTCCACCACGGTGTCAACCAAGATCACACTCTGGCTGGTCTCAACGTTCAGACCAGCGAGTTTGTCCTCGAAGGAAACCTGGGTTCCGGTGAAAAGCACCGAACCCAAAACCGCGATGCCCAGTGCCGAACCAATTTGGCGAACTGTGGACTGTGAGCCGGAGCCCTGTCCAATCTGCTCCATCGGAACATCGACCATGATCACACCGGTCAGCTGCGCAGTTGCCAAACCAATTCCGATTCCATAGATGAACAGGAATGGAGCAACTCCAGCCCAGCCAAGTTCAGGAGAAGCGAAGAAACCGACACCGGCAACACCAACTAGCTCAAGCAATACACCCAGCTGCACCGCACGGTGTGCCGGCAGCTTGCCAGATAGCGCTCCACCAACGCCGGATGCCACAAACGCTCCACCGGCTAGCCATAGCAATACCAAGCCGGAGCTAATTGGGCTCAGTCCAAGCACGTTCTGAAGCCAAAGTGGAATCGCAAATAGGATTCCAAACTCACCCATCGAGATGATGGCGGCAGCAATCGAACCATTTCTAAAGGATGCGATGCGGAACAGGTTTAGGTCCAGTAGCACGTTCTTTTGCGCTGCCTCGCGCTTGCGCTCCCAGAGCACGAACAGCACCGTTGCAATCAAGGAGAGGGCAAGTGAAACCGGAATCACCGAGATGGTGTCCGCAGGCCAAACAAAACCGAAGAGCTCGAACTGGTTCTTGGTCTGCTCCCACCAGCCGTAGACGCGACCTTCGATCAGACCAAAGACCAGGGTCGAGAACATAACCACAGAGATGATTGCACCGACCCAGTCGATGCCACCTTTGCGCTGCTCGGCCTTAGATTCTCCAAGGAAGTACATCAGGCCTGCGATGATGATGACACCAAGTGGCAGGTTGATCAAAAAGGCCCAGCGCCAGCTGAAGTCGGTAGCCAACCAGCCACCAAGAACCGGTCCAACCGCAACCATTCCACCGATGGTGGCACCCCAGATTGCAAACGCAATACCGCGTTCTTTACCTTGGAAGTTTGCGTTCACCAAAGACAAAGTGGTTGGCAAAACCATTGCGCCACCAATGCCCTGAATCACGCGGGCCAAAATCATGGTCTCCGCGCTATCGGTGTTACCTGCCCAGACCGACGCTGCAACAAAGATCACGATTCCAACTACCAGCAGCAACTTGCGACCGTAGCGGTCGGCTAGCGATCCCCAAACCAAAAGTAGCGATGCAAAAACCAGCACGTAGCTCTCCTGCACCCACTGCACCTCGGTGGAGGAAAGGCTGAGATCCTCGATTACCGCCGGGAAGATGGTGTTGACGATGGTGCCATCGATGATGACCAGCGAGATGGCCATGGAGATGAACACCAGGGCGACCCAGCGGTTTTTAGTTTGAGACATTTAATTCCTCACTTAGGCGGGTTTACCGATTGCAATTAGGACGCAAGCCCCAATGGCCAAAACAATTCCGAGCGTTTGACTTTTAGCAATGCGCTCCTTGAGCACTATACGGGCAAGCAGAATTGTGCCCACCGGATACAAAGACGTAAGCACCGCTGCGATAGCCAACTCGCCGGCACGGGTGGCAACTAAGAAGAACACGTTTCCCAGTACGTCGCCCAACGCAGCAAGCAACACCAACCAAATCAGCGATCGGCCAAAGACAGCGGTTTCTAAAAACTGCTTCGGGCGAAATCTAAAGAAGGCGAAGGTCAATCCAGCAAGCATCAGCACGATTCCAACAACTCGCATCACAATCAAAGTCGCAAGCCCGCTGTCGCTTGGAGCTTGATCTAGGAAAACGAAGATCCCGGCAAAGCCAACACCGGCTCCTACTGAATAGAGCACTGCGCGAAGTGATGGGAGCCTAAAGTCTTGCCCCGGCACAAACGCCACCAAAACCACAGCCACTAAAACCAACACAATCGCAATCAGTGCAAACGGTCCAAGTTCGGCTCCGGTTGCCAGGTCGTAGATGACAGGAATCAGAGCACTCAGCACTGCGGTGAGCGGGCTAACGATAGAGATTGGGCCAAGAGCCAGTGCAGCATAGAGGCAGCTGATTGCGACGCCAGAGGCAATTCCGGCATAGATTCCGGCGGTGATAGCGGCTTGGCTGAAATTAGCACCGACAAAGAGACTGAGCACGGCGGCAATACCCAGACCAAAAACAAAGGCGACTGAGGTGACCGTTATCGCTCTTACTTTTTTGGCAGCAAGTGCTCCAACAAAGTCTGCATAACCATAAGAAAAGGCGGACAGTAGTCCGAAGATTATCGTCACTGTCCGCCTCTCTGTGCGGTGGCTCCGACCGGCGTCGATCCGGTGACCTAACGATTTTCAGTCGTTCGCTCTACCAACTGAGCTACAGAGCCTGGAGAGAATTCTCCCCATTCGCTATAAAAGCGAAGCGACTCCGACGGGACTTGAACCCGCGACCTCCGCCGTGACAGGGCGGCGCGCTAACCAACTGCGCTACGGAGCCAGAGTGGTACTTTCAACATCGCCTGAGTGACCCCAACGGGATTCGAACCCGTGCTACCG
>JARXAN010000028.1 GCA_029865895.1 Actinomycetota bacterium
CTTGGTCTAGGTGAGGCTGCGGCGGCAAGCCACACCACGCCAACACCGCCGGTCGCAGTCTCCGTTGTCCCGAATCCAGTAACCCCGACTGTGTCGCCGACCGTATCCCCGACGGTTTCGCCAACCCCGACTCCTACCCCAACGCCTACGGTAAAGCCAACTCCTACGGTTAAGCCGACACCAACTGTGAAGCCAACGCCTTCGGTTACTCCAACCCCAACCAAGACGCCAACTCCGTCCCCATCGCCTACGACGACAACTGAGCCTGATGATGGTGGCTCGGTGATTGCTGGACCAGAGGAAGGCAATGGTGGATCTGAGGGCGAACCAGTTACTCCAACTGATCCGGACGTTGAAACTCCAGAGGACGTTGTTCCTGGCATCGGCGCAACCGGTGATGACAGCAAGCTAGTTCCGTTTAGCCCGCTCGGTTCACCTGAGTCGATTGCCGCGATGGTGAGCATCTTGGTGAGCGCTTTGGCTGCAGCTGCCGCGGCTGCGGCCGCTGCAGCTGGTGCCGGTTCATCCTCCAGCTCGTCTTCAAGCTCTTCCAAGTCAGAATCTGAAGAGGGCGACGAGGACCTTTCGGAGCTAGAGGTGGCTCACGACCAGATCGAGTTGGTCGAGGAGAACTGGGGAGACAAGCTTTCCTGGTTCAAGTCCAGGTGGCTCACCTTCCTCGACAAACTCACGCATGATTTGACGCTGCTGCTTGCTCCGATTTCACCGCTTATGGCGAAGGTAATCAACGATGGTGCTTACCTGCGGGCCGTGCTTGGTTCGACCACGCTGCTGCTACCTATTGCCGGTGTTGGCTTAGCGCTAACCGCAGTTATCCAAAATGGCGGTGAGGTATTTGCCCCGACCTGGTACCTAATGCTTGCGATTGCGCTACTGGGTCTATTTGACGCATTTGCCGGCTTTGCAGCGACATTGGTGTTCTTGGTTGGTTCGATCATCGCCGCAGGTCAGCTTCCTGACCTGAGCCAGATCAGAACTCTCATGGGTGTAATGATCATCGCTATCGGCCCAGCAATGCTGGCAACCGCCTTCCGCTCGTTGCGCAAAGAACCAGCGCGTGACCTTGATTCCTGGTGGGAGAGATTGGTTGACCTAGCCATTGCGCCATTTATGGCGGGTTGGTCAGTTATGACCATGGTTTCGGTAATGCCAGCAATCTCTGGTTTGACGCTGAATATGGCTAACCACGTCACCGAGTTCGGTCTTGCAATAGCCATTGCAGCTGCTGTCCGCGTATTGCTCGAGGAGGGTTCGGCTCGCTACTTCCCAGCTCGCCTGAACAAGATCAACCCAACCGAGCTGCCTGATTCGCCGCTGGTTCAGAAGGCAGTCGCCCTCTTGATTCGCTACGGCATCTGGGTTGTGCTCTCGGGTGCAATCGTTGGCTTCGGTTGGCAAGCGTTTGTGGGATCGGCATTGTTCTTGCTACCCACCATCATCGGCTGGTACCAGGATCGCTTCCCGAATGTGCCATTCATCTGGAGAATCTTGCCAACCGGCGTGCCAGGTCTTGCTTTCACCATCTTGGTGGCCTCAGGCTCTTCCGCGGCCATCGCCATGTGGTTGGGTGCCACCCCGGCCTATGCCGAGCTCAGCTTCGTATTGCTGCCGCTGCCGCTACTGGTATTGAGCATCCTGTCGATGTTTGGTCGCGAGGGCGCTACCGAGAATGAGGTTCGAATCGCTCAGCGCAACCGCTGGATCTACCGCCTAGGTGGCGTGGTGATGCTGTTGGTAACCCTGAACCTAACCGGGATTATCTAAAGTCGAATTAGAACCAGGCTGGCGGCCATGACCGCAACACCTGCGATAAAGCCATAAACACTCAGGTGACCACGAGCTGAGTTTCGAGCGGTGGGCAAAAGCGTATCGATGGCCAAAAACACCATTACTCCGGCAACCATTGCAAACAGAATTCCCAAAACAAAGTGATCGAGGAACTGAGCTAGCAGAAGGTAGCCAATAACGGCTCCAGCCGGCTCTGCAAGGCCGGAGAGGAAGCTTAGGCGGAATGCCTTGGCTTTGGACTTTGTGGCGTAATAGACCGGCACAGAGACCGCAATACCCTCTGGGATATTGTGAAGCGCAACCGCGATTGCCAGGGCGATGCCAATTTCTGGATCATCGAGTACCAGCAGGAAGGTTGCAAGCCCCTCGGGGAAGTTGTGAATCGCAATCGCCAACGCAACAAACACCCCGGTTCGCAGCAATATCTTGTTAGCCCTGGCCTCAGAGCGTTCTTGGTCAGTGCCCAAAAGCTCAATCTCGGTGTTTTCGTGTGGGTTGGCACCCGATGGCACCAGGGCATCGATGATCGCCATCACGATCATGCCGGCAACCATGGCAATTGCAGCAACTGCCGAAGCCTGAACCGCAGGAATTGTCTCGGCGATGTATTTGGTGGACTTAGGGATGATCTCAACGAATGAGAGATAGACCATCACACCGGCAGAGAAGCCCATCGCGATGGCAAAGAAAGACTTGTTGGTGGTCTTGGTGAAAAAGGCCAGCGTGGAGCCAATTCCGGTGGCAAGACCTGCTCCCAGAGTGACGAGGAACGCTAAAAGCACTGCGTTATCCATGGTCACCTCCTTCTTGGGTCAAAAAAACCGGCCAATTACAAACCGGCCGGTTCTTTTGGTAATTCTTTACTTAGTGCTTGCCGCCGCAGCCGCAAGTTTCCTTAGAGCAATTGCAGTCCATGGTTACCTCCTAGAAGTTCCAGTCGTCATCGGTGGTGGCTTCGTGCTTACCAATTACGTAAGACGAGCCGGAGCCAGAGAAGAAGTCGTGATTCTCATCGCTGGCTGGGCTTAGGGCGCTGAGGATCGCAGGGGAGACCTGGCAGTCATCCTTCGGGAACAGTGGGTCAAACCCAAGGTTCATCAGTGCCTTGTTGCCGTTGTAGTGCAGGAACTGCTTGACGTCGTGGGTTAGCCCAATTTCGTCATACAGGTCTGCGGTGTACTTAACCTCGTTCTCGTAGAGCTCGAGGAGAAGATCGTAGGTGTAGCTCTTTAGCTCTTCCTGGCGGGCAGTCGAAGACTCGTTGTAGCCCAGCTGGAACTTGTAGCCAATGTAGTAACCGTGAATGGCCTCATCACGAATGATTAGGCGAATTAGGTCAGCGGTGTTGGTTAGCTTTGCCCTGGAGGACCAGTACATCGGTAGGTAGAAGCCCGAGTAGAACAAGAAGGACTCCAACAGGGTGGAGGCAACCTTGCGCTTTAGTGGGTCATCACCGCGATAGTAGCCCAGGATGATCTCTGCCTTCTTCTGAAGGTAAGGGTTGTCCTCGGACCAGCGGAATGCCTCGTCGATGTCGTTGGTGGAGCACAGGGTCGAGAACACGCTCGAGTAGCTCTTGGCGTGTACCGACTCCATGAACGCGATGTTGGTGATCACAGCCTCCTCGTGAGGAGTACGTGCATCTGGCATCAGGCTCATCGAACCAACGGTGCCCTGGATGGTGTCCAGCATGGTGAGTCCCGTGAACACGTGCATGGTTAGCTTCTGCTCGTGTGGACGAAGGTTGCCCCAGGACTGCACGTCGTTGGAGATTGGGACCTTCTCAGGCAGCCAGAAGTTCTGGGTGAGGCGGTTCCAGACGTCTAGGTCAACGGAATCCTCAATCTTGTTCCAGTTGATTGGTCTGGTAATCAGTTTGGTAGCCATGTTGATTTCCCTCTTCCTTAGAGCATGCAGCTGACGCAGTTTTCGACCTCGGTGCCCTCAAGGGCGGCCTGGCGAATGCGAATGTAGTAAATGGTCTTGATGCCCTTTTTCCATGCGTAAATCTGTGCACGGTTAACATCGCGGGTAGTTGCAGTGTCCTTGAAGAACAGGGTCAGTGATAGACCCTGGTCAACGTGCTGGGTTGCAGCTGCATAGACGTCGATGATCTTGTCTGGACCAACTTCGTAAGCGTCCTCGTAGTACTCCCAGGTCTCCTCGTTTAGGAATGGAGCTGGGTAGTAAACACGACCTAGCTTGCCTTCCTTGCGAACCTCAACGCGAGATGCGATCGGGTGGATAGAGCTGGTCGAGTTGTTGATGTAAGAGATTGAGCCGGTTGGTGGCACAGCCTGAAGGTTCTGGTTGTAGATACCGTGCTTCATAACCGAAGCCTTTAGCTCTCTCCAGTCTTCCTGAGAAGGAATAGCAACGTTTGCCTTCGCAAACAGTTCCTTGGCCTTCTCGGTGGTGGGTGCCCAAACCTGGTCGGTGTACTTGTCAAAGAACTCACCCGAGGCATACTTCGAGTTCTCGAAGTTGTGGAAGTGGCTCTTACGCTCGATAGCAATCTTGTTTGATGCCTTCAGAGCGTGGAACAGCACGGTGTAGAAGTAGATGTTGGTGAAGTCAATCGACTCTTCGGAACCGTAGTGGACCTTCTCGCGAGCTAGGTAACCGTGCAGGTTCATCTGGCCTAGGCCGATGGCGTGCGACTTGTGGTTACCGTCCGAGATTGAGCGAACGCTCTCGATGTTTGACATGTCAGACACCGCGGTTAGTGCACGGATCGAGGTCTCAACGGTTAGACCTAGGTCGCCACCGTCCATCGCCATGGCAATGTTCATCGAACCTAGGTTGCAGGAGATGTCCTTACCGATGTCGTCGTAGCTTAGGTCAGCGTTGTAGGTGGTAGGGGTGTTGACCTGCAGGATCTCAGAGCAGAGGTTTGACATGTTGATGCGACCCTGGATTGGGTTAGCAGCGTTTACGGTGTCCTCATACATTACGTATGGGTAGCCGGACTCGAACTGAAGCTCTGCAATGCGCTCGAATAACTCACGAGCCTTGATCTTGGACTTACGGATGCGTGGGTCATCGACCATCTCGTTGTACTTCTCGGTTACCGAGATGTCGCCGAATGGAACGCCGTAAACCTTCTCAACGTCGTAAGGGGAGAACAGGTACATGTCCTCGCCGTTCTTGGCAAGCTCCAGGGTGATGTCTGGCACGACCACGCCGATGGAAAGAGTCTTGATACGAATCTTCTCGTCGGCGTTCTCACGCTTGGTGTCCAAAAAGCGCATGATGTCTGGGTGGTGAGCGTTTAGGTAAACCGCACCCGCACCCTGGCGAGCACCAAGCTGGTTGGCGTAGGAGAAGCTGTCTTCCAGAAGCTTCATCACTGGGATGATGCCGGAGGACTGGCCCTCAATCTTCTTGATTGGAGCGCCGTATTCGCGAACGTTGGAAAGTGAAAGTGCAACACCGCCACCGCGCTTTGATAGCTGCAGTGCTGAGTTGATGCCGCGGGAAATTGACTCCATGTTGTCTTCGATGCGAAGCAGGAAGCAGGAGACAAACTCACCGCGCTGCTTCTTACCGCAGTTTAGGAAGGTTGGGGTGGCAGGCTGGAAGCGACCGGAAATGATCTCCTCAACCATGTGGATTGCCATGTCCTCATCGCCAGCAGCGAGGGTTAGCGCAACCATAACCACGCGGTCCTCGAAGCGCTCGAGGTAGCGAGTGCCATCGAAGGTCTTTAGGGCGTAGCCGGTGTAGAACTTGTAGGCGCCCATGAATGCCTCGAAGCGGAACTTCTTGGAGTAGGCAAGCTTCTCAAGCTTCTCAATGAAAGCGAAGGAGTACTGGTCTAGAACTTCCTTCTCGTAGTAGTCGTTCTCAACCAGGTAGTCCAGACGCTCCTCAAGGCTGTGGAAGAAGACGGTGTTCTGGTTTACGTGGTCCAGGAAGTACTTGCGAACCGCAAGCTTGTCCTTTTCTAGCTGCAGCTTCTGATCAGCTCCCCATAGGTTGATCATCGCGTTCAGGTCCTGATAGGACATCGCGCTTTCGATGGTCTGCTTACCAGTTAGGTTTCCCTGGTCATCAGCTACTTCTACTAGTTGGTTTGCCACAGTTCGGCCAGCCTTTCTTTTACTTCAATTACGTCTTCTGGGGTGCCAGTGATCTCGAACCGGTACAGCACCGGAACCCCGAGTTTGCTGGCGACTATGTCGCCGGCCTTGCAGAAGTGGCTACCAAAATTGGTGTTTCCTCCGGCAATGACCGCCTTGATGTGTTTCCGATTTACCGGATTGTTCAAGAATTTGATTACCTGTTTTGGAACAGTGGATCCATCGTTTCCGCCACCGTAGGTGGGGACTACTAGGACACTGTCCCGATCGTGTACAAAGTTGGCTGCTTCTTCAGATTTCAATGGAATCCGAATGGCGGTAGCACCTAACTTGTCTACGAAGCGCTTGGTGTTTTCTGAGACGCTCGAGAAGTAAACAACATCGAACATCTCTGGCACCTCAACTAAGCGGAGATGGCTTGGATCTTGTCCATGCGGAAACCGCTCCAGTGCTCGTCGCCTGCGACGACTACTGGGGCTGCGGTGTAACCCATGGTCTTGACCATTTCTAGAGCTACTGGGTCCTGAGACATGTCGACCTCGGCATACTCAATCTGGTTGCGCTGCAACATGCGCTTAGTGCTGTCGCACTGAACGCAAGCTGGGAGCGTGTAAACGGTCACCGCCATTGGTGT
>JARXAN010000001.1 GCA_029865895.1 Actinomycetota bacterium
GGTTGTGAAAAACGATGCCGGCGAGGAGATCTTTGCGCCATCATTCTCGATCTGGACCGTTATCGAGGAGTGCCTAAACCCACCACTTTTGTGGGAGAAGGACAAGGGCTGGTTCACCACCCCACCATTTAGCGAACCAGAAGTATTCGAGTTCCCGGGTGGCATTGGCGCGGTTGAGTGCGTAAACGTTGAGCACGAAGAGGTCAACATGCTTCCGCGCACCCTGAACGCCAAGCGCGTGGCCTTCAAGTACGGTCTCGGCACCGAATTCATCAACGTGCTGCAGACCCTGCACGCCCTCGGTCTGGACTCCGTAAACCCAGTTTCGGTTCGCAGCAAGGACGGTCGCGTCAGCGTCGCTCCTAGAGATGTGGTTGCCGCAGTTCTGCCAGACCCAGCATCGCTAGCCGATCGCATGACCGGCAAGACCTGTGCAGGAACCTTGGTTACCGGAACCGGTCTGGATGGCAAGCAGCGCGCCACCTACCTTTACCACGTCTGTGACACCGAGTGGACTAACGCAAACTACGGCTCCCAGGCCGTGGTCTGGCAAACCGCACTGGTTCCAGTTATCTCCCTAGAGCTGCTGGCAACTGGAGTATGGTCGGGAACCGGAGTCAAGGGCCCAGAGGAGTTTGACGCCAAGCCATTCTTGGACCTACTAGCTGGCGAATACGGCCAGCCTTGGGGCCTAGATGACCGCGATCCCGCGAATCCAGGAAAGCTCTAGTCAGCACTTAGGACACCCAGGAGTAGAAGCAATTTCTTGGGTCGCCTCCAAAAATGTCAGACTCACCAAGTAACTTGGGAATCTAAACCTTTTTGGAGGCACCCATGGAGTTCTCGTCGTTGATTCTGCCGATTTTGGCATCGAGTGTTATCACCGCTGTCCTTGTGCTTGGAGCAATGGTCTTGGTGCTCAATGCCAAGCTCAAGGGTCCAACGGACATATCGAAGAACCTCGGCGATAATCGCGACGAGATTGGTCGCATCATCACCAGTAACCAACTCCAGGTGGACAACAAGTTTGACCTGCTGAGGCAGACTTTTGAGACCGGCGGCAAGGTTCAGCGTGACGAAGCTGCCGCCTCTAGAGCAGAACTTCAGAAGACTCTAAACGAATCACTCGAGAAGATGTCGACTGCACTCAAGGATCTCACCGAGGCTAATGCTCGTAAGCAAGCGGAGCTGCAAACTTCGATGCAGGCATCTATAGACAAGATGCAGAAGAGCAACGAAGAGAAGCTCGAAAAGATGCGCGAGACCGTCGACGAGAAACTCCAGGGAACACTGGAAAAGCGACTTGGCGAATCATTCAAGTTGGTCAGTGATCAGCTTGAGTCAGTCCAAAAGGGCCTAGGTGAAATGCAAAACCTTGCATCCGGTGTTGGCGATCTCAAACGAGTGCTCACAAACGTCAAGAACCGCGGTGGTTGGGGCGAAGTGCAGCTCGCTCGCCAACTGGAAGACATGCTTTCTCCCGAGCAGTACGAGGCGAACGTCAAGATCAAGCGCAACTCCGACGCCCTGGTTGAATTCGCAATCAAGCTTCCTGGTCGCCAAGAGGGTGAGGTTGTCTACCTCCCAATCGACTCTAAGTTCCCGCAGGAGGACTACGAGCGTCTAATTGCTGTCCAGGAGACCGGCGATAAGGACGCAATCGAGGCTGCGTCTAAGTTGCTCGAGCGTGCGATCAAGGCTCAAGCGAAGATCATTGCCGACAAGTACATCGATGTTCCACAAAGCACCGACTTTGCCATCATGTATCTTCCGACCGAAGGTCTATTTGCCGAGGTAGTTCGTCGTCCGGGACTTGCCAGTGAACTCCAGAACAAGTTCCGAATTCTGATCACCGGACCGACCACCTTGATGTCGCTACTAAACAGCTTGCAGATGGGATTCAAAACCCTGGCAATTGAGAAGAGCACCAGCGATGTCTGGAAGATCCTCAGCGCTGCAAAGGCCGAGTTCCAAAAGTACGGCCAGGTTTGGGACAAGCTTCAGAAGCAACTAAACACCGCGCAAAACACGGTTTCAGCAGCAAAGACTCGCACCAACGCAATCGAACGAACCCTGAGGAATGTCGAAACCGGAGCCGGTATCGAAGCATCAGAGGAGTTCCAAGCTATCGAATCATTGGCTGCAGAAATCGAAGCAGAAGATGCAATCGATCAGGGCGACGAAGAGCAAGACTAAGCACCACTGTTAGACTGTCGCTGCGCCTTATAGCGGTGCGGGCCTCTAGCTCAGTCGGTAGAGCAACGGACTTTTAATCCGTGGGTCGTCGGTTCGAGCCCGACGGGGCCTACATTAATTACTCGTTGATTGGCATTCAAAGTTGAGTAGGCGTCGGCAAGCTCAGATCGACAGGTTGCCCGAATAACCATCCCTGGGCGTATTTTGCCCCGACCTTACGAGCTAGTTCTAGATCTTCGTGAGTCTCTACCTTCTCGACGATGACCTCGGCTCCGACCAGTTCTGCAAACTTCATCCCGAGTTCCAGTAGCCCAACGCTCAAGTCCGGTCGTTCGACCTCAAGCAGTGACCCGTCGAGTTTTACAAAGTCGGTGGGGAGGCTGCTGATGATGCTCAAGCTAGTTTTGCCAGTTCCAAAATCGTCAATTGCAATCTTGGCTCCGCGCTTGCGCAATCCGATCAACCCAAGGCTTAGGTCAATCTGGTTTTCAATTACAGAGGTCTCGGTTAGCTCAAAAATTAGCGAGAAATGAGCTTCTTTAATCTTGGGCAAGAGTTGATCAACTGCGGAGAAGAATTCGTGATCATTTCCAAGTGTTTGCGCACTGATGTTGATCGAAATAGCTTGCCCACCAAGCAGGAGCAGCTCTGGATACGATGCCTCAACTGACTTCAGAGTCCAAAAATCGATGATCTGGACCAGGTTCAAATCCTCAGCTATCTGAATGAACATCTCGGGACTAATCGAGCCAAGAGTTGGACTGTCCCAACGACAAAGCGCTTCGTAACCGAATACCTCTCCGGTTGCCACATAGTTGATGGGCTGAAATACCCAGTGCATGCCTTCAGGTGGTGGTGAACCGGGTCCGAGTCTTGAGAGCTCATGCCTAACCTGCTCAGAGGTTGCAACTTTGGTGTCTGCTATCTCCGGTCTCCCAGTTCGGGTCGACTTCATAAGCGCAAGGTTTAGCCGTGCATCCCAATCCTTTGAAGAAAGGTTGGCCTTGTGATCGGTAACCACAGCCCCAAGGCTGGTCTCAAGCAAAAACCTGTATCGCTTAGAAGAGTTGACGTCATTCACAATCGACCGGATTTGCCTAATGAAGCCAAGTTGATTTGATGCATCTTTTGCTCTGATCTCGAATAGCACCTTGGAAACCCGCCCCACAAATGCAATTGAGTTCAGGTTTGAAAAACTGACCTCGAGTTCCTTTATTGCTTTAGACGCAAGTGTCGAACCAAATTCGAGCTCAATCACCGGGCTGTTAGTCACCAGAAGCTTGACGATCAAGAGGTCCTGCTTTTGAACCAAATCTTCGATGCCCTGCAGAAGCATGTCGTGGAGGCTCGTTTTCTTTGCTGGCCGAACTGCCATTTGATTACGTCCCCTCGTGTGTTTGGAGTCTAGCCCCTAAGCCGCTTGTCTCTGACCGCGTTAGGATTGGACCACAAGCAGATGGCTTGGCCACTTTGGGGAAAGTTGCGCTATGGCCTCCTGGGAAAAAAGAACCAACCGAAGGTACCAAGCCCTAATCGGCCTATTGGTTCTAGGAATCGTGTTTTCGGCTTTAGTAGTTATTGCTTATGCCCTCCAAACAACTGATGCGACACTTACTCAGCCAGCATCTCGACTAATTGTTTTAGATTTCCTCTCCTTGAGTTACAGCTGGCAAGCACCACCATTGTTCGCAGTGCTAGCAGCGCTTGCGGTTGCACTGATAGTCGTAGTGTCTTTTGTCGGGCTGGAGATACGAGACGTGAACCTTTCGCGCCGTTCTCATGACACTGTCCACAAAAAGCTTTCCCCTTGGGTGCTGATGCAGTCGACCGAAGGCGTGTTTCACGGTGAGGTAACCATCACCGCTCTGATCCCTGCCCACAATGAGGAGAAGCTCATTGAAGCCACAATCAAATCTTTGATGGAGCAGGACAGAAAACCAGAGCGAATAATTGTTGTTGCGGACAATTGCACCGATGGCACCGCAGCCCTTGCTAAGAGTCTTGGGGTAGAAGTATTCGAGAGTGTCGGCAATGTCGATAAAAAAGCTGGCGCGCTGAACCAAGTTTTGGCGACGCTTCTCCCGCTGTTGGGAGAGAACGACACCGTGATGGTGATGGACGCTGACACCGTTCTGCGCCAGGGGTTTCTCAAGTCTGCAGTCAGGCACTTCACGGAGGACCGCGGCCTAAGTGCTATTGGTGGGCTCTTCTATGGTGAGGACAGAAAAGGGCTACTCGCCCAGATTCAGAAAAATGAATACACCCGCTACTCGCGGGAGATTAACCGCAGAAAAGGTCGAGTTTTTGTTCTTACCGGCACCGCATCGATCTTTAGGGCTAGGGCGCTCAGAACCGTAGCTGAGGAGCGCGGACACCTCCTTCCGGGAACCAAGGGACAGGTTTACGACACCCATGCACTCACTGAGGACAATGAGCTGACTCTGGCTCTCAAATCCCTTGGGGCCTTGATGACCTCGCCTCCTGATTGCATGGTCGAGACAGAGCTGATGCCAAGCCTTCCGGCACTTTGGAGACAGCGCTTGAGATGGGAGCGAGGTGCGATGGAAAACATTGCTACCTACGGCATTACCTCCACCACCGCGAGGTATTGGTCACAGCAGCTTGGCTTGGCTTATTCGGTTTTTGCTCTTTGGACTTACTTCCTAATGATTGTGCTCCAGGCGGTAAGCACTGACACCTGGATTTGGTACCCATTTTGGTTATTGATGGGAGCGATCTTTATCGCGGAAAAGGTTTGGACTGTTCGAGATGCAGGCTGGAAGGCCAAATTGCTTGCGGCCACGCTCTTTATCGAACTGCTCTACGACACGTTCTTAGGCATCATCTTCGTCAAAGGCAGCATAGACATGGCCCTGAGAAAGCAGGCTCACTGGGGAGACGTTCCGGTGCTCTCTAAGCGGGCAACGGCGAAGCAAAGTGCTGGAAATGCCGAGGTGGCCTCATGATGGTTCTGACTTTGATTGAGGGCATATTGCTGCCGGAGAGTTTTTTGCAATCAAGATTCTTTATAGTTTTGGCCACCGTCGTAGCGCTCAACACAGTGATCTACGCTGCACTCTCCGTGGTTCACGTATTTCCTAAGTTCGATAAGCCCAGCTTTCTCCGAGGACATCGTCCACGCGGAGTCACAAGGAGCATCTATCCTGACGGTCCTAAGTGAGTTCAACTATCGATTCAACTAGGTAGCGATTGCGTCCTTCGAACTTCGCCTGATACATCGTTTTGTCGGCGATACGCATGATTTCTGCCGGTGCAGTCTTTCCATCAGTCAAGACACAACCCGCCGAGCAGGTAATTGAGGTCTCGACGTCTCCGCGTCTGAAGGGCCGCTGCATTGCCGCAAAAACCTCTTCCATTAGTTCTCGAAGATGCGCTTCTTCCCTGATCTGCTCTAGCAGCACAGCGAACTCATCCCCGGAGATTCTTGCCACCAAAGCACCCGCGGGCAGCGAGTTACGAATTCGCTTCACAAAGTTGATTAGTAGATCGTCTCCAGTGTCGTGACCATAGGTGTCGTTCACCTCTTTGAAGTGGTCGATATCGATAAACACAAATCCGG
>JARXAN010000034.1 GCA_029865895.1 Actinomycetota bacterium
CCTTGTTGAAGGAGAACACGAAGGTGTAGCCAATTGGAATCATCATGAAGATGAATGCCAAGGCCACATAGGTCGGTAGCAGCCACTTGCCTAGTGAAAATTTCACAGTAGCTCCTCCGTTCCACTCTTGCGAACGTAGACGGATACCAGAACCACGATTGCTGCCATCAGCATTACCGAGAGTGCGGAGGCAGTTGGGTAGTCCTGAATTCTGAAGAAGTTGGCCTCCACGACGTTTCCGATCATGGCGGTGTCAGAACCACCGAGGAAGTCGCGAGAAGCCGAAATGTAATCACCGGAGATCGGAATGAAGGTGAGCAAAGTGCCGGAGATAACGCCCGGTAGAGATAGCGGGAACGTCACCTTCCAGAAGGTCTGGGCCGGCGTTGCATAAAGGTCAGAGCCAGCCTCAACCAGGCGAGTGTCCAAACGCTCGAGCGAGGTATAGATCGGCAAGGTCATGAACGGGATGAAGTTGTAGGTCAAACCGGCAATAACCGCAAAGCTGCTTCCGATTACATACTGGTCAGGGGCTAACACACCGATTGACTGCAGGAACTGAGTCGCGGGCGACTCATTCGAAAAGATCTGCTTCCAAGCGAAGGTGCGAAGCAAAAAGCTAATGAAGAACGGGGCAATCACCAGCGTCAGCAGGAACGCCTGCAGCATTGGCTTGCTTCTTGCCTTGACACCGATGAAGTAGGCAATTGGGTAGCTAATCAGCAAGGCCGCCAGGGTCGCGATAATCGCGTATACAAAGCTTCTGGCGATTTGTGGGAAGTACGTCTCGAGCGCGTAGCCATAGTTCGACACCTGGAATGCGTAGTCATACATACCAATTTCGCCAGTGAAAGAGGCGGTCTTTAGCGATGTAATAACCAGCGAAACCAGCGGGGTTAGAAAGAACAACCCCAGGTAAATCATGCCCGGTGCCAACAAAATGAAGGCAACCTTGGAAGCCTTGGTTGGGGCGGCTGTTTTACCCGATGAACCCTGCCCGAGCGCTACGAATGCCACGAGATTTACGCCTCGTCGTTATCTGCCTTGAGTGGCAGATCGCTTAGACCAAAGGCGTGCTCGACCTTCCAGCTCACCCAAACCTGCGCACCCAGCTCCACCACCGGAGACTTGCCCACATTCTGAGCAAACACGGTGATGTCACCAAAGCCAGGAACGTCGATTAGGTACTGGTTAGAAACACCGGTGAAGCGGATGTCGATGATCTCGCCCGGTCCAACCAGGTTGTGGTTGGAATCAAGGTCTGGCTTGTCCTCGTGGAAGGTTGCCTTTTCTGGTCTAACTCCGAGTGCCACCCTGCCGGTGTGCTTCTCGGAGCGAGACTTTGGAGCGGCAATCTTCTGGCCGTTGCAGCTGATGGAGATGCTGTTGGCGTTCTCTTCAACTACGTCACCAACGAAGATGTTGGACTGACCAAGGAAACGTGCCACGAAGGCGGTCTTTGGGCGATCGTAGAGCGCTTCTGGAGCACCCATCTGCTCGATTTGACCCTTGTTCATAACCGCGACGGTGTCAGCCATGTCCATGGCTTCCTCCTGGTCGTGGGTTACGTGCAGGAAGGTTAGTCCGACTTCCATCTGGATCGCCTTGAGCTCAACCTGCATCTGGCGACGAAGCTTTAGGTCTAGGGCACCAAGAGGCTCATCCAATAGCAATAGCGCTGGACGGTTTACCAGTGCACGAGCCAGCGCCACACGCTGCTGCTGTCCACCGGAAAGTTGCTGTGGCTTACGAAGGGCTAGGTGCTCCAACTCCACCAGCTGCAGGGCCTCAGTGGCCTTAGCAAGTGGGTCGGCAACCTTGCGCTGACGCAGACCGAATGCGACGTTCTCTAACACTGTCATGTGCGGGAACAGGGCATAGCTCTGGAACACGGTGTTCACTGGGCGATCGTGCGGCTTGGTGGAAGTTACATCCTTGCCACCGATAAGCACCTTGCCCGAGGTTGCCTCATCCAGACCCGCCACGATTCGCAACGTGGTGGTCTTTCCGCAACCCGAAGGACCCAGCAGGGCGAAGAACTCACCCGCTGGAATCTTCAGATCAAGGTTCTCAATTGCAGTAAACCCAGGGAACTCCTTGCGGATCCCGACTAGCTCTAGGTCCTGACCCCTAGCTACGAAGTCAGTTGCCACCTAGGCGCCCAGCAGAACGTTTTGCCACGCGGTTGCGAAGCGCTGTTCTTCCTGACCGGTTAGGGCACGGAAAGCGAACACGTTGGATAGGAACTCCTCGGATGGGAAGATCAGTGGGTTCTCGGCCAACGCAGGGTCGGTCTTTAGCATCTCTTCCTTAGCACCAACCACTGGGGTGACGTAGTTCACGTAAGCAGCCAACTCAGCAGCGTTCACTGGGTCGTAGTAGTAGTTGATTAGCGCTTCAGCGTTCTTCTTGTGCGCAGAGCCCATAGGAACAACGAAGGAGTCAGAGGAGATGGTTGAACCAGTGTCCGGAACCACGAAACCAAAGCGCTCTTCGCCAACCTCAGCGTTCAGGATGGTGGTGTCACCAGACCAGGCAAGTGCCACGATGATGTTGCCGTTGGTTAGGTCTTCGCCGTAGGAGTTGCCCTTGATGTTGAAGATCTGACCGGAGGAAACCTGTGCGGCAATGAACTCGACGGCTGCGTTGAATGCATCCTCGGTTAGCGACTCGTCGCTGGTGATGTCGATGCCCTGGCTTAGCAGAGTCAGACCAACAGAGTCGCGCATCTCAGAGATCAGACCGACACGGCCCTTTAGCTCTGGTGCCCAAACGTCTGCTAGCGAGGTAGGTGCGTCCTTGCCGGTCGCTTCCTTGTACATCTTCTTGTTGTAGACAATGCCGCCGATGATGCCCTGGTAAGGCACCGAAAGGGTGCGCTCTGGGTCATTTGCATCGCCTAGGTAGGCAGGAGCAAGGTTTGCAACCTTGTTAGGCATGTTTGCGTTGTCTAGGGTCTGCAGGTAGCCAAGACCGATCATGCGGTTTACCAACCAGTTGGTAGGGCAGGCAACGTCGAATCCTGGGTCAGTTCCCAAGGCAAGCTGGTCCTTGACCTTCGCGTACCAGGTGTCGTTGTCGTCAATTTCCATCATGTACTCAACGGTGATGCCGCTCTGTTCCATGAAGCGGTTCAGGGTTGGGTAAGAAGCGTCATCCTCACCGTCCATGTAGAGCGGCCAGTTGTGCCAAACCAAAACTTTTTCGCTGTCGGAAAGGTCCTCTGCCGGAGTCAAAGCTCCCTGGGTGTCAGCGGCGCAAGAGGCCAAAGACATAACTGCAGCGGTGCCACCTAGTCCCAAAAGGGTAGCGCGACGAGAAAGCATCTTGCCGCGTGCCATCTGCACGAGCTGACGCATCATTGGGTCCTGTGGAAGGCCTTCCTTCATTGCAATCTCCTAAGTTCCATGGATTTCAATCCAGTGGTTTGTGTTGACCAACGTGAACATTGCTAACGGGATTCCGAAGCATCCCAAGTTTCTCACAAAACTTTGGTTTTTGGACCGCGAATGTGAATTTTTAGTCTCAGTCTCCGATGTAGCTCATGACGTGCTTGATGCGGGTGTAGTCCTCGAAGCCGTAGTGAGAAAGATCCTTGCCGTAACCCGAGTGCTTGAAGCCACCGTGAGGCATTTCTGCAACCAGTGGAATGTGGGTGTTGATCCAAACCGCACCAAAGTCCAGGTGCTTTGCAAAGCGCATCGCACGGGAGTGGTTGGTGGTCCAAACCGAGGCGGCTAGACCGTACTGCACGTCATTCGCCCACTTCAAGGCCTGAGCATCGTCAGAGAACTTTTGAACGGTGATGACCGGTCCGAAGATCTCCTCTTGGATGTGCTCGTCAGTTTGCTTGAAGCCGGAAAGAACGGTTGGCTCGAAGAAGTAACCCTCGGAACCAATCTGGTTTCCACCGGCTTCGATTCTGGCGTGATCTGGAAGACGATCGATGAAGCCCTTCACGCGAGCCAGCTGGTTCGCGTTATTGACCGGTCCAAAGAGAATGTCTTCCTCGGAAGGCTTACCAACCTTGGCGCTGGCCTTTACCTCAGCCAAAAGGTATGGCATGAACTCGTCGTATGCCGACTCCTGAACCAACAGCCTGGTGGCTGCGGTGCAGTCCTGACCAGCGTTGAAGAATCCGGCAGCCACAATGCCGGCTGCGGTCTTTGCGAAGTCTGCATCTGCAAACACAATTACCGGTGCTTTGCCGCCGAGCTCTAGGTGAACTCGCTTGAGGTCTGCCGAGGCACTCTTGGCAACCTCCATACCGGCGCGAACGCTACCGGTAATCGACACCATCTGCGGAATGCGGTTCTCGATCATCGCTCGGCCGGTGTCGCGGTTTCCGGTAACCACGTTGAATACGCCCGCAGGTAGGAACTCCGCGGCAATCTCTGCCAAAAGCAGGGTCGATGCCGGGGTTGTGTCGGATGGCTTTAGCACGATGGTGTTACCGGCTGCGATGGCAGGAGCAAACTTCCAGGTCGCCATGTTCAGCGGATAGTTCCAAGGAGTCACCTGACCGATTACACCGATTGGCTCGCGACGAATCATCGAGGTGTGATCGCGCAGGTATTCGCCTGCTGAACGGCCCTCGAGGTTTCTGGCAGCTCCCGCGAAGAAGCGAATCTGGTCTACCGACGGCATGATCTCGTAGTCGACCAGGGTGGATAGCGGCTTGCCGGTGTTCTCGGACTCGACTTCAGCAGCCTCTTTGGCGCGAGCCTCAAGGGCATCTGCGATTCTGAATAGCGCCAGCTGGCGCTCGGAAGGAGTGGTTTGACCCCACTCTTCGAAAGCTTTCTGGGCAACCTCGTAGGCTGCAGCCACATCTTGGTCGTTAGACACTGGAGCGTGGGCATAAACCTGCCCGGTGGATGGATTGATTACATCGCTTACTTCACCAGAAGATGCAGCAACCTGCTTGCCACCGACAAAGTTCTTCAATTGCTTAGTTGACACGCGAAACTCCTCATTGAGCTAGTTATGCTTCGACTCTAAACCCGCAGGGGGCATTTCGACAGCCAAATTCTAAAACTCGACTGAAATCGTAACTTTTTCGTTTATTACTTGCGAATTCCATCGCTGAATGCTGCAAGTGAGCAATACTTCAGGCATGGCAAGAATGGAAAGAGCTGCGCGCTCTCAATTAGACGAAGTATCCAAGAAGATAATCGAGCAACTGCAGATAGACGGTCGCAAGTCTTACTCCGAGATCGGCAAGGTGGTTGGGCTATCCGAGGCTGCCGTGCGACAGCGAGTTCAGAAGCTGACCGAGTCTGGAGTCATGCAGGTGGTTGCGGTTACTGACCCGATGAAACTTGGTTTCAGCCGTCAGGCGATGATCGGCATCAAGTGCATGGGTAACGCGTCCGAGGTCGCTAAGCAGCTTACGGAATTTGATTCGGTGGATTACGTGGTGCTCACCGCGGGCAGTTTTGACGTGCTGGCCGAGGTGGTTTGTGAGGACGATGAAGATCTAATCCAACTGCTGAACGACAAAATTCGCGCCCTGCCGGGAGTGATTTCCTCGGAGACATTTGTCTATCTCAAGCTTCACAAGCAGTTCTACAGCTGGGGAACCAGATAACATCTATTTAGCCAACTAACGACGAAGTTAAGAGTGATAGCAATGGCACCGAAGAAGTCAAAAGGCCTGCTTGGCCTAATCGGAAAAAAGAAATCTAAGAAGTCAGATTCTGGCGCGCGCAAAGACCTCAAGCTTTTCGAGGCGATGCAGGCCGGCGAGGCCTACGGCGATAAAGAACTGCAGCGCAGTGCCAAGGATCACCTCTGGATGCACTTCACCCGCCACTCCCCCTACCAGACCAAAGACATGACAATCATCACCAGGGGTGAGGGTCACTACCTCTGGGACTCCAAGGGCAACAAGGTCATCGATGGCCTTAGTGGTCTGTTCGCGGTCAATGCCGGTCACGGCCACCAGGAACTTGCCGATGCTGCCTCGAAGCAGATGATGGAGCTGGACTTTATGCCGCTGTGGGCATACGCCCACCCACGCGCAATCGAACTTGCAGAGCGCCTACTGAGCTATGCGCCAAAAGACCTAAACCGCATCTTCTTCACCACCGGTGGCGGCGAGGCTGTAGAAACCGCTTGGAAGATTGCGAAGCAGTACTACAAACTCAAGGGCAAGCCAACCAAGACCAAGGTCATCTCACGCATGACCGCCTACCACGGCACCAGCCACGGGGCGCTATCGATTACCGGTATCGCAGCGATGAAGGCGATGTTTGAGCCACTTGTTCCATCTACGATTCGCGTTCCAAACACCAACTGGTATCGCTCCAAGCACCTATTCAAGACCGAAGAGGAGTTTGGTCTGTGGGCCGCAAACCGCATCGAAGAGGCGATCCTGATGGAGGGTCCTGACACTGTTGCTGCGTTCTACGTTGAGCCAATTCAGAACTCTGGTGGTTGCTTCACCGCCCACCCGAGCTATTTCAAGCGCGTCCGCGAAATCTGCGACAAGTACGACGTCATCTTCGTGGCCGACGAGACCATTACCGGTTATGGCCGCTCCGGCGAGATGTTTGCCTGCGAGCGTTACGGCATCGAACCGGACATGATGATCACCGCCAAGGCGATCACCTCCGGCACTCAGCCACTGGGAGCGCTATTCCTGAAGGAAAAGTACTTCGAGCCATTTACCGAGGGAACCACAATCTTCCCGCACGGATACACCTTCGCAGCGCACCCGGTTGCCTGCGCGGTGGCTCTTGCCAACCTAGACATCTACGACCGCGAGAAGTTGGTTGATAACGTCCGCACCAACTCCCCTATCTTCCGCAAGACCCTGGAAAAGCTCTACGACCTTCCTATCGTGGGCGATGTTCGCGGTGACGGTTACTTCTTCGCTATTGAGCTTGTGAAGAACCAGGAAACTCGCGAAACCTTTACCAAGGAAGAGTCAGAGAAACTGCTCAGAGGGTTCTTGAATAGCGCGTTCTATGAGGCTGGTCTTTACTGCCGAGCTGACGACCGAGGAGATCCGGTAGTTCAGCTAGCTCCTCCTTTAACCATTGGGCCGAAGGAATTTGACGAGCTAGAGCAGATTCTTCGTAAGGTGCTAACTGAGGCGTGGAAGCGCGTCTAATAAGCGGATTGCCGGTCATTTCCTGATCTGCAATTTGGAATTGGTTTGGCACGCGAATTTGAAACTTCCCTTGCCGACCCGGCCAGTCAAACGCCGCTTCGAACTCGGCCAAAGGCTCACCTGAGATCTGCAGCTGCTTTCTTGCGTCTTCACCCAGGGCAAACTTGATTTGGCAGTTTCGCCAAATAGCCTGCGGAAGATCTGAAAGCAGCTGAGCAGTTATCAGAAGTAGAACGTTCGACTTCAAACCGTCGCGTGCAATCAACTCAATCAGTTCAAGCTGCTCGGTGTGGATGTGAGCATCGTCAACCACCACCAGCACTGGGTGGTCAAAACGCTCTTGATTGGCAATAACTTGCTTTAGAGCATCAAGGTCGGCATTTGCTCCCCCAACCCAGATCAAACGAAAACTGGTGTTCCGCACCAGCTCCCTTGTCAAAGTCGTCTTCCCCGTGCCGGTTGCACCCAGCACCAGGCAGTGCCGACCTCCAGCCGAGAGTGGATTCTCAACTACTTGGCCGTTTAGCTCAAGACCCAGTGAGCTGGCAAGGTCACTCACGTGCTGCGGTTGTGGATTCACCCCGTTGGTTTGAGCAGGGGTTTTGTCTTTTAAGCTCAGAAGTGAGCGAAACCAATTGGAATTCATTTTCTGCATTAGCCAAATCTGCACCCTGTGGAATCGGCAGATGTGTGCGATTTCCTTTCTGTGGATAACTCTTTTCCACAGTCGCACTCAATCGTGATTTAGCAGCTTTGAATTCGGGATACTTAAGTCATGGTCATCGAAATTGGTTGCACAAAAGTCATAGACACCCCACTCGGTCGCATTGCCATCTCCGCGAGTGACGAGGCTCTGGTTGAGCTAACGTTCCTCACCGGAAATGCCAAGCGGTTGGATTTTGAAACAAGCGATCTGGCCGTCGCCCACATCACCAGGGCAGCCGATTGGCTTCGCAACTACTTTTCGGGAGACAAGGCTGACTATCAAGGCCCGCTGGATCTGTCTGGAACAGATTTTCAGAAGGCGGTCTGGCGCGAGATTTCCACCATCAAACATGGTCAAACCCTGAGCTACGGTGAAATTGCTCACCGAATCGGAAAGCCCAAGGCGTCCAGGGCCGTTGGAGCTGCGGTTGGTGCTAACCCAATTCCACTGATTGTTCCCTGTCACCGAGTAATGGGTGCCAGCGGCAAGATAACTGGCTACTCCGGAGGCGATGGCATTCCAACCAAGAGAAAGCTTTTGGCTCTCGAGAAGATCGAGTACGTGGAGTGACCCACACCAGATTGCACCCAGATGGCGTTACCCGTTGCTCGTGGGTCAACGATGATGAAATCTACATTCGATACCACGATCAGGAGTGGGGGTCTGAAGGTCGAGGGCAGCGTGAGTTGTTTGAGGCCATTTGCCTGGAGGGATTTCAGGCTGGACTTAGTTGGATAACGATCCTGAAGCGTCGAGAGGGCTTTCGCCAGGCATTTGAGAACTTTGAGATCAAGAAGGTAGCCGGCTTCGATGCCAACAAGATCGAAGACCTGATGTTGGACCCCGGAATCATCCGCAATAGAGCCAAGATCATCTCCGCCATAAACAATGCCAACATCGTTTTAGAAAAAGAGCTTGACCTCACGCAATTGATTTGGTCACATGCGCCAGCTGTAAGGCAAACCCCAGCCGAGAACTTCACCTGGCGAGCAACCAGCGATGAGTCGGAGGCTTTGAGCAAGACGCTGCGAAAACTTGGCTTTAGCTTTGTGGGGCCAACCACCATGTATGCCCTGATGCAATCATCGGGCTTGGTGCAAGACCACGCCCCGGGTTGTTTTAGAAGAACCTGAAAATTTCTGCTTCGCCACTACATTGGCTATTTGGGAGAGAAATGACAGAGCAAGAATTCAATGACCTTTTTAGGTCATACCTTTCGGAAACTTCTCGATTCATCGCGCGCCGCACCAAGGCCGAGGATGTCGAGGACCTGGCAGCAGATCTGTTCGCACTGGCATGGCAAAAGCGTGACAGCATCCCTAAGGGTTTGGAACTGCCCTGGCTCTACAAGTCAGCTCGGTATTTGATCTCCAACCACAACCGCAAACAACAGGGGCGCACATCCATCCTGGCCACCTTGCAGGAACCACAATCTGCGCCAAGTGCGGAGTCAATCGCCCTAGCCGATTTAGAGCTCGCGGAGGCCTGGAAAGGCCTAAGCACAAAAGAGAAAGAGATCCTTTCCCTCTGGGCGTTCGAAGGTCTGGAGCCTAAGCAGCTGGCGGCTGCATTAGAGAAAAGTGAAAACGCCTGCGCTATCGCGCTTTCGAGAGCCAAGTCAAAACTCACCCAGCTACTCAATTCTGAAAACAACTAGGGGCTGATTACACATCATGGTTATGAACGAAAACGAAGAACTTAGAAATCGCATCGCAGGCTCAGTCTCCCCGGAGAATGTCGAACTTCCGGAATACCTGGTTGCCCAGGCTGCCAAAGCTAAGCCGAAGCGTGTCTTTGGTTTCAACCAGCTGCGCCTGGGACTTGGCTCGCTTGCCTTTGGATCGCTGGCCCTGGTTGGAGCATTTGTCCTGCCGAGCGCACTGGCTCCTCAGCCACTATTCACCATGGGCATGGCTGCTCAGGGCGGCCAAGCAATGTCCTCACTGGAGTCCGCACCGGCCGCCGATGCCAAGGTTGGCATGATTTGGCCTGGCTATGTCCAGTACAACTACATCGCCGATGGGCTGAGCAGTGACACCGGTAGGGGTCACGTCTACCAAGCAGAGCTGGTTGGAACTGCTGAAGAACTAATCGCCTCCCTGATGAAGGAATTCAAGATTGATGGCGAAATCAAGCGGGACGAATGGTCCACTGATGCAGCCCCTAGCTTCACCGTTCAGACCAAGTCTGCCGATGGCGTTGAGTCATACCTAAACGTCTACTGGGCTGGAACCGGAAGCTGGTATTTCTCAAGCTGGGATCCAAGCAAGTGGCAGTGCGCCCCTGCCTCAACTGACTCTAAAGCTGAGGGCTCGAGCGAGGCCACTTGCGAACAGCCAAAGCCTGAACCGGAAAAGATTCCAAGCAAAGAAGAGATGGCGAACTATGCCGCAAAACTCTTCGCGAAGCTTGGCACCGATATCAAAGCCAGCGACTTTATGGTCAACCGCGACGAGTGGGGCGGCTCTGCCTATGCAGACCTGACCCTGAATGGCCAGGCCTTGCCAGTTAGCGTTTCGGTTGGCTGGGATGCCTGGGGAAACCTAGCAAATGCCTCTGGTCACTCATTCAAGCTAGTCGACCGCGGTGAGTTCAAGACTGTCTCGGCAATCGATGCTGTCTCGAGAATCAAAGAAGGTCGCTGGTATGGCTCTGCCCCATCTAGCTTCTACAACAACACCGCAATCACCTCGAGGGTTGCAGTGGACCCGGTGGTTGGCTCTGAGACCGCAGTGGAGCCACTACCTGGCCAAGGAGATGCACCGGAAGTGGACCCTACTCCGAAGGTGGTTGACCTAAAGATCAATAAGTCGACAACCGCCATGCTTGGAGTTTGGGATGCGGCCGGAGGCTTTTGGCTGGTTCCGGGCCACCTGCTCTATAACGAGCAGGGTTGGTTTGATTCCATCATCAGCTTGGAAGAGGGTGTCATCGAGCTTCCTAAGTATGAGGAAGTTGCTCCGATGATTGAGCCTGGTGCAAACACCAAGAATGGCTAAAAGCCACTTGGGACAATAAGTTCAATAACTGAGCCAGACTGGCGGGCCGAAAGGCCTGCCAGTTTTGCTATCTGCGGGACTTGGTCAACACTTTCCAAGCCGTGCTCGAGCGCAGCTCGAACAAAGGCGCCCTTGGCTTTTTTGTTGAAGTGATTCAGCGCTTTGCCTGATTGCGCATCTAAAACCTCAACCGTGTAGTGCTCGCGGTCTGGAATTGGATTCAGAGCCGCATAGCCCTTGGAGCGAAGATCGATTACGGGACCTAGCATTCGTGGCCAAACCGCAGCATGCGCCTTTGTCCAGTGCTTTTTTAGATCAACGCCAGGTAGCTGGCTTGATGCCGAAAAGCGGTAGTAGGGAATCTGCTCGGTGGCAGGAAGAAGGCCAAAGAGAGCAGATTGGATAAACAGCTTCTCCTTCGCTCGCTCTTGGCCCGCAGCGGAGAGGGTTTGGTACCCAAGAGCGTCATAGAGTGTGCCGGCGTAGCGCTCAACCGCTGGCATGGTTGGTGCGGTTAGCAGCTCTTTCAAACTAGCTATATCAGCATCAGGGTTCTTACCCAGTTTCAATGCCTTGACGGTCTTGGACTTGGACTTTGACAGCGTGGCGAGCTTCTTTATGAGGACATCGCGAGCCGGATCTAAAGCCGCCCAAATGATTGCAGCTTTGTCGATAGAAATGCCAACGCCGCCGGAACGTTTAGTTTCCGACGGCGGCAGCAGAATAAGCATTAGCTGATCAGGGTTGCGTCCCTGACCACCAAGGTGACAGTGTCAGACTCGATAGACAAGAAGCCACCCTGGGTGGTCTCCGCAATCACTGGCTTGCCTTCGGCAAGAGTGATTCGAATTTGACCAGCTGCCATGATGGCAAGCATCGGCTCGTGACCTGCGAGTAGACCAATCTCACCCTCGGCGGTCTTGGCGACCACCATGGTTGCGCTGCCGGACCAGATCTTACGATCTGCTGCGACTAGGTCTACGTTGAGTTCTCTTGCCACTACTTCAGATCCTTCTGGATGCGGTCGTATGCCTTCATAACGTCGTCAAGGCCACCACAGTTGAAGAACGCCTGCTCTGGAACGTGGTCCAGGTCACCGTTGGCAATCTTGGAGAAGCCTTCGATGGTGTCCTTTAGTGGAACGGTCGAACCTGGAACCGAGGTGAACTTGGTTGCCATGAAGGTGTTCTGCGATAGGAACTGCTGGATACGACGTGCACGAGACACGGTGATCTTGTCTTCTTCGGAAAGCTCCTCAACACCCAAGATGGCGATGATTTCCTGAAGTTCCTTGTTCTTCTGCAAGATCGCCTTGACGCGAATTGCGGTCGCGTAGTGATCTGCCGAGATGTAGGCAGGGTTCAGGATTCGAGAGGTCGAAGTTAGTGGGTCCACAGCTGGGTAAAGACCCTTTGCAGCGATCTCACGGCTTAGCTCAGTGGTTGCGTCCAAGTGAGCGAAGGTGGTTGCTGGGGCCGGGTCGGTGTAGTCGTCAGCTGGAACGTAGATTGCCTGTAGCGAGGTAATCGAGTGACCACGGGTAGAGGTGATTCGCTCCTGCAACAGACCCATTTCGTCAGCCAAGTTTGGCTGGTAACCCACGGCTGATGGCATGCGGCCCAGCAGTGTGGAAACCTCAGAACCTGCCTGAGTGAAACGGAAGATGTTGTCAATGAACAACAGCACGTCCTGGCCCTGAACATCGCGGAAGTACTCCGCCATGGTTAGTGCAGAAAGCGCTACGCGCAAACGGGTCCCAGGTGGCTCATCCATCTGACCGAAGACCAGTGCGGTCTTCTCGATAACGCCGGCTTCCTTCATTTCTTCGATTAGGTCGTTACCCTCACGAGTACGCTCACCCACACCGGCGAATACCGAAACACCA
>JARXAN010000045.1 GCA_029865895.1 Actinomycetota bacterium
TGAACTTGAGCGAACCGGTAGGGCGAAGTTCATCGGAGTGGATGGGCCAAGAATCTTCCCAGGCGACCGCACTCAAGCTCTGTCGGCAATGAATGATTTCATAACCAATCGCCTGGATCTGTTTGGTCCCTATGAAGATGCAATGGACTCGCGAGATTGGACTATGGCTCACTCGATGCTTTCGGTGCCAATGAATCTTGGACTTCTCTCCCCGCTTGAAGTTGTAACTGCCGCTGTCGATGCCTACAAAGCCGGCTCGGCACGGCTTGCCAGCGTTGAGGGATTCGTTAGGCAAATCATCGGCTGGCGTGACTACGTCTGGCAGCTCTACTGGCACTTTGATCAGGACTACCAAAACCTCAACGAACTAGAAGCGACAACAGCGCTTCCTGCCGGTTGGCAAGATCTAACCGCGAGGGGCATCGATGCCAACTGTCTCTCCAGCACGCTCAAGGATGTCAGTGAACGCGCCTGGAGTCACCATATTCCAAGGCTTATGGTGCTGGGAAACACCGCTCTGCAGCGCGGCTTTGCTCCTAGGGCGGTAAACGATTGGTTCATCGACGCGTTTGCCGATGGCACCCCCTGGGTGATGCCGGCAAACGTAATCGGAATGTCGCTCTATGCCGATGGTGGAAAGATGTCCACTAAGCCCTATACCTCCGGTGGTGCATACATAAACAAGATGAGCAACTACTGCGGCTCTTGCAAATTCAAGCCAACGGTTCGAGTTGGCGCGGACGCCTGTCCATTCACCGCCGGATACTGGAACTTCCTTGCCAATAACAGTGAGAGATTGAAATCCAACCACCGTATGAGCCAGCCGATGGCTGGACTGAAACGGCTAACAGATTTAGAACAATTGCTGGTGCAGGAACAAAATCGGGAATCGCTATGAAACACGCTAGGTTCTAGAGCAAATGCCAAATGAAATCTCCGCGGGCCTAAGGATTCTCAAAGATGAGAGCGGGCAACCTGCGCTCTGTTTGGTAACCGGTGCCACCGGCTACATCGGCGGTCGCCTGATTGTTCAACTTCTCGAGGCGGGCTACCGCGTCCGAGTGCTAGCTAGGAATCCACAGCGACTCTCAACCCACACCTGGATCAATCAGGTGGAACTTGTCGAGGGTGACGCAAATGATCAAGCAGCGCTTGACTCCGCGATGTCCGGAGTCTCGGTGGCCTACTACCTGCTGCATGCACTTTTAGTAAAAGGTGACTTTGAGCAGCTGGAACGCGACATGGCTTACGGCTTTGGCGATGCGGCAAAGCGAAACAAGGTTGGCAAAATCATTTACCTCGGTGGAATCATTACCCCGGGTCAAGAAGCCTCCCCTCACCTACAAGCCAGAGTCGATACCGGTCGAATTCTTGCCGAGTCTGGTGTGCCAACTTTTGAGTTAAGAGCTGGAGTTGTTATTGGTTCGGGTTCGGCATCCTTTGAAATGCTGCGTTATTTGACTGAGCGCTTGCCGATTATGACCACTCCGAAGTGGGTGAAGAATCGAATCCAGCCGATAGCGGTGCGAGACGTGCTTCGTTACTTGGTTGGTTCCGCCGGGCTGACATCAAAGGAAGCCGGGATCTACGAAATCGCTGGGCCTGAGGTCTTCACCTACGCAGACATGATGCAGGCATATGCCAAGGTCGCAGGACTTAGAAAACGCATCATCATTCCGCTTCCAGTGCTCACTCCAAAACTCTCAAGCGGTTGGGTCGGGCTTGTAACACCGGTTCCAATCACCCTTGCAAGGCGTCTAGTCGACAGCCTAAAGAATGAGGTGGTGGCCACCGACCACCGAATTCGCGACCTGATTCCAGACCCTGTGGGTGGGCTAACAAACTTCGAGCGAGCCGTAGGACTTGCCCTGGTGAGAATCAAGGAAGCCAAGGTTGAAACCCGCTGGTCGGATGCCTCATCTCCTGGCACCCCCTCCGAACCACTACCTACCGACCCCGATTGGGCTGGTGGGTCGCTCTATAAAGACATCCGAATCACTCACACCAAAGACTCCATATCGGATGTCTGGAAGAGGGTCGAAGCCATCGGTGGAGACAACGGCTATTCGACCGCAAGCTGGGCCTGGGAGCTGCGCGGCATTATGGACCGCTTCGTTGGAGGCGTTGGGCTAAGACGTGGGCGACGGGACCCCAATCACCTAGAGGTCGGCGATGCACTGGACTTCTGGAGAGTTGAGCAGGTCATCCCCGAGAAGCTATTGCGCTTGCGAGCCGAGATGAAACTGCCCGGTCGAGCATGGTTGGAATTTGGCCTAGAAGTTGATCCCGAGACTGAGGGAACAATTTTGACCCAGGTGGCCATCTTTGCCCCGAAAGGTCTGTTTGGTCAGATCTACTGGTGGGCAGTTTGGCCAATGCACGGGTTGGTTTTCCCATCGATGGCGCGATCACTTGCCAGGTCCAATAAAGTAACCAAACGAGCCTAATTAGATAGTTGGTTGCAAATGGCAAACGTGCGCTGGGCAATGGTTGGCACCGGGCTGATGGCCGATCTCATTCTTCGAGACTTCCCACTGAGCGAAAACACCGAGCTCGCCGCCCTGGTTTCTAGAGACACCTCACGCGCTCAGGCCAAGCTGGCCGAGGTCGGCATCGCGGCTCAAGCGGTCACTTTCGAACAGGCCATCGCAGACCCGGATATTGACCTGATCTACATCGCTTCTCCACACTCCGAACACTTCTGGATGGCGAAGGCGGCACTCGAGGCCGGAAAGCACATTCTGGTCGAGAAGTCATTCATGAACAATGCGGCCGAAGCCGAAGAGATTTACGCGCTAGCCAAAGCCAAGGGCCTGTTCTCAATGGAAGCGATGTGGACCAAGTTCATGCCGCTCCATAATGAGCTAATCGAGATTGTGCGCTCGGGACGAATCGGCCAGCTGCGTTTGATCGAGGCGAACTTTGGTTTCCTAAGAACCTTTGACAACAACCACAGACTCTTCAACAAGGAACTCGGTGGCGGCTCATCGCTTGACCAGGGTGTCTACACCACGACTCTGAACCGCTGGTTTGCCGGCAGCCCAATCAAGCACCAGAGCACCGAAGGCTACAACTATCCCAACGGCGTGGACGCGCTTGCCATGACGAGTTTTGAATTCGAAAACGGCGTTGTTGGTCGAGGAAACTCATCGCTTGGAACCGCGCTTGGCATGGCGGCAAGACTGGTGGGAGATTCCGGAATCATTGAGATAACTGAGGCTTTCTGGAACACCACGGATGCCGTTATCAAGACCTATTCGGCAAACAGTGTGGACGCTGAGGTGGAGCAGTTTTCCAGGCCGCGCAAGGGAGCCGGCTATGTCCACATGATTGAAGCGGTTAGCAACTCAGTACTGGCTGGCGAAACAGAGAATAAGCAGCACACCCATGAGTTTTCGCTTGAGGTAATGCGTTCGCTAGATCAAACCCGAGCTGCTCTCAACTAACTACTGAGGCTAGCCCCGCACTGATAGAAGCGGTAAACCAAATTGTCCATCGCCAATCGGTGATTGGCATTGGCACGCTCCGCGAGGTTGTAGACCGTGAAGATCAATTCGGTCCCATCCTTGGCGGTTAGGAATCCAGCCAGTGAGTAGCCGGTGAGAATGTAGCCGGTCTTGGCAATCACCTTGCCCCTGGTCTCCACCTTGCTTCCGGTCGCAAAGCGAGACTTGAGTGAGCCGCTCTCGCCAGAAATTGGAAGACCCGCCTCCAAGGACTCGTAGTCCCCAACCCCTTGGTTTACCAAAAGCAATAGATCGTTGATCAAGGCCGCTGGCACCTGATTCAATCTCGAGAGACCGGAGGCATCGATGACTGAGATCTTTGAGACATCGAGGCCCCTTGCCTTGAGCACCTTCTTGTAGAGCGGGGTCAGCGATGCCATGCTGCCGTCTAGGCCGGACTTGATTGAGGCCACCCGACCAAGCGCTTCGGCGATTGAGTTATCTGAAACTCGCAGCATGTTGGCCACCAATTCGCTAACTGGCCTCGATTGCACGCTAGCGATCACCACGGAGTCGGTGGGCGCTTTAGCGGCGGTTGCCTTCAGGCCGGTTGCGATGCCCATCTTGTTGAGCGATGCGACAAACAAATCGCCCGCTTGCTTCACCGGTGTCGAGGTGCGCTGGGCGAGCCAGGTGTTTGGGTTGCGAGTGCTGGTGAGTCTGGCAGCATCAATCTGCAAGGCGGAAACCGGAGCCATGTAACCCGAGGAAAGTCCCAACCTGCTCCAGGTGGGGTGCCATTCTTTTTCGCCACCAAAGAGTGAACTATCCACCGAGACCGCAGAGATTGAGATTGAACTTGCCTTGGCCCAGCTTGCGATTTGCTTGGTTAGCGAATCAAGCTTTGGGGCTTTTGCGTAGTAAGAGGTGATGTTGCCCGGCATTCTTGAGAGCGTCACATCACCTGCGCCAACCAGGTAAATCTTGCCCGGTTCGCTTGGGCTAACCATCACGCTGGTGGTAATTCTGTAGTCCGGACCCAGCACATCTAGCGCGACGGCAGCGGTTAGCACCTTCATCACCGATGCAGTCCTCGCGGGCTGCTGCTCATCTTTAGAAAACAGGGTCTGACCGCTGGTGGCATCCAGCACCTCAACGTGAAGCTGCTTGATGTTCTTGGAGGTCAGCTGCTTATCAACTGTGCAGCTGGCGTGAGCGGGAGTGGGAAATAGCGCCGTGATTGCGAGCGCAACGGCTAAAAGTAAGGATTTGGATCGAGTTTGCATGCTTGGGCAAAACTAACAGCTTGCAAGAAATACCAGCCTCTGGCTCGCCAAAGTAGGGTAACCTAATAGAAATTTCCGCCCATTGTTGCGCGTGTAGCCTGAGTAGTTTTCACCCCCATTTCTAAAAGGAATTCCATGTCAGACAAAGCAAACATTGGTGTTGTCGGTCTCGCCGTAATGGGCTCAAACCTCGCCCGCAACCTCGCCTCTCGCGAGGGCAACAGAGTTGCCATCTACAACCGCTCGGTTGAGCGCACCAACCTGCTGGTGCAGGAGCACCCAGAAGCAAACTTCATCCCAAGTGAAACCATCGATGCATTTGTGGCATCGCTTGCTACCCCAAGAACCGCAATCATTATGGTTCAGGCCGGTGCCGGAACCGATGCCGTTATCAACCAGCTTGCCGAGCGCTTCGAGCCGGGTGACATCATCGTTGACGGTGGCAATGCACTTTTCAGTGACACCCTTCGTCGCGAAAAAGACGTAAGCGCCAAGGGCATTCACTTTGTTGGTGCCGGTATTTCTGGTGGCGAGGAAGGTGCCCTAAAGGGTCCTTCGATCATGCCTGGTGGCTCTGCCGAGGCCTACAAGACCCTTGGTCCAATTCTTTCCTCGATTGCTGCGGTGGCCGAGGGTGAGCCTTGTGTAACCCACGTTGGCACCGATGGCGCTGGTCACTTTGTGAAGATGATTCACAACGGCATCGAATACGCCGACATGCAGCTAATCGCTGAGGCTTACGACATTCTTCGCCAGGCTGGCGGCTTCACCCCGAGCGAGATCTCAGAAATCTTCAGCCAGTGGAACCAGGGCGAACTAGAGAGCTACCTAATCGAGATCACCGCTGAGGTGCTCAAGCAGGTTGATGCCAAGACCGGTAAGCCATTTGTTGACGTTGTTTTGGATGCTGCAGGTTCAAAGGGCACCGGTGTCTGGACCGTTCAGACCGCACTAAACCTTGGGACTCCAGTTTCTGGAATCGCAGAAGCGGTATTCGCCAGAAGCCTCTCCTCGCAGTCCAGCCAGCGTGCCGGCAATGCCGGCATGGCTAGCAGGACCACTGAGTGGTCGGTTAGCGATAAGGCCGCGTTTGTTGAGGATGTTCGCAAGGCGCTCTACGCCTCCAAGATCATTGCCTACGCTCAGGGCTTCGACGCGATTCGCGCCGGTGCTCAGGAATACAACTGGAACATCAACCTGGGTGCGGTTTCCAAGATCTGGCGTGGCGGTTGCATCATTCGTGCGCAGTTCCTAAACCGCATCGCAGATGCCTACGGCAAGAACGAAAACCTACTCAGCCTTCTGTTTGACGACTACTTCGCGAAGGCAATCGATGCATCGCTTGCCTCCTGGAGATCTGTGGTTGCTCACAGCTCGCTGGCTGGCATCCCAAACCCTGCCTTCGCTTCGTCTTTGAGCTACTACGACGGTCTGCGCGCCAAGCGTTTGCCTGCGGCTTTGGTTCAGGGACAGCGCGACTTCTTCGGTGCACACACCTACAAGCGAGTTGACCGCGAGGGCGTGTTCCACACCCTTTGGTCTGCAGATCGCTCGGAGATCGAAACCACACCATCTAGCCACTAGATTTCCTTAGGTGAAATCACACTGGACTTGGAAGTTTCTTCCAATGGCCCTGATCTGGGGCTCCAGTTTCTTATTCACCGAACTCTCGCTTAGATTCCTGCCGTACTTCGGAGTCTCGTTTTGGCGCACCTTCTTAGGTGGACTGGCGATGTTTGCCCTGGTATTCCTGTTGAAGTTGCAGCTTCCAAAGGGAACCCAGTGGTTTCACCTGTGGGTGGCGGGTGTGTTTATGTCTGCCATACCGTTTTCACTCTTTAGCTACGCCCAGCAGTTCACCACCTCATCACTGGCAGCCATCATCGGGGCTGCAACCCCGATGTTTACCCTGCTGGCAATCCTGACCATCTACCGCACCGAGAAGGTGACGATTGTTGCAACCATCGGCCTGATGGTTGGGCTGATCGGTGTTGCCATAACGCTGGGTGTTTGGGAGGGCTTTGGTCAAAATGATCCGCTGGCAATCGGAGCATTGGTTTTGGCGACCATCTCCTACGGCATTGGTGGGCCTTACATTCGAAAGTTTGTAACCCCGATGAACCTCTCCGGAACTTCATCGGCAGCGGCCCAGGTCTTCACCAGTGCGATCACGCTATTGCCGTTCTACCTGTTCTCTGGTCCGCTTATCACTTCCAGCCCAAGCATCGAGTCACTGCTTTCGATAATTGCGCTGGGAGTGCTGGGTTCGGGCTATGCCTACCGACTATTCCACGACGTCATCAAAGCCGCTGGATCTACAGTCGCATCGACGGTGACCTTCACCAACCCGGTGGTGGCAACCATCTGGGGCATCCTGCTTTTGAGCGAGGAGCTGCACTGGTATGAGCCCATTGGTGGAATGGTTGTGATTTTGGGAGCTTGGTTAGCTCAGCACAAAGCCACTAAATAGTTGTGGCGTAACCACGCCAAACCACAGTTGGTCTAAAGCCCTGATTTTCATAAAGTTGAAGCGCCCCGGATTCATTGCCGGTGTCGACCCCGAGACCTACTGACTTGTAGCCCTTCTCGGCGGCGTGCGCGATTCCCCACCGCAGCAATAGCTTTCCTAGCCCCAAGCCGCGGAACTTTTCCAACACACCGAGTTTGTCCACCCAGCCACCGCTCACATCCGATCTAGCGTCGCTAGAAATCAAAAGCCCTGCTGGCTCACCATTTACCTTGGCGACAAAGGTGCCTGTCTGATCCAGCTGTGGTTCGGCGACCTTTTCAGCTAGCCAGTCATCGTGACCGAGTGCTATGTAACCAAAGTGACCGGAGAAGGACTCGGTCTCGAGCATGTGCAGCACGCTCGATTGCTCCTTTAGATCAACGGACTCGATGATGATGCCCTCAGGGAGCTCAGGAAAGCCCTTCTCAACCGGCTCCTTGATCATCTTGTAGTAGTCCCGCAGAAAGCTCAGTCCGCTCTCTTCAAATAAGGCCAGCAGCTCGGTGTCCCTCTTGTTGCAAAAGGTTCTTACGTCAAAGCCCTTGCGGTTCTCCGATAGCCACTCAAAGCCCGCATCAAACAGCTCTTTAGACTGCGCCTTCGTGCCAATGGTAAAGAAGTCAGGCTCAACTCGATTTCTTGGAGTCGAGGTCTGGATAAACATCACGGCCTTGATGCCGCCCACATCCAAAACCAGGGTGTGGGCAGGCTCTTCGTAGCCATTGAGAAACTCGGTGATTTCGCTAAGCGGCATTGCCTCAAAATCTGGGTCAACTCGGAATTCGTGCTTATTGCAAACTTCAAGTAGTTCGCCCGCGTCATCAAGGGTGGCAACTCTAATCATGGCTAGCGGATGCGGTCCTAAGGTCAGGGATGGTCCAGGGTCGGACCACAAAAATGATAACCGCCAAACAGATGCCGAACAATGTGAAGATCCAGAGCCCGATGTCGTCTGTGCTGGTTGT
>JARXAN010000054.1 GCA_029865895.1 Actinomycetota bacterium
CGCCAGAGATTGCCGGATCCAAGAATGCACATTGAGCACGCGGTCATCTCCGCGGCCGCATCTCTAATTGATAAGGATCCTTGGGAGCTAATGCACCCGCACTAGCGGACCGCCACCTTTATATCTGAACCGAGGTTTGCGTTCTGACTTGGAGAAATAACCGAATAGCCCTTCGGGTCGGTGAGAATCAGGCTCGCTCGATATTCAGCTGCGGACTCCATCACCAGAGCCTTGCCCGAGACATTGACAACCAACTGCGATCTGGCCGCAATGGATAGTGCTTGAGCACCAGCATCTAACGTCAATATGACATTCACAACCTGTTCGGTCGGGTTGGCTATAGCCAACTTCGCCGAGTAACCGGGTATTGCCATCGCAGTCTTACCGGTCATGGCAGTAGCCGGAGACAGCCAACCGAAATCGAAGTTCTCACCGACATAAGGGTTATAAAGAGTTGCCATAACCTCTGCCTCGGCCTCAATCAAGACCAGATAGTTGCCATCGGCCAATTTGGGCTTTACCAACTCAAATCCACCGGCCGGAACTGCAACCTGCACCACATCGCTATTTGTGCCAGAACCAACAAAGGTGACAAGTGCTGTGGTGGGCTCTGCTCCGGGGTTGAAAATTCTCAAGGATGGTTCGGCAAGACCATCGGCCAGAATCTCAAAACCCGGGATCGCCAGTGACTTAGCCGCCTGAGCAGTCGGGCCGACCAGTTCAACGCCGGTCGCACTCAATCCAGCGCTGGAGCGATTCTGCACGGCGACCGAAACTTTTTGACCTGAGCTTTGGAAGTGAATCGCAAACTGTGGCTCCGCCTCCACAAAGCTCGCCAGCGACAACTGCTGCTGGGCGAATGGTGCCAGCGTTATTAGGTGAGAGGTTGTTGCAGTTTCCAAATGGAAAGTCAGCGCAATCTGAACCTCGACCGGGTTGGGGTTAGCCGCCAGCAAAATGCTCTCGAAACCTGAACCGGCTAAACCGGTGAGCAACCAGCCTTCAGCCTGTGGCTGCCCACAGTTGGTGGCAGCCAGGCCAGCCATGCGAGGCCTTTGAATCAGCTGGGTCTGCAGCGCAGCCAAAGTGTCAGAACCCTGCTCTCGACTTGCCATGGTGATTGCAGAACCAGACTCGATTCTGCGTTCTGGCTCGGCAATAAGGCTTCCGGTGCCAAGTCGGTAACTGAGATCCGCCTTGCCAACCAGGGCAAGCGATCCAAGATCGGTTCCGTCTTTGCCGCCGAGCTCCACCAACGGGCCTGGGCAGTAAAGCTGCAGCGGCTTGGCGTCGGTGGTAACCGAAACCGGCTCTTGTGCCGAAGGTTCCGGGACTTGTAGGGCAAAACCTTGGATGAAAGCTGCTGCGGCAACGCCAGCGAGCGAGAGGGTTAGTCCAAGAATGCGAAGTGGGAGTTTCATTTCACCGCACTCCTTCGACGTCGACCCAAAATCGATGCCCTGGTGGGCAGTGCCAACAGGGCGAAAGCTGCCACGATGCCAAATAGCCATGGTCGAAGTGGATCGGATTCTACACTTGGCGCAACCGCGGTGTTGTCGCTAGCCACCCTCCAGAGCACCCCGTAATCGGTGGCTCCTGCGGGCTGCAAGATATCGAGGCTCGAGATACCAACCTCAATCTCTGGGTTTGGGGTTTTGAGCAAAACAAAGTCGACCCTGGTCTTGGTCAAAAGCGGAACCAACTTGTCTTGGTTTCCAGCAATCAAATTGGCTGCGATCTCGGCGAGCGATTCGCTGAGCGGAGACTGCTGTGAATTGTGTGCCAAGAGCGCTGATGACATCTCTAGTTTTTGACCACTGCCCCAGACGTAGGTTGCGGTGAGTGGATCGCCAACCTCGAGCACCAATGTGCGGAGGTTCGGGTCTTGTTCGCTGGCGGCAACCACTAGAGCAGGCATGACCCTGGAGGATTTCCAGCCCGGATCGACTTGATTTAGGAACCCATGGCTAAATCCCGAGTAAAGCACTGCCGTGACAGCTGTTATGGCGATTAGAGCCTTTGCCGGCTTTGGTCGAACGCTCTCAAGGCTTAAACCGGCGAGCACCAAAAATGCGAGCATCGCAGCCAAAATCACAGGCACGCTCGAGGACGTCGGCTGGATTGCACTCAGGCAAAGTGCGGCAATCGCAAAACCATAAAAGCTGAAGTTCGCTTTCGCCCCGGCGATAAACCAGCTCGGTAGGGCAAGAAGCAATATGACACCGATGACGACCAAATTCAGAAGATCGAGCACTTGAGCTGGACCTGCTGCGTGCTGGCTGACGTTGGCTAATGCCAACAAATTTTGAGTTTCGATTGCGAATCTAACTAGCGGATAGAGCACGGCTGCGGCCGGCAGCAGTGCCCAGATCAGAATCAAACCGCGCTTTGGATGGGCGATCGCTGCGATAAGGACAGTCACCGCCATTAGCCCCAAAAGAAGCGACGAAGAGGCAGCAACCAGGGCTAGCGAAAGGCCAAGTAAGCCAACCCAACGCCAAGCCCTTGCGCTGTTGAAAGCCTGAATCGCGCGAACCAGGAAGAACAGTGCCCAAGGCAATACCGCGGCAGCCAGCATCTCAACCACGAAAACACTCGATTTCAGAGTCAAAAGCTGAGGGCTGAGCGAGTAACCCAGTGCAATGACCGTGATTACCCAGGGCTTAGCGATAAAGAGTTTGCCTAGTTGCCAAGCGCCGAAGAAAGCAAGGCTGGTTGCTAGGAAAACCAGGGTCGCAAAACCCGTTGAGGGTTCAGAAGGAGAAATCAAGCCGGCGAGCAACAGCCACCAGTTGAAGGGATCGGTGGGCAGATTCACCGAATCCAGAACCGGAAGTGAATCGGCTGCCACGTATGGAAGCAGCGAATTCATATTCGCCCCCAGCGGCAAAAGCCCGTTGGCGGTAATCGCTCCCTGCGGGAACAGCTGAATCGAAGCAATTAGCGGCAATAATCCAAACCATGCGGAATTGCTTCTAAAGATTCCTGGCCGCTGAGCATCCAGACCCACTTCGGGCTCGACCTCAAACTTTGCTCTGCGACGTTGCGATCGTTGCGCCCTTGTTGCAATTAAGGGCTTGATTGGCTTTGTCGATCCCAGCGCGCGGAATCTCTTGCGGGCGGCAAAACGAGCAGGCATGGAGAACCAAGCCCATATCCACCCCGAAAACTGTGCAATGGAGCGTCCAGGTCGCTTTTGCAGCAGGTTCTGCGGTATAGCAAGTAGCACCATCAGCGGCAGCGTCAGGTAAATCGCAACTACCAGCAGGGTCGGCAGATAAAGCGTGGCAAAGTGCAGGTGAGCGCGAGAAATTGCCTGACTGAAGCTTCCCGATAGCCAGGACTTTGGTCGCTTGCCCTGCATCGAAAGCCCGGCGTGATGAACCCGGGAGTTAGCTTCAACGACAACTCGATAACCCGCCACGCGTGCCTTGGCACAGAACTCCAAATCCTGAGCCAAAACCGGAGTGGAGTCATCCAACCCGCCAAGCTGCTGCCAGACACCGAGCGAGACGAGCATGCCGGCGGTAGAGACCGCCAGGGTGTCACCGGCTCGGTCGTGCTGACCCTGGTCATACTCGCGCTGCACCAAAAGGAATGGCCTGCCGGTCGGGGTAACCGTCAACCCGAGCTGCTGGATTTGAATGGTGTTATCAAGCTCCAATAGCTTGGGCCCGATGATGGCAACGGATGGTGAAATCTCAGCTGCTTGGGAAAGGTATTTCAAGGCATCGGGCTCAGGGATGGCATCCTCGTGCAACACCCAAATCCAACCCGGGGTGTCCGATAGCGAATTGATTCCGGCTTGAATTGCTGCACCTAGCCTCAGGGGCCCTGGTTCGATGACTGAGAAACCGAAGCTCAGAGCAAGATCGATAGATGCTCGATCGCCAGCGGTTTCAACGACAACGACCTGCTGAATTGGGTGAGTTTGCTCGCTAATTGCCGCAAGGGATCTCGCGAGTAAATTGGCTTGAGCGTGCGAAACGACTATGGCCGCTACCGAGAGCGAACCCACGATAACTTAGGCGCGCTTGCGCAGACGACGACGCTCGCGCTCGCTGAGGCCACCCCAGATGCCGAAGCGCTCGTCGTTCTTTAGGGCGTATTCCAGGCACTCACTCTTGACTGTGCACTGAGCGCAAATACGCTTGGCATCGCGAGTGGAGCCGCCCTTTTCTGGGAAGAATGCTTCTGGGTCGGTTTGGGAGCAAAGGGCATCTTCTTGCCAGGCCAATGGATCTGACTCGCCGTCCGAATACGCTCCAGCAACTCCAAGCTTGAGCACATCGACGAACCAGTTAGCAGGCACCTGACCTCTTTGTTCCATGCCTTTAACCCCTAATCATTTGAAACTCGTTGATGTAATTACATCGGTGTAATTATGCCCTTGTCAAGTTGCGATTATTGCCCCGAACTCAAATTGTTAGCAAAGCGTCAAGGTAGCCTTTAGATATGAAGTTATTGGTGACAGGTGGCGCAGGCTACATCGGGTCTCACGTTGTGAGGGCAGCAGAGGCTGCAGGCCACAGCTGCGTAGTGGTCGACAACCTCTCCACAGGCCTTGTGAAGCGGATTAGCTGCCCAATCGTGGAGCTAGAGCTCGCTTCCCCGGATTCCGTTTCACTGCTGGCAAGGCTCATGAGAGAGCACAAGTTTGACTCCGTTATTCACCTGGCGGCCAGAAAACAGGTCGGCGAATCGGTTCAAAAACCCGAAGAGTATTTCTTAGAAAATCTTGGCGGATTGGGTAATTTACTGCTCGCGATGCGCGAGGTTGGTCTGAAATCTTTGGTTTTCTCCTCTTCTGCCGCAACCTACGGCATGCCAGATGTGGACCTAGTTTCAGAGGATTACCCAGGTGTTCCAATCAATCCATACGGCCAGACCAAGCTAATTGGTGAGCTGATGGTGAAAAATGCCGAGGTTTGGGGACTCAAGGGCGTCAACCTTCGCTACTTCAATGTCGCCGGAGCTGGTGCCAGCGATCTAGCCGACACCGCTGCCTTGAATCTGATTCCAATTGCCATCAACGCAATCAAGGCGGGCAAGGCACCTGTGGTGTTTGGCACCGATTACCCAACCCCGGATGGCAGCTGCATTCGAGACTACGTTCACGTTGAGGATCTCGCCCTAGCTCACCTAGCCGCGGTTGATTACCTCGTGGGTGAGGGCCAGCAGTTCAGAACCTTCAACGTCGGCACCGGTGTCGGTGCTTCGGTTATTGAGGTTCTAGCGGCCCTGAAGGTAGCCAGCGGTAATGACTTTGAGGTCTCCATCGGCGAGCGCCGAGCTGGCGATCCTCCTCGCCTGGTGGCAGATGTTTCACGCATTGAGCAGGTGCTCGGATTTAGGACGAAGCACGATCTTGCTTCGATTGTCCAATCCGCTTGGGATGCTAGCTAGGAACCTTTAGCACCTGACCCACCCGCAATAGATTCGGGTTGGTAATGCCGTTTAGCGTGGCTAGCGCTGTTGCACTCACTCCGAGTTTGCTCGCAATTCCCCAAAGGGTGTCACCGGATTTCACGGTGTAGGTGCGGATCGTTGGCGAAGTGGTAACAACAGGTGAAGAACTGACCGAGGTCGGGATCTTTAGAATCTGCCCAATTCGAATATTGGTAGAGGTGCCCAAAGAGTTTGCCGCCTGAATTCTGGCAACCGTAACTCCGAACTTGGTCGCGATAGCCCCGAGGGTGTCCCCCGCTGCCACCTTGTAGTTCACAAATGCCGAGGTGGTGGCAGAACTGGTTGGAGTTGGCTTCGGGGTTGGCGAAACTGTAGGCGAGGCCGTTGGCTTAGGCGTTGGCTTCGGGGTTGGCGAAACTGTAGGCGAGGCCGTTGGCTTCGGCGTTGGCTTCGGGGTTGGCGAAACTGTAGGCGAGGCCGTTGGCTTCGGGGTTGGCTTCGGGGTTGGTGAAACGGTTGGAGGGGTCACCACTGGAACTGTGCCTAGGAAGGTGAAGTCATCAAAGACACCGGTTGGGGTGTTCTCCAAAGAGGCCAGCACCGCGGTTGCTGGAGCCGTGCCAGCCACCGGAATCTTGCTGGCAAAGAAGTCCGAGGCGGAAATAAAGCCAGGACCATCGCCCTTCAGAGTTCCGAACTGAGCCCAGTTGCGAATCCTGCTGCGAGTGCCGTTTTCGATAAAGAAGAGTTTTCCGGAGGCGTCTCTGAGGAACTGACCAACCGGCTTCGATGAGACATTGAGCCCCGCACAGGTAGAGACCGCCAACGGGTATGGCTTACCCGGGAACTCATCAGCTCCGGCACTCGAAATCGGGTAGAGGGTCCCGCCATCGATTAGATAGGTCGCCCCATCGCACTGAACCTTGATGGAATTAAATCCGGTTCGAGTCTGAAGCTTGGAAAGTTCTGCGTTGTCGAGCGTGAAGATCTTTGAATCCGAGACGTTCTTGGCTTGATCCTGAGAGGCGAGCCTCACCTTTCGAGTCAAGTCGTCAACCAGGAAGATTGTGGTGCTGCCGTTGGCTCTAACCAGTGAGCCTGGAGCAAATCCATTACCCACGCTCTCAACGGTGTTGATTGCCGAAAGCGGCAATGTGATTGCCTTGGATTGGCTAATAAGGTTCAGGAATCGGTCGGTCATGGACTTATCCGACACCGCACGACGCTGGGCACCCTGCACGAAGTATGAGAGCTTGTTTCCGATGCTGGTCACAACCGCCGGCGCTGCAAGCGTTCCGTTGACCGTTGGAATCTTGTTCACCACGGCATCCGGTAGCACACTGATTTGGTTGGTCCAGTTCGCAGGATCGACCACCGGAAGCTTGCCATTTTCGGTGAGCACGAAGTTCTGACCGGCTGCATTGGCAACAAATCCGCGAACAATTCCCGAGCTGGTCGAAACCAGTTTCTGGTCAATTTTTACCTTGGAGGTGGTGAACCACTTACTCAATCCGATGCTGCTTGCCAGCGATGCCGAAACTCGGTAGCTCTTGCCGCCAAATGCCAGGGCAACATCCTCGGTGCCGGTCAGGCCAAATACTGTCAAGTCGCTCGCCAATGGCTCACCTGGCTGCAGCGAAACAATCTGCTCAACAACCAGCGGACTTGCGGTGACGCCTTGGCCACCGACCGAGTTCAGGGCAAGATCATCAACCACCGCTCGACGCGTGCCGTTTTCGATCCAGAACTTATTGCCCTCCGGGGTTAGCACCAAACGAGTGAGCGCACCCGAGGAGATAAACAAGTTCAGCTGAGATTCGGTGAGACTGGTGGCCAAATCACAGTTCAAGCCATACTGCCTAGCCAAATTGCAGTCGGTTAGCGAGTAACGCTTACCGTCCACCAAGAGCCAGTATTCGGTGGTATTGCCGCGCTTCACAAGCTGATACAGATCGCCCTTATTTTCAAAGCTCTCAAGGTATGCCTGGGAGATAACACCCTCTGGGCCAAGCGGGCGAACGGCAGCCAACAGCCTGGCATCCCAAACTCGATAGCGAAGATTGTCAACGATTAGGAAGGTCTCGCTGGTGCTGGATTTAAGCAGGTAACTGCCGCCGATTGGCGAACCAAACCAGTCGTGGAAGAAGCGCCAGAAGTTTCTATTTCCATAGGCCGAACAGGAGTCGCCAGTGCCGTAGAGGTTCTTAAGCGCTGCTTCGTTTGGGGTGTATGGGGTGTAGTAGTAAAGGTTTGCCGTGGCTTGGCTCTTCATTTCAAAGGTCTTAGTGCCGCAGGAAGCCCTTGGGCTCAGGCGCATTGCAACGGTGCGGCCGGGCTTCCAATAGGTAAATGAACCCGCAGGGTTGCCATACCAGCGGAACTGTCGAGCCGCCTTGTAGAGCTGATTAAACAGTCCGGTGAAGACCTTGCCGCAGATGCCTGGGTCACTGTCGGGGCAACCAAAACCCATCGCCGCCCGATACATGTAATCGGTTGGCTTGGTCGAGGTGACCAGGGCCTGTTCTTTTTGCAGCGTGACGATGAAAACCTTTGGGTTGATGCCGCAGGCATTCGAGATGGCGTGAATTACTTCGGCCGCGCTCGCGCCAGCCTTGGCGGCTATCGCCTTACAGGGGCCGACCTCGCCGGGGCCAGTTGCCGGGGTGGCCGGGATGTCCACCTTGACACTCTTGAGGCAGTCAATCGCCGGGTTGGTAGCTCTACACTCCGCGACTCTGGAGTCCAAGAACGCTTGAATCTGGGCGACGGTCATGGTGCCAAAGTCGTAGAAAACACTGTCGCTAATTATTAGACCGGGATCAAATGCAGTTCCCGGAGGGGCGGCCTGAGCTGGGGTTTGCACGGGAGGTTGCATCACCAAGCCACCGGCAATCAGGGCAATAGCGGAAAAGATTCCGAGCAGCCGCTTCATTAGTCAATCACCACCGAGGTTGGGGCGGAAGTCCCAAAGTGCCCCTCGGATTCATAGCTAACGGTCACCACCCCGTTGCCAGAAGGCAAATCCTTCAATGGAAATTCGATGGGGAAGCACTGGGTGTATTCACTGCTTGGCTCTGCCTTGACCTCTTTGGTCTTGGTCACGCCATTGCCCAGGTATTTGAAGATGCACTTGCCGCCAGATTCAGTCATGTTTGGAATCTGAGCCACCACGGTGAAGACCCCGATGGAAGGCTCTGGAACAGCCATGATGATCTCGACGGTTACCTCTTTGCGAACGATCGGCTCTTTGGTTTCCTCGGGAGTTTGAGTTTCTTCGGGAGTGGCTTCAGCGTCGGTGGTTTCCTCAGAAGATGGGGTTTCCTCTGGCGCGATGGTTTCGGATTCGGTGACAGGTTCAGGAAGGCCCGTTGCACCCCAGTTCGGGTAGAAAACGCTGCAGCCGGTGAGGGTTATCAGCAGTGCCGAAACTGCCAGGGACTTCAAGAAAATTCGCATGCCTCACCTCCAACCGAAACCAACCCTAAGTTGCTTGGCTTAGAAAACCCTGAGCAACAAGCGGTTTTAGCTAAATTGCTGGGCCTAGAGGCTGTTCTTGAGATTGTTGTTCTTGACCTCGACCGTGCTGGCAAGATCGGCTCGATGGGTATCCAACTGAGCACGAAGCGAGACATCGTTTGAGCCGAGAATTCGCACCGCTAGCAAAGCGGCGTTCTTGGCTCCATCGATTGAGACGGTGGCAACCGGAACACCGGCTGGCATTTGAACGATCGAAAGCAGAGAGTCCATGCCGTCCAACTTCCCCAGCGCCACCGGCACGCCAATCACCGGAAGTGAGGTGACAGATGCGAGCATCCCCGGTAGGTGAGCTGCCCCACCGGCACCGGCAATCACCACCTTGATCCCGCGATCTGCAGCGGATTTTCCCCACTCGATCATTTTCTCCGGGGTGCGGTGGGCACTTAGCACCTCAACCTCGTGCTCGATGCCAAACTCCTTGAGCGTGGTTGCAGCATCCTGCAGGACTCTCCAGTCCGAGTCAGAACCCATAACTATTGCGACAGTCTTCATTGCAACCTCCCAAGGTCAATTTAGCGGTTGTAGAGCAAATCTCTGCAGGCTCGACCGATGGCCAGAAGCTCAGTTAGGTCATTGCCCTGCAGGGTTAGGTGGCCCATCTTGCGCCCTTGCCGAGGAGCTTTTTCATACATGTGAAATTTGATCTGCGGGAACA
>JARXAN010000069.1 GCA_029865895.1 Actinomycetota bacterium
GTTTCCACCATTTACCGACCTAAGAAGCGCACAAACCCTTATCGACGCTGAGAAGTTTGAGATCTCACTTGGCGCACAGGACCTATCCCGTCACGATTCCGGTGCCTTCACCGGCGAAATCTCCGGTGCATTCCTAGCGAAACTCGCTTGCAAGTTCGTCCTAATCGGACACAGCGAACGTCGTCAGCAACACAACGAAACCGACGAGGTCATTCAGGCGAAGGTTGCCGCTGCCTGGAAGAACGGTTTGGTGCCGATCATCTGCGTTGGTGAGACTTTGGAAGAGCTTGAGACTCAGGGTCAAAGTGCCGTGCCTGTCGCACAAACTATTGCCGCACTTTCCGGACACGAGACCATCGGCGAGTTTGTGATCGCCTACGAGCCAGTCTGGGCAATCGGTACCGGCAAGGTTGCAACCCCGCAGGAAGCCGAAGATGTCGCGAAGGCAATTCGCAAGGCCATCACCGAGAACTTCGGTGCAGAGAGTGGTCAAAGCCGCATTCTCTACGGTGGCTCCGTGAAAGCGAATAACGTTGCAGGTTTCTTGGCATCTGGTGAAGTTGACGGTGTGTTGGTCGGTGGGGCCAGCCTGGACGCTGATGAATTTGCAGGCATTTCGCGCTTTCAGAAGCACATAGTTCTATAATTTGACAGGCGTTTTACACGCAAAACCTAAGGAATCCTCATGGCTGTTCTACAAACCGCGCTATTGGTGCTGCTGGCAATCACCAGCGTGCTGCTGATCTTGCTTATCTTGCTCCACAAGGGTCGTGGTGGCGGTGTTGCTGACATGTTCGGTGGCGGAATGTCTTCGACTATGAGCTCCTCCGGTGTCGCAGAGCGCAACCTGAACCGAATCACTATCGTGCTTGGACTTATCTGGGTGGTAGTAATCATCGTGCTAGGTCTATTCACCAGATTTGAGTGGGTATAAATTGACCAATTCAGCATCCATTAGAGGTGCTCGCGTTGGTGCTGGCCCAATGGGCGAGCAGGACCGTGGCCACAAGGTAGAGCGAATCGCAAGAGACTTCTACTGCTCCAACAACCACCAGCACACTCAGTACTTTGCTGCAACGGTCAACACCGAGGATGTGCCGGTCGAGATCGACTGCCCACACTGTGGACTGCCTGCCGGACTGGACAAGGCAAACCCACCGCTAGTTGCCAAAATTGAGCCATACAAGACTCACCTGGCATACGTAAAAGAGCGTCGCACCGATGAAGAAGCTGCTGAGATTCTTGACGAAGCCCTTCAGGCAATTCGTGAACGTCGTGAGCGTGCTGCTGCCGCTGCTAAAGCGCGCGGCTAATTTCCTGATCCACATACCAGCGAGTTAGTTCCACGCCCTTGACCTTCGCCGCTGGAAGGTCGCACTCTGGATCGCTAATTGCACACTTGGCAACCTCAGCCTTCGCGCTTCCGGATGCTAAGAAGAAAACCGCTCTGGATCGATTGAGCGCTTGGTAGCTAAAAGATAAACGTTCGGCAGGGGGCTTGGGAGATTGCTGCTCCGATACAATCCAGCCGAGCTTGTGCTGATGCCCGGGGAAGAGCGAAGCAACATGTCCATCGGGACCCATGCCCAAAATTACGACGTCAAAGGCTGCTGTTTCGGCGCTTATCGGACCGAGCAAATCTTCCATGAACGAGTCGAACGCCTGAGCTGCCCCAACTAATTGCTGATCATCAGCAGGGAATCGGTGAAGTTTTGCATTCTCAAGTTCTGGCCAGGCTTCTAACCCCTGGTGCTCATTGCGATCAGCGTGGTCGCGAGCAACAAAGCGCTCATCGCCAAAAAAGACATCTAGGTTTTGAAGATCGAGGTTTTGCTTTGCAAGGTCTCCGAGAATCTTGATGCCGAGGGTGCCGCCGGTGAGGACCAATCTCGCATTTCCACGCGCTTCGATGGCAGTCTTAAGTAGCTCTGCGATGTCAGCTGCCGCCTGAGCGGTTAGAGCTGAATCAGACTCAAAGGCCAGCACCTCAGTCATCGACTAAAGCCCTTTGTGAGCACATCACCGAAAACTTCGTCCTCACCCAAGAATCTCATGTCTTCAACCAAGCAGTCCTGATTGGAGCGTCGGGGGAGTAGCACAGAAGAGTCCGGGGCACCGGTCTGGTTGATCTCAGCTACCTCGCCGTGGCGAATGATCTCCAGATTGCCATCCGCAAAGTGAATCAATACGCCGGCAATACCCTCGACATTTTCACCCTTTAGTTTGTGCTCGATCTTCACCGGAACACCCAGGCGTAAATCTAGCCACTTAGCCAACAACTCAGCACTCGGGGAGAGCTCTGAGCCGATAACTTCGATCGAGGTGACTTTGCGACCCAAGTGTTGGTCAAACAGGGCGGCTAGCTGAGCGCGCCACAAGGTGATTCTGGTCCATGCCATGTCTCCATCACCCGGGCGATAGTTCTTTGCGAACTCAGCCAAGAAAGCTGGTGCGTCTGGCTGCTCGGATGAGTCAACAATTCGTCTGGTGGCAATCTTTCCGATTGCAGTCGCAGAAGGGTTTGGCGAGCAGGCAGATGGCCACCAAGCGACAACCGGAGCATCTGGAAGCAAGAGTCCCATTACCAGCGACTCCGAGTTGCTTGCTGCGGCACCATGAGCTTTGAGAATTACCACCTCGGAAGCACCAGCGTCTCCACCGACTCGAATCTCGGCATCCAGGAACGACTTTCCACCTAGCGGCTGGTCGTCATCGGCCAGCACAATGATGCGAGAAGGGTGCAAACGGCTAGCGCTGTTCGCAGCCTTCACTGCCTCCTCGATGTGAGGGAAATCTGTCTCGATCAAAAGCGTGAGCACTCTACCCAGTGCCACCACACCGCCAGACTCTCTGAGTTCCTGAAGCTTCTTACCAATCTGGCTCGAAGTCGTGTTTGGCATATCGACGATCATGGACGCCTCCAGCTTCTGCCATCGCGTTCCAGCATCGCATGCGCAGAATCAGGCCCCCAGCTGCCTGGGGCATACTGCTCCGGTTGGCCAGATGCTTCCCAGTGCGAGACGATGGGGTCAAGAATCTGCCAGCTCAACTCGACCTCGCGCTGGCGAGGGAATAGTGGTGGCTCTCCAAGGAGGACATCCAAGATCAAACGCTCATAGGCCTCAGGGGAGTCCTCGGTAAAGGCGTGACCGTAACCGAAATCCATGGTCACATCTCTAACCTGCATCGCAGGTCCTGGAACCTTAGAGCCGAAACGCATTGTGACACCCTCGTCTGGCTGCACACGAATAACTAGTGCGTTCTCACCCAACAGCGAGGTTTGGTTCTGAGCGAATAGCTGTTGGGCTGCGCGCTTGAAAACAATTGCAATTTCAGTTACACGACGACCAAGACGCTTACCTGCTCGCAGATAAAAAGGAGCACCCTGCCAACGAGCGTTGTTGATGTCCAGTCTCATTGCGGCATAGGTTTCGGTTACCGAATCTGGATTGATGCCCTCTTCGCCCAAGAAGCCAAGCACCTCGGTGCCACCCTGCCAACCGCCAGCGTATTGACCGCGTGCGGTGTGCAGTGTTAGATCGCTTGGAAGTTCAACCTCCGCCAGCACTCGCTCTTTTGCGGAACGCAGGTCTGCGGCATCAAAGGTGTCGGGCTGCTCCATCGCCGTTAGTGCCAAAAGCTGCAGCAGGTGGTTCTGGATTACATCTCTTGCGGCACCAATGCCGTCGTAATAGCCGGCTCTTCCACCGATACCGATGTCCTCGGCCATGGTGATCTGAACGTGATCGATGTATTTGGAATTCCAAAGCGGCTCAAACATCTGGTTAGCGAAACGCAAAGCCAAAATATTCTGAACGGTTTCTTTTCCGAGGTAGTGGTCAATTCGGAAAACGGAATCCTCTGGGAAAACTCTTTCAACCACGCTGTTGAGCTCTTTGGCGGTTTCGAGGTTTGAACCAAATGGCTTCTCAATTACCACGCGACGGAACTGGCCAGGCGCGGCCTGAGTCAAGCCCGCTTCCTCCAGCTGGTTGACCACCAGTGGGAAGTCACGCGGTGGGATTGAGAGATAGAAGGCGTGGTTTCCCGCCGTACCACGTTCGCGATCAAGCTCAACCACAGTCTCACGAAGCTTCTTGAATGCCTCCGGGTCATCGTGACGTCCAGAAACAAAGCGGATACCTTTGCTCAGCTGCTGCCAGACGTCCTCGGACCAGGTGGTTCGGGCGTGGGCCTTTACCGCGTCGTAAACAATCTTTTCGAAATCATCTTCGCTCCAGTCGCGCCTTGCGAATCCGACCAGTGAGAACGCAGGTGGCAGTAGCCCTCGGTTCGCCAAATCGTAAATTGCCGGCAGCAACTTCTTGCGCGAAAGATCACCGGTGACGCCAAACATGATTAGTCCGCTTGGGCCGGCGATCTTGTGCATTCTGCGATCAAATGGATCGCGGAGCGGGTTAGTGGTCACGAAGCGATTACCTGCTTTAGCTTGTCTAGGTCAGCTAGCACATTGCCTAGTTTCAAGGTCAGCACCGGAAGACCATTGTTCTTTAGCACGTTAGCATCGCCAGCCGCTTGAGCCTGAATCAGGCTGCCGAAGCTAAATGGGCGACCTTCGATTGCCAGGTCGGATTCAAACTCACCGGTTAGCTGAAGGAAGACTCCCTGCTTTGGACCGCCCTTGTGATATTGCCCAGTGGAGTGTAAAAAGCGAGGTGCCCAACCAAAGGTAACCGGGCGACCGGAACGCTTTGCCATAAGTTCTCTGAGGCTTTCCAGCTGCGGGTAAGCCATGCGGTTTAGGTAAGCGTGAATCGAGATGTAGCTAGAGTCATCAACCAGCGCCAGTAGCTCTTCGACGGCTGCATCTAAAGTGCTGCCCTGAATATCAAATCCGTAGCTCTTGATTGCCACTCCGCGGTCAACAAAGTCAACCTCGGCATTTGATGCAGGGGAGTCCAAGAGGGCTCGAGCCGCCACCTTGGCGCTTTCAACGTTTGGCTGATCGAACGGGTTGATGCCCTGCAGGTAGCCGGCAATTACAGTCGCATACTCCCAGAGCAGGAATAGCTCACCGAGGCTGCCGTGAAAGGCTGCATCGGTGTTGCCAGATACCTCAGAACTAAACCTGATCAGCAATGTGTCGCTCGGCAACGTAGAAATCTCTGGAGCGTTGGAATCAACCACGACAGGCAGGGTTCCCTTGTCTTCCTTGCCGGTTGACTCCGCGACCAACTGCTCTACCCAGTCACCGAAACCTGCAAGTCCATCGCACTCGATTAGAAACTTGTCTTTGAATCCGACCCCATTCTCAGAGCGAGCCAAAAGCGCACCTAGCAATAGTGCCGGGTTGTCTTGAGAGTCAGAGCCAAGCGCTGGCGAAGCTGCAACAGCCGATGCCAACAGTTGGGAAATGTCCACGCCCGCCAAACCTGTCGGCACCAACCCAAAGGCAGTTAGAGCGCTGTATCTGCCGCCGACATTCGGGTCGGCGTTGAAGACGCGGTAACCCGCTTCGCGGCTTGCAGCATCCAGCGGTGAACCTGGGTCGGTGACAATTACGATGCGCTCGGTTGGGTTGATTCCAGCTGCCTTGAAGGCTGTCTCAAAAGCACGCTTCTGAGAATCGGTTTCCACGGTGGAACCGGATTTTGAAGAGACAACCACGGCGGTCTTCTCAAGGTGAATCAGTGCAGCTGCCACCTGGTCTGGAGCGGTTGAATCAAGCACAACCAAATCAACTCCGGCGTTCTTGGTGATGACCTCTGGTGCGAGCGAGGAACCTCCCATGCCGCAGAGCACAAAGCGAGTGATGCCCCCGGCTGCAAATTCATCGCGCAGTGCAAAGATTGCAGGCAATAGAGCCTGGGAGTCAGAAGCGCTAGTTATCCAACCCAAGCGAATCGACGCCTCTGGCTGCGCAGCTGCTCCCCACATTGAGTCATCCTTTGATGCGATTCGAGAGGCGATTCGCTCTGAGACTAGATCGGCAACAACACCCTGCAGGGCAGCCTGATTTGAGCTAGAAAGAACTAACTTCACTTCGCGGCCTCCAGTGCGCTTGCAACCGAAGCAACCAGCTCATTCCAGGAAACGATGAACTTCTCAACGCCCTCTTCTTCCAGCAGGTTTGTCACCTCAACGATGTCGATACCCGCTTCGGCCAGCTCAGCCATGAATGCCTTCGCCGCAGGGATGTTTGCGGTGATGGAGTCCTGAGGTACAACACCGTGGTCGGCAGTTGCCATCATGGTCTTCTCCGGCATGGTATTTACCAGGTTCTTGGCAATCAACTCAGTCACGTAGAGGGTGTCAGAGAGTGCAGGGTCCTTAACGCCGGTGGATGCCATCAGCGGGCGCTGGTAGCGGGCTCCAGCAGCCTCCAAAGACTTCCACTCGTCGCTTGCGATGCGCTCTAGGAATGCGGCGTAAGCCAAACGAGCGTTTGCTAAGGCGGCCTTGCTCTTGAGCTCCGGCTTGCCAAGGGCAACCAAACGCTTGTCCACTTCGGTGTCAACGCGAGATACGAAGAACGAGGCAACGGAGTGGATCTTGCTTAGGTCCTTACCGTTGGCTTTAGCCTGGCGTAGACCCTCGAAGTAGGCATCCATCACCTCGTGGTAGCGCTCAACCGAGAAGATCAGGGTGACATTCACGCTGATTCCTGCAGCGGTAACCGCGGTGATCGCAGGTAGACCAGCCTTGGTGGCAGGAATCTTGATCATTACGTTTTCGCGAGCAACCAACTTGTAAAGCTCAAGTGCCTGAGCGATGGTTGCCTCGGTCTCAAATGCCAAACCAGGCTCGACCTCAATCGAAACGCGACCATCAATGCCGTTTGAGCTGTCGTAGATGCCACGGAACAAATCGCAGGCGTTTGCCACATCGGTAGATGTGATGTTCACAATCGCCTGAGATGCATCACTACCGGCAGCAGCTTCTGCAGCCAAGGCCTTGGAGTAGAAAGGATCCTTCAGCGCAGCAGCAAAGATGCTTGGGTTGGTGGTAACTCCGCGCACACTGAAGTTTTCGATCAGGTGCTTTAGGTTTCCGGATTCGATGCGCTCACGCGATAGGTCATCAAGCCAAATTGAAACGCCGTTGGCGGTTGCGGTTGCAAGTGGGTTAGTCATTTTGGCTCCTAGCGGGCGTTCTTTGCGGCAGCAACAACTGCCTCGGTGGTGATTCCAAATTCGCGGTAGAGGGTCGCATAGTCTGCCGACGCTCCGTAGTGGTCGATACCAACGCTTACGCCCTGATCTCCGACGTACTTTCTCCAACCCATGGTGAGGCCCGCCTCAACCGAGACACGTGCCTTCACACTTTTTGGCAACACACTCTCGCGGTACTGCTCGGACTGCTCCTCGAACCACTCCAAGCAGGGAGCGGAAACAACGCGAGTAGCGATGCCCTGGCTTTCAAGTTCGGCCCTCGCCTCAACGGCGAACTGAACCTCGCTGCCGGTCGCGATGAGAATGACCTCAGGCTTGCCATTTCCGGCATCCTGGAGCACATAGGCGCCCTTGGCAACATGCTGCGCACCGGAAGCGGCATCGCGCTGCAATACCGGCAGGTTCTGACGGGTCAGGATGATTCCAGCCGGAGCGTTCTTGCGCTTGAGGATCTCCAGCCAGGCGTAAGAGGTCTCATTGGCATCAGCCGGGCGAACCACCGCAAGGTTAGGGATTGCACGAAGAGCGGTTAGGTGCTCAATCGGCTGGTGGGTCGGACCATCCTCGCCCAAAGCCACCGAGTCGTGGGTCCAAACGTAGGTTGCCGGAACTCCCATAAGTGCAGCCAGGCGAACCGCTGGACGCATGTAGTCCGAGAAGACCAGGAAGGTTCCACCAAAGACTCTGGTGTGACCCGAGAGCGTGATTCCGTTGAGAATCGCACCCATGGCGTGCTCACGCACACCGAAGTGCAGAATACGACCAGCCTTGGTCGGGGTCCAGTGCGCCACCTGCCACTTGGCTGGCACGAACGAACCGCCGCCCTCAATGGTGGTGTTGTTCGATTCAGCAAGGTCTGCAGAACCACCCCAAAGCTCAGGCATTACCTTCGCAATTGCATTGATTACCTTGCCGCTGGCGGCACGGGTAGCAATCTCGGTTCCAGCTTCAAATACCGGAAGAGCAGCCTCAAGATCTGCAGGTAGCTCACCTGCAAGAAGTCGCTCTAAAAGCGCAGCCTTCTCTGAGTTCTGAGACTTCCATCCGGCGAACTTCTGCTCCCATTCGCTTCTGGCAACAGCCGAGCGGGTGAAGAGTGAGCGGGTCTGAGAGATAACTTCTTCGGACACCTCGAAGGACTTCTCAGGGTCAAACCCAAGAGCCTGCTTTAGGCCGGCGAGTTCTTCACCGCCGAGCTTGGAGCCGTGAATCTTTCCGGTGTTCTGCTTGCTCGGGGAAGGCCAGCCGATGATGGTGCGAAGCGTGATCAGAGTTGGCTGTTCGGTGTTTGCCTTCGCCTCTTGAATTGCCTCGTAGAGAGCTGCAACGTCCTCGTGGTAGTCGCCGTTGCGACGCCAATCAACCTCAAGGGTCTGCCAACCGTAAGCGCGGTAGCGAGCTGCCACATCCTCCGTGAAGGAGATATCGGTGTCGTCCTCGATGGAAATCTGGTTGGCATCGTAAATGGCGATTAGGTTGCCCAGGCCAAGGTGACCGGCAATCGAAGCAGACTCTGCAGAAACACCCTCTTGAACGTCACCGTCGCCGGCAATCACGTAGACGAAGTGGTCAAATACTGATTCGCCAGCCTTGGCGTTTGGATCAAAGAGCTCACGCTCAAATCTCGCGGACATCGCAAAGCCGGTTGCGGAGGCCAATCCCTGTCCAAGAGGACCGGTGGTGATTTCAACGCCTGCGGTGTGTCCAAACTCTGGGTGTCCAGGAGTCTTCGAGCCCCAGGTTCGAAGTGCCTTGATGTCATCGAGTTCCAAACCAAATCCGCCCAGGTAGAGCTGATTGTAAATGGTCAACGAGGAGTGTCCCGCGGAGAGGATAAAGCGGTCGCGACCAATCCAGCGGTCGTCCTTTGGATCGTGGCGCATTACCTTCTGAAACAACAGGTAAGCGGCAGGTGCGAGTGAGATTGCAGTTCCAGGGTGGCCGTTGCCAACCTTCTCAACTGCATCGGCAGCCAATACTTTTGCGGTCTTTACCGCAAGGTCATCAATCTTGTTCCATTCCAACATGTGGTTAGCCCAATTCTTCAGATTTTCTATAAGGGGATTGACGTGGCGGCGGTGCCTACGCGAATGGCTCAACTCTACAACGAATTGGGGTTTTGCCCCGCCCCGATTAGACTATTTCGAGAAATGACTCCCGACGCCAAATCTCCCGCTAAATCGCGCTTCGTAGCCAAGCTCAAGGCCTACTTTGCGCTTACTAAGCCAAGGGTGATTGAGCTTTTACTCATTGCCACTGTTCCCGCCATGATCTTGGCCGAGCGCGGCATGCCTTCTATCTGGCTGATCCTTGCAACCCTGTTCGGTGGAGCGCTTTCCGCGGGTAGTGCTAACGCCTTTAACTGCTACATCGATGCCGACATCGACAAGGTGATGGGAAGAACCAAAAACCGTCCGTTGGTGACAGGTGAGTTGACCCAAAAAGAGGCCTTGGTATTTGCCTGGGTAATTGGAATTTTGAGCGTTCTCTGGTTTGGATTCCTAATCAACTGGCTCAGTGCAATGTTGTCACTGGCTGCCATCTTGTTCTATGTCTTCATCTACACCCTGGGCCTCAAGCGCCGCACACCGCAGAACATTGTTTGGGGAGGCGCCGCCGGTGCCATGCCCGCGCTAATCGGCTGGGCAGCTGTCACTAACCAGGTTGAACCAGCCGCTTGGGTACTGTTCCTAATTGTCTTTTTGTGGACCCCACCGCACTACTGGCCACTTTCTATGAAGTACCTCGAGGATTACCGTGATGCCGGTGTCCCGATGCTTCCGGTGGTGGCTAAGAACGAGGTGGTCGGTAGACAGATCATTCTCTACGCCTGGGCATACTTTGCTTCCAGCTTGCTTTTGATTCCAGTGGCACCGATGGGCTGGATCTACACCGCCGTTGCGGTGATTACCGGACTTTGGTTTAGCTACGAGTCACACAAGCTCTACAACGAGGCAAAGCGCGGAATCCCAAAGAACCCGATGAAGCTTTTCCACCTGTCGATTACCCACCTAACGCTGTTGTTCCTAGCGGTGGCAATCGACCCGCTGATCTACATCAGCCTTTAATTTCTTCCAATCGAGCCAACGATTCATCGCGCTCTAGAGAGTGATCCAGAATCGGAGCTGGATAGCCATTTTGCAAGCCATCAATTAGCTTCCAAGGTTCGTGAACCTCAGCCCCCGCGATGTGCCTGAGCTCCGGAATGTACTTACGAACGTAATCGCCATTGGGGTCAAACTTGTAACCCTGCAGGGTCGGGTTGAACACTCGGTAGTAGGGGGAGGCATCCGTGCCGCAGCCTGCCGTCCACTGCCAGCCGTGGGAATTTGAAGCCGGATCAAAGTCGGTAAGCCACTTTTCAAACCAGCGAGCGCCGATTTGCCATTCGATGTGTAGGTCTTTGACAAGGAAGCTCGCAACGATCATTCTCGAGCGGTTGTGCATCCATCCGGTGGTGAGTAGCTGTCGCATTGCGGCATCCACGATTGGGTAACCGGTATTTCCCGTCTTCCACGCTTCAAGCTTTGAGTTGTTCTCTGCACTGTCGTAGCGCATCTTCTCAAACCGAGGCTCGTAGTAACCGTCGTAGGTGTGAGGGTTGTGAAACAACACATCCGCGTAAAACTCGCGCCAAGCAAGTTCCTTGCGGAATACCTCCTCACCTGGGCTATCACCAAGCTCTGCCAACAGTGTTCTTGGGTGAATTTCACCGTGAGCCAGTGCGTGGCTTAGGTGAGAGGTGCCAGAAAGATCGGTTCGATTGCGATTCTCGCTGTAATCCCTAAGTGCCCGCTTTTGAAATCTGCGCCAGGTATCAAGCGCGTACGCCTCAGACGCCTGAATCTTCATGGTGCAATCTTGAGACAGCTCTGGCAGTTCACCAGACCCAGCAACCCACGAAACGCTCTCAGTCTTGACCTCAATTGGTCGCTGACCAATGAATTGCACCCAGCGCTTATAGAACGGGGTGTAGACCCGAAGCGTGCTCTCGTCGTCCTTGCGCACGGTTCCCGGCTGCACCGCGTAATTGGAACCCACCAACTGAAGCGAGATGCCGGCTCCGTAGAGTAACTCGGCAACGGCAGATTGCTCCAGCATCCCGTGAGTATCGAAGCTCCTAGTGGCATAAACCACGCTTACGTCTAGGTCCTTACAAATAGATAGCAGCGAGGCGGCTACATTCCCACTTCGAAAGATCAAGCCTTCAGGTAGTGAATCGCTCAGACTCTTTACCGACGTAATGAGTGAGTTGCGTCTAATAGGGGAGAGGTTTTGGAAGTCCTCACCAAACACAAAGCCTGCGGCAAGGGGCTGTTTGTCACTCTGGGCTCGGGACACAGCCGCGCTGAGCGCCTCATTGTCTTGAACCCTTAGGTCCCTGCGAAACCAGAAAAGTAGTGTCATCTATTTATTTTGCGAGCCGAGAACACCTGGAACGCGACCAGGGCACTCAGGCTTGCTGCTCCAAACATGTGAATTCCAACTAGTAAAGCTGGAACACCTGTTCGAGCCTGCAAAATTCCCACCGCCGCTTGCCAAATCGTGAAGATCACGGTGAGCAGCAGGATTCGGGTTGACAGGTCTTTCCATAGTTGCCGGCTGACTAGCCACTGGGCCACTAACTGGACCAGAAGTAGACCCAGCATTAGGTAACCGGGGTAGGAGTGATAGTGCTGCCAGATCTCAAGGTCTAGCCCATTGCGCGGGGTGTCGATATCACCGGCGTGCGGTCCAGCACCGGTCACCACAACTCCGATAGCTATCGTCACAAAACTCACCACAACGGTTGGCCAAGCCAACAACCGGTTCAATGGAGCGATTTCAGTCACCGGCTTGGGAAGGGCTCGCCATACCAACAAAGCAGCAATTGCTATCAGCCCGACCGAAATCATGAAGTGCAGTCCAACAATCCAAGAATTCAAACCGGTTAGTACCGTGATGCCACCAACCACGGCCTGCAGGATGATGCCAAGTCCCAGCAGGAAGGCAGGTGCCACCAGACCGCCGAGTTCAACCGCTCTTGCAGTTGTAATGATTTTGAGGGCATTGAACAGCATCACGGCGGCTGCGAAGCTCATAAGGGCGATGGTCCAGGCGTTTAGGCCAACCGTTGCCTGAAGCAGGATTCCAGCGGCGAGTAAAATGGTGCCGCCGAAGAAGATAAAGGTTGGAATTACCAGTTGATCCTTGGCCTTGTGCCGGCGCAAAACCGTGACGTAGGTGAGGAGCGCAATCACCAGCAGCACGAAGGTCAGAAGCCGGTTTCCGAATTCGATAATGCCGTGAAAACCCATTTCCGCAGTGGTGACAAGGGAATCTTCGGTGCACTTTGGCCAGGTGGGGCAGCCCAAGCCGGAAGCGGTTAGCCGCACGGCACCGCCGGTGACCACAATCAGCACCTGGGTAACCAAAGAGAGCCAGACGTAAAGTCGAACTCTGGTTTCGCTAACCAAAATGTTGAACCAAAGGTTTTTCAAAAGCTGCAACGTCACTCCGACTTAGGTTTACCTAATCGCTTCGAAATGCCAGCGAATGCTAGTCTCTAAAAGCGCTGAAGCAATTCTCCCACCAACTTTGGATACGGGAATACCAATTGCCGAGGTGGGTTGAACTTGTTGAAACCAGGAGGAACATGTCCGAGAAAATCATCGACCGCCCAGAGCTTGATGAGCTGGGAAACTACGAGTTTGGTTGGTCAGACAGCGATAAGGCTGGCGAATCAGCACGTCGCGGCATCAATGAAGAAGTAGTTACGGACATCTCCAACAAAAAGAGTGAGCCGGACTGGATGCTGGAGCGTCGCCTGAAGGGCTACCAGTACTTCCTGCAGAAGCCAATGCCGACCTGGGGTTCTGACCTCAGCGGAATCGATTTTGACAACATCAAGTACTTCGTGCGCTCGACCGAGCGCCAGGCTGAGAATTGGGAAGATCTTCCAGAGGACATCCGCCAGACCTACGAGCGCCTAGGTATCCCAGAGGCTGAGCGTCAGCGTTTGGTGGCAGGTGTTGCAGCCCAGTACGAGTCCGAGGTGGTTTACCACCAGATTCGCGAGGACCTAGAGGCGCAGGGAGTTATCTTCCTCGACACCGACACCGCTTTGAAGGAGCACCCGGAGATCTTCCAGGAGTACTTCGGAACCGTTATCCCCACCGGAGACAACAAGTTTGCTGCGCTGAACACCGCAGTTTGGTCTGGTGGCTCATTCGTTTACGTTCCTAAGGGCGTAAAGGTTGAGATCCCGCTTCAGGCCTACTTCCGAATCAACACCGAGAACATGGGTCAGTTCGAAAGAACCCTGATCATTGCGGATGAGGATTCCTACGTGCACTACATCGAGGGTTGCACCGCACCGATTTACCAGTCCGACTCACTGCACTCCGCTGTGGTTGAGATCATCGTGAAGAAGAACGCTCGCGTTCGCTACACCACGATTCAGAACTGGTCTAACAACGTTTACAACTTGGTTACCAAGCGTGCGATTGCACACGAGGGTGCAACCATGGAGTGGATCGATGGCAACATCGGTTCCAAGGTGACCATGAAGTACCCATCGGTGATTCTTGCCGGTGAGCGCGCTCGTGGCGAGACTCTGTCGGTTGCATTCGCGGGTGAGGGTCAGCACCAGGATGCCGGTGCCAAGATGATTCACCTCGCCCCTTACACCACCAGCTCAATCGTCTCCAAGTCGATTGCCCGCGGCGGTGGCCGAACCTCGTACCGCGGCGAGATCCGCGTCAACCCAGGTGCTCACCACTCGGCAAACACCGTGCGCTGTGATGCACTTCTGGTCGACACCATTTCGCGCTCCGACACCTATCCGGCGAATGACATTCGTGAGGATGACGTCTCGATGGGTCACGAAGCTACAGTTACCGCCATTTCTGCAGAGCAGCTGTTCTACCTGCAGTCTCGCGGTATGGCGGAAGATGAGGCCATGGCGATGATCGTTCGAGGATTTATCGAGCCGATTGCCAAGGAACTTCCAATGGAGTACGCGCTGGAACTAAACAAGCTCATCGAAATGCAGATGGAAGGGGCTGTTGGTTAATGGCACAGCACGGCATTAAGGAACACTCACACGGTGCTGGCGTTCCAATTCAGACCAGAAACGAGCGTCCGCGTTCTACCTCCATCGAAGACTTCGCAGAGGTTTCCAAGCTCCAGGAAATCTGGCGCTACCTGCCAATCGACAAGCTAAAGGGCCTAACCCAGAGCGTCATTGGTGAGTTGGCTGACAGCCACGTCACACTGAATCTAGCCTCGGGTGTAACCGCAAACTGGGTTGACACCACAGCAGCCCAGGTTGGCAAGGCAGGGCTTCCTGAAGATCGCATCGCGGCTATCGCATGGACCAACGCTTCAAAGACTTTGGTTATCGATGTTCCTAAGGACCTAGAGCAATCGCAACCTAGCTTCGTGGTAATCAAGCCGCAGAGCGATCAGGCAATGGCCTCTCACGTCTTAATCAACGTTGGCACTCACGCTCACGCAACCATCGTGCTTGACCACGCAGGTCTAGGAGTGCTGGGGGAGAACGTTGAGATCGTGCTTGGCGATGAATCAACTTTGAACTTTGTGACCATTCAGGATTGGGACAAGGGATCGACTCACGTCTCAACCCAGTTTGCCAAGCTAGGTCGCAACTCGAACCTGCGTCACACGGTGGTCTCACTCGGTGGCGATCTGGTGCGCGTCACCCCAGCGGTCGAGCTTTCCAGCCCGGGTGCCGAGGTAAACATGTACGGCGTTTACCTCGCCGACAGCGGCAACTACTTTGAGCACCGCCCTTACGTTGACCACGTTGCAGAGAACTGCAAGTCCAATGTGGCTTACAAGGGCGCGCTTCAGGGCGTTGGAGCCCACACCGTGTGGGTTGGCGATGTGCTAATTCGCGAAACTGCGGTTGGAACTGACAGCTACGAACTAAACCGCAACCTTTTGCTCACCGCTGGTGCCAGAGCCGATTCGGTTCCTAACCTCGAGATCGAAACCGGAAAGATCGAAGGAGCCGGCCACGCTAGTGCTTCGGGTCGCTTTGATGACGAGCAGTTGTTCTACTTACAGGCCAGAGGTCTGAGTGAAACTGATGCCAAGAAGCTTGTCGTCCGCGGCTTTTTGTCCGAGATCATTCAGAAGATTGAGATCGAAGAAATCGAACAGCGCTTGATTGCTGCAATCGAGCTTGAACTAGAGAGGGTAGGGGTCTAAATGGCATTGAGAATTTGCGCCCTGGAAGACATCAAGCCAGGTAAATCAATCCGCGTAAAGGTTGGCGACGTTGCAATCGCAGTCGTTAGAACCCCAAACGGCGACGTCAAGGCTCTGGACGACAAGTGCTCACACGGCGAGATCTCGCTCTCTGAGGGTTTCATCGACAACGAAACCATCGAGTGCTGGGCACACGGAGCCAAGTTTGACCTAAACACCGGTAAGCCACTGAGCTTGCCTGCCTATGAGCCGGTTGCCACCTACGAGGTGCTGATCGAAAACGGCGACATCTTTTTAGAAATCGAACAGTAAGACTTAGTTAGGAAATCATGTCAAAGCTAGAAATCAAGAACCTCCACGTTTCGGTGAACACCGACCAGGGGCCAAAGCAAATCCTTCGCGGTGTAGACCTAACCATCTCGTCTGGTGAGACTCACGCAGTCATGGGCCCAAACGGCTCTGGCAAGTCAACCCTGGCCTACTCAGTGGCAGGTCACCCAAAGTATGAGATCACCGATGGTGAGATCTTGCTCGACGGCGAGAACGTACTCGAGATGAGTGTCGACGAGCGTGCTCGCGCGGGACTGTTCTTGGCGATGCAGTACCCAGTTGAGGTACCAGGAGTGTCTGTATCTAACTTCCTCCGCACCGCAAAGACCGCTATCAGCGGCGAAGCGCCTGCGCTTCGCGAGTGGGTTGGCGATCTAAAGACCGCGATGAAGAACCTCCGCATGGACTCGGATTTCACCGAGCGCAATGTGAACGAGGGGTTCTCCGGTGGTGAGAAGAAGCGTCACGAGATTCTGCAGCTAGAGCTACTAAAGCCAAAGATTGCGATCTTGGATGAGACCGACTCTGGTCTAGACGTTGACGCTCTGAAGATTGTTTCCGAGGGCGTAAACCGCGCAAAGGCAAACACTGACCTTGGAGTTCTGCTAATCACTCACTACACCCGCATCCTGCGCTACATCCAGCCAGACTTCGTGCACGTCTTCGTGGCCGGCAAGGTTGCCGAGCAGGGCGGCCCAGAGCTAGCCGAGCGCCTAGAGGCAGAGGGTTACGACCGCTACTTAAAGGCCAGTGCATGAGCGAACCTAAAGAGCTCTCCGCTGAGCAGTACGACCGCGTCATCGAGGCGATGAAGAACATCATCGACCCTGAAATCGGTGTCAACATTGTGGACCTAGGTTTGGTTTATGGTCTTCAGGAGTCCGAAGACGGCGCGCTGTTGATCAACATGACCCTGACAAGCGCTGGCTGCCCGCTGACAGACGTTATCGAGGAGCAGACCGGTGATGCCCTAGACGGCGTGGTTGAAGCCTTCAGAATCAACTGGGTGTGGATGCCGCCATGGGGTCCGGAGAAGATTACCGAGGACGGTCGCGAGATGATGCGGGCAATCGGATTCTCGATCTAAAGAAAAACCCCTTGGATTTTTCCAAGGGGTTTTCTACTTCTTATCGCTTACTTCAATAGCTTCCAAGCTGCTGGAACTAGAGCTGCTGCAGCTACTGCCTTGACTAGGTCACCGATCAAGAACGGGTAAACGCCACCGGCAAGAGCCTGGTCCAGGGTCAAGCCGAGAGTCATCATTAGGCCGCTAACGCCAAGGGCGTAGATAACTACGGAGCCCAAAGCAAGTGCCAGTGCCAGCTTCAGTGGGTTCTTGGTCCAGCCGCGGTTAGCGAGGTAACCGATGATGGCTGCAGCTGCAACGAAACCAATTAGGTAACCGGTGGTTGGCAGCACGCCAGAGAGAGTCTTGGCAGATGCGAATACCGGTAGACCGGCTGCACCCATCGCAAGGTAGGTTGCCATCGAGATTGATGCACGAGAAGCACCCAGGGTTGCGGCGACCAGCAAGACCGCGAAGGTCTGCAGGGTCATCGGCACTGGGAACATTGGAATCTGAATCTGTGCGGCTAGTGCGGTTAGCACTGCGCCGGAGACAACCAAAACTACGTCGTTGACTCTAGATTTTGGAATTACGCGGTCAACTAGGTTTACTGCGGCAATGGTCATCAGGATTCCTTTACGTGGTGATGAGGAAATTCTATTGGTTCTGATCCTCGAAAGCGGCATCATCGTTGGCTTGAGTGCGCTTTTGTGATTTCCTAGGGATCAGGCCCTGCTCTTCAAGCCGCAGTCTCTTATCGTTGCGATAAGCCCACAAGAACGCAGCGAAAGCCATGATTCCAAAGAGCAGCCACTGCAGTGCGTAGGAGAGGTGATTGCCCTCATTTAGCGACGGTTTTGGCTGGGGGAGCGGCGCTTCGTCTGAGCTAGGGGTCTCTGTCGCGAGTCTGCCGTAGAACTTGGTTTCAATTGCCAGCTCGGGGTGCAGCTGTGAATACTCGGCGAGATCAATTGTGTCGAGTCTTCCCTCAACCGACTGCTTGCCGGAGTCGAATTCGCCCTGACGCAGTCGAACCACCAGCTCCTTGATTTCAGAATCTGGCAGCGGATTCAGCAGTGGTTCGGTGATGTCCGATCCTGCTGGCAACCAGCCGCGTTCAATCACGATGACCTCGCCGGTAGTGGTTCTAAATGGCACCAGTTGCAAAAAGCCCGGGCTTCCGCTCAGTGGCCGGTTACGGACCAATACTGCCTGCTCGGGGATGTAGTTGCCCTGAAGAATCAGCGGACGCCACTCATCGGCGCGAAGTCCGTTTCCCACCTCAATCCAGGACACTTCTGACAGCTCGATTGGTTCTGACTCATAGTTTTCAACCACCTGAGTGATTTTCTCGACGCGCTCTTCGCGACGGGCAAACTGCCACCAGCTAAGCAGTGTGGTGGCGATTGCAAACAGCACGACAAGCGAGAGCCAAGGGGCCCAACGCCTAATCGCTTGAAGATTCAAAGTCTCTAACTCCCAAATACATGCCACGGGTCTTTAGATAGTCAACCAGATAGCCTCGGTGAGATTCGCAAGAAGACCAAAGCTTTACGCGATCAGCAGCGTGAATTTTGGGGTTGCGCCACTCGATCAGGATTATGGCCGAGTCTTGGCAGCCGGCTCTAGAACACTTACTCTTCATCGACGATTCGGATTTTGCTGGCAGGAATTGAAACCGCCGGGGCAATAATCTTGGTCGAGTTGTCTTTTGGATTGCCGCCCTGGTTGTTCGCGATAATCACCGCAAAATAGGGCAGGAAGATAGCGAGCGCGAAGAAAAACCACATCAGAAATCCAGTGGTGAATACGCCCGCAACTATGCAAACCATGCGAACGCTCATCGCGATCGTGTACTTGCGCATGCGAATCTTGCGCTCTTCATCGGGTGAGAGCTCTAAAGATGTGGCGCTTTGCCGCTTTGCCATTTGCTTACGCTTCTTCCAGTGGCCCAATTGCTAGGCTTTGGTATTCATAACGCAATTGCGTCAATGGTATTCCCGCAAGGAGCATAAATGGACCACTCCCGCACAGTTCTAGTCACCGGTGGCAACCGTGGAATTGGTTTTGCAATCGCCGAGGAGTTCATTGCCAAGGGTTACAAAGTTGCCGTCACTGCCCGTTCTGGCCAGGGCCCAACAGGGTCTTTGACAGTTCGTGCCGATGTCACCGACGGCGCATCGTTGGATGCGGCCCTGCTAGAAGTTGAGCAGCAGCTTGGTCCTATTGAAGTTTTAGTTGCCAATGCCGGTATCACCCGTGACACGCTTTTGATGCGCATGACCGACGAGGAGTTTGAAGAGGTTGTGAACACCAACCTCTCCGGTGTCTTTCGAGTACTCCGCAGGGTCACCAAGGGCATGATCAAGGCCAAGTTTGGCCGAGTTATCTTGATTGGTTCGGTTGTCGGCCTGCTTGGCAGCGCCGGTCAGGTCAACTACGCCGCCACCAAGAGCGCTTTGGTGGGAATGGCAAGATCAATTACCCGTGAACTTGGCGGCAGAAACATAACCGCGAACGTGGTTGCCCCAGGATTTATCGACACCGACATGACCGCGGAGCTCACCGAAGAGCTGCAGGCTGCCTACAAAGCAAAGATTCCGGCTGGCCGTTTTGCAGCGCCAAGTGAAGTTGCAAAAGTGGTGAGCTGGTTAGCCTCGGATGATGCGGCATACATTTCTGGTGCTGTCATTCCAGTCGACGGTGGCCTGGGAATGGGCCATTAGGTAGTAACTTTTTCCATAACGTAACTTAGGAGATGGCTTTGGGAATTCTCGAAGGTAAGAAAATACTCGTAACCGGTGTGCTCACCGAGGCTTCAATTGCCTTCACAGCAGCCAGGCTAGCTCAGGAAGAAGGCGCAGAGGTGCTTCTAAGCTCCTTTGGCCGCATGCTTCCGATCACTCAGAAGATTGCTGAGCGTTTGCCAAAGCCGGTAAAGGTTATTGAGCTTGACGCCACCAACCAGGAGAACCTGGACGCACTTGCAGGTCACGTCAAGGAGCACCTTGGCTCACTAGATGGCATCGTGCACGCTATCGCGTTCGCACCGCAGACCGCACTGGGTGGAAACTTTATGGAGACCCCATGGTCTGACGTATCCACCGCAGTTGAGGTTTCTGCCTACTCGCTAAAGGCCATAACCACAGCTTGCTTGCCGGTTCTAAACAACCCGAGCTCAGTTGTGGGTCTAACTTTTGACGCAACCGTCTCGTGGCCGGTTTACGACTGGATGGGTGTTGCGAAAGCTGCCTTCGAGTCAACCGCTCGCTACCTAGCTCGCTACCTAGGCGACAAGGGAATCCGCGTCAACTTGATTTCTGCTGGCCCACTTCGCACAACCGCTGCCAAGGGAATTCCTGGCTTTGCAACCATGGAAGAGCTTTGGACCGGCCGTGCACCATTGGGTTGGGACCTAACCGACACCGAAGCAGCAGCCAAGGGATTGGTTGCACTGCTTAGTGATTGGTTCCCTGCCACCACCGGCGAGATGATCCACGTTGATGGTGGACTGCACTCAACCGGTGCCTAAGGCAATAACTGTATTAGCAGGCTTAGATCGCGCTCATTGAGCGCGATTTTTGCTTTCTGCTGCACAACAGGTTTGGCGCAGAAGGCAACCGAAAGCCCGGCGATTTCCATCATGCCAAGATCATTCGCACCATCGCCGACAGCGATGGTTTTGTAAATTGGGACTTCGAGTTGTTCAGACCACTCGATTAGAGCTTCTGCCTTGGCGGCCCGGTCGATCACTTTGCCCACAACCTCTCCGGTGAGCTTGCCATCGACAACCTCAAGGGTGTTGGCACGTTCGATTTCGAAACCGAGTTTTGACTTCACGGGTCCAAGCAACTGGATGAATCCGCCGGAAACCGCAGCCGCCTTGCCACCCCGTTGGTGGATGGCAGCGATCAGCTCCGCAGCGCCCTTGGTGGGGGAGAGCTCCTGGGAGACCTCTGCAAGCACAGACTCGTCTAGGCCTTTTAGGGTCAAAACCCGCTGCCTGAGGCTCGCTTCGAAATCAAGCTCGCCGCGCATTGCACGTTCGGTGACCTCGGCAACTTCTTGGCGCTTACCAGCGCGCTCAGCTAATAACTCAATTGCTTCGTCATTGATGAGGGTGGAATCCACATCAAAGACCACTAGGAACTTAGTCAAGGCGTAACCAGGCGACCCTTCGCTACTACGGTGATGCCACTCTCGGTAACCGTGAAGCCGCGCTCGAGATCGCGCTCCTTACTCACTCCGATGCTCGCACCGTCTGAGACAACCACGTTCTTGTCCAGAATTGCCTTGCGAATTGTGCAGTCTCGACCGACCTGAACATCGTCCAGTAGCACCGACTCGGTAATCAAGGTTCGAGAAGACACTCGGACATTGGGGGACAGCACCGAGCGATCCACCACGCCGCCTGATACCACAACGCCCAGGCTCACGATGGAATCCTGGGTGCGACCCTGATTGCCCTCCGAGTCGTGAATGAACTTCGCAGGTGGCAGGTTGATCTGCTGGTTGTATACCGGCCAGTCAGAGTTATACAGGTTGAAGATTGGCATGGTGGAGATCAGGTCCATGTGTGCGTCGTAGTAAGAATCCATGGATCCAACATCGCGCCAGTAGGACTTGTCGCGGGCGGTAGCACCAGGGATCTCGTTGAAGGTGAAATCGTATGCTCCGGCGGTGCCCTGGTTGACGAAGTAAGGGATGATGTCGCCACCCATGTCGTGGGACGAATCTGGGTTTTCGCCATCACGTTCAATCGCATCAATTAGCGACTGAGCGTTAAAGATGTAGTTACCCATCGAGACGAGGGCCTGAGTAGGGTCACCCGGGACTGGCTGAGGGTCGGCAGGCTTCTCGCGGAAGGCTGAAATTTTTACCGGGTTGGCAGGATCCACCTCGATGACACCGAACTGCGGTGCGATAGCGATCGGCTGCCTGATTGCTGCAACGGTTGCTTCCATGCCTGAGTCGATGTGCGACTGCAGCATCTGGTCGAAGTCCATTCGGTAGACGTGGTCGGCACCGACCACCACCACGTAGTCCGGCTTCTCATCGCTGAGCGCGTTCATGGACTGCAGAATCGCATCTGCGCTGCCGGTGTACCAACGCTTGCCCAAGCGCTGCTGAGCTGGCACCGAAGCCACGTAGGACCCAAGAAGGGGAGACATGCGCCAGGTCTGCGAGACGTGACGGTCGAGTGAGTGTGACTTGTACTGAGTGAGAACGACAATTCGTCTGAGTCCAGAGTTGATCAGATTCGAAAGTGCAAAGTCAATTAGGCGGTAGCTACCGGCAAATGGCACGGCTGGCTTAGCTCGATCTGCGGTGAGCGGCATCAATCTCTTGCCTTCTCCGCCGGCTAGCACCATACCGAAAACTCTTGTTCGACCCATAGCCAAATGTTAGTTGTTAAAAATTGCCGAGACACTAGCATTTCGGTATGCGTGTGGATTTTGTTACCAAGGAGTACCCGCCAAACATCTATGGCGGGGCTGGCGTCCACATCACCGAGCTAGTGAAGGTGTTGCGCTCTCGAATCCAAGCTCGGGTTCACGCCTTCGGTGAACCAGTCAACGAAGCAGACACCTTTGGCTATGCAACTCCAGCGGCATACGCATCTGCCAACCCAGCAATTCAGACCATGGCGACAGACCTCGAGATTGTTCAGGCGATCGCAGGCGCGGACCTAGTCCACTCGCACACCTGGTATGCAAACTTCGCAGGTCATGTGGCATCGATGCTGCACGGCATTCCACATGTGATTACTGCACACTCCCTGGAGCCACTGCGCCCATGGAAGGCCGAGCAACTCGGCGGTGGCTATGCCGTTTCCTCTTTCATCGAAAGAGCCGCCTACGAGCAGGCCAAGCGAGTAATCGCGGTCTCACACGGCATGCGCAAAGACATTTTGAATGCCTATCCGGAACTCGACCCAAACAAGGTCGAGGTGGTTTACAACGGAATTGACTCGCAGAAGTGGCAGCCACTGCATGATGCTGACCTCGTTCGGTCGCTCGGGGTGAACCCCGATCAGCGTTCAGTGATCTTTGTTGGGCGCATCACTAGGCAAAAGGGTCTTCCATACTTCCTTAGAGCTGCCAGCCAACTACCTGCTGACGTGCAGCTGGTGCTGTGCGCTGGAGCTCCTGACACCCCGGAAATCAAGGCAGAGGTTGAGCACCTGGTATCTGAACTATCCAAGACTCGATCGGGAGTTGTTTGGATTCCAGAGCACCTGCCGCAGCCAAAGCTTGCGGCACTGCTCACTAGTGCTGACGTATTTGTCTGCCCTTCGATTTACGAACCGCTTGGCATCGTGAACCTTGAGGCCATGGCTTGCGGAGCTGCCGTAATTGGCACAGCCACCGGTGGAATCCCAGAGGTCATCGTGGATGGCGAAACCGGCTGGCTAGTGCCAATCGAACAGGTTCAGGATGGTTCAGGCACCCCGGTTGATGACCAGAAGTTTGTTAACGACTGGGGTTCTGCTCTTAATGCGGCACTGGAGAGCGGCAAGCTCAAGCAGTTCGGTGCAGCCGGAAGATTGCGTGCCGTCGAAGAATTTAGCTGGGAGTCAATCGCAACTCGCACTCTAGAGGTCTACTCCAGAGCGCTGGGAAGCTAGGCTATTTATCAATGTCTCAGGTGATTGATCTTCAGAATGTAAGCGTGGTTCGCAGCTCAAACGCGATCCTCGACGCCGTTACTTTTTCCGCTAATTCGAATGAGCGCTGGGTCATTCTTGGCGCTAACGGCGCTGGAAAAACCACCATGCTGCGAGTCTGTGCCGCTCAAATACACCCGTCATCGGGCCAGGCCACGATTCTGGGACAGCGTTTGGGCGAGGTAAATGTTTTTGAACTTAGAACTCGCATCGGTTTTGCATCCAGCGCACTAGCGAACCAGATCCCAAACAGCGAGACGGTTCTAAACGCTGTAATGACCGCAAGCTACGGAGTAACCGGCCGCTGGAACGAGACCTATGACGCAATCGATGAGCGTCGTGCCATGCGAGTGCTTCGCGAATGGCAGCTGGAGGAGTTTGCTCAGCGACCTTTCGGAACCCTGTCAGATGGTGAGCGCAAGCGAGTGCAGATTGCCCGTTCCGTGATGACCGACCCAGAGCTTATGTTGCTAGATGAGCCGGTAGCGAGCCTGGATCTCGCCGCAAGAGAGCTGACCCTTCGCCTGCTCAGTGGCTACGCCACCAGCCCACAGGCCCCTGCAATGGCAATGGTCACCCATCACCTGGAAGAAATTCCAGCCGGATTCACGCACGCTTTGCTCATGCAGGACGGCAAGATTCTGGCCAGGGGAGAGATCGGCGCAACCATCACAAGCGCTGCGATCTCCGAGACTTTCAGATTCCCACTGCAGGTGAGCTACCAGGAAGGTAGATTCTCTGCGATTGCGTCCTAGACGAAGCAAGTTTTTGCTGCTAAGCTTTCCCGCTGTTGCTCTTTAGCAAATAGATTTCACAAGAAGGAAACCATGAAGGCTGAAATTCACCCAACCTACGAGCCAATCGTATTTCGCGACCTGGCATCTGGCGTTGCATTTCTAACCCGCGCAACCATCACCAGCTCAAAGACCATTGAGTGGGAAGATGGCAAGACCTACCCGGTATACGACGTGGAAATCAGCTCCGCTAGCCACCCGTTCTACACCGGTAAGCAGCGCATCATGGACTCTGCAGGTCGCGTAGAGCGCTTCAACGAGCGTTACAAGAACTTCGGCTAATTCTTTATTGGCCAACCCAAGACCGCTCGGTAATCTGGGCGGTCTTGTTGTTTAAGCCACTTCTCAAATTCCAAACTTTGCTCATCAGACCAGATCACCTGGGATGCGTGCAATTCAGACATCTCAACATTTAGCTGAGGGAACTTGCTGGCTTGGCGTTGGGCTAAACGACCGGCGGCAATCGCATCCGCCGTGGAGTTGTGAGCATCGATCAGTTCTACCTCGTAGTCGCGGCAGAGTGCGATGAGGGTTCTTGAACCCTTGCCGGAGCGGAACTTAACCAGCTGTCGGTCGAGCACCAGTGGGTCAATGACTGCCTTCGGAGCCAGAGGAGCGATGCCATACCTATTGGCCTCAGACTGCAGGATGGTGAAGTCATATGGGGCATTGAACGCGACAAGTGGCATGTCCTGACCCAGTTTCGCAAGAACGGCAACAATCTCGGCGATCGCTGGTCCCGGCTCAACACCATTGGCCTTGGCCATTTCGGTTGTGATGCCATGGACATTCGCTGCCGCCTCTGGGATCTCAATTCCCGGGTTTACCAGCCACTCGTGGACTTCAACGGCCTCGCCATTGGCGTTTAGCACTGCAACTGCGGCTGTCACGATCCTTGAGGTTTGCAAATCTAAGCCGGTTGTCTCCAGGTCGAAAACCGCGAGGGTTTTGCTCCAGGCTGGGCGGTTTGGTTCAAAATCAAAATCTAACAAGGCTTCTCCTTTGCCCCAGACTACCTAGCCACACCGACACTCATAGACTTGACACATGCCGGTTCTCAAACTTCCCGCCCCAGCGCTTGCCGAACTGGCTGCTAAGCGCGGTTATCGCAAGGACATCGGTAGCACCGCGGTTTGGCGCTATCCGGCAGAGAACCCCAAAGGCAAACTTCTTTTTGTTCACGGCTTCCGGGGCGATCACCACGGCCTCTCGGCATCCGCCGGGGCACTGGTGGACTACGACGTTTACATTCCTGATCTTCCCGGCTATGGCAAGACCGAAGAGCTTGAGTCTCATGACCTTGAAAGCTATGGGAACTGGCTTAGGGGCTTGGTGTCTGAACTTGGCCCTGACCTAGTTGTTGTGGGTCACAGCTTTGGCTCCCTGGTGGTTTCCAAAGCCGTGAGCCAGGGGCTTGTTGCCAAGGCACTCGTGCTGCAAAACCCGATTACCACGCGTTCGAGCGAGCAGAAAGACCTCGCCAATCGAATAGCTAGAGGTTTCTATGCCCTTGCCATCGCACTTGGGCGACTGGGTTCGGCCTTCCTTCGCAGCTGGGTGGTCGTGAGGGTGATGTCGGTCGCCATGGCGACCAGTAAATCTCCAAAGCTTCGCTCCTGGATCCACGGCCAGCACCACAGACACTTTTCTACCTACCGAAGCGATCGTGTTGCCCACGAGGGTTTTGCAACTGCCTCCGGGTCAAGCGTCATGGATTTTGCCGCTTCCTTCAAGCTTCCAACCCTCTTGATTGCGGGGGAGAAGGACCTAATCGCACCGCTGGCGAACCAACTCAAATTACAGGGGATGATTCCGGGATCAAAGCTTGAGGTCATGGCTGGCGTGGGTCATCTAACTCACTACGAATCTGCTGCCCAGGTGGCAGTTGCCATTGATGAGTTTCTGGGGGAGCTGTGAGGCAAATAGCCTTCGACGGTCGCTTTATAAAGCCTGAGCACCCAGACGGTATTTCGAGATTCAGCCTCGGCTTGATATCTGAGCTTTCCCAATTGACCCCGCTCAAGGTCATCGTCTGCGATCAGAAAGTTGCCGACAAGCTACCGGCCGAAGTTGAGGTTATTTGGGCTGGAGATCCGACGTCACCGCTAGAAATCTTTACCGCACTGAAGCTGAACTCACAGGGAATTGATGTGCTGTTTAGTCCGATGCAAACCACCTCTGGGTTTGGCAGAAAATTCAAACTGGTGCTTACCTTGCACGATCTGATTTACTACCGCCATCGCACGCCGCCGAAGGAATTCAACCCGCTGGTGCGGATGGCTTGGTGGCTTTATCACCTCAGCTACGACCCACAGCGCTTTGTGCTCAATGGTTCCGATGCGGTTGTTACGGTCTCAGAAACCACAAAGCAGCAAATGCTCGCCAAGCGACTAACCAAGCGACCAATCACCGTGATCTACAACGCAGCTGATAAGCCTGCTGAGGTGCCAGAGCGCAATAACTCAAACTCTAAAACCTTGGTTTACATGGGAAGTTTTATTGGATACAAGAACGTCGAGGCACTTATCGCTGGCATGGCGCTGCTACCGAATCACACGCTGGTCTGCCTATCTCGCATCACCGATCAAAGAAAAACCGAGCTCTCAACCCTTGCCGATCGACTGGGTGCAAACATCCAGTTTGAAAATGGCGTATCTGAGTCCGACTATCACAACTGGCTACTTCAAGCCCAAGCGCTGGTTACCGCATCGCTGGATGAGGGATTCGGCATTCCAGTTATCGAAGCGATGGAGCGCGGCACCCCCACGGTTATTTCTAATCTGGAAATCTTCGAAGAAATTGGGCATGAAGCCGCACTGTTTTTTGATCCAGAGCAGCCCGAGTCATTCGCCAAGCAGGTCGCCAGGCTGGGGGAGAGCGCGGTGTGGAAAGAGGTTTC
>JARXAN010000076.1 GCA_029865895.1 Actinomycetota bacterium
TACCAAAGACATCGGTCCGGTAACCATTGCCACATATCAGATTTTGACCACCAAGCGAAAAGGCGAGTTCGCTCACCTCGAATTGCTCAACGCTCGCGACTGGGGCTTAATCATTTACGACGAGGTGCACCTGCTGCCGGCGCCGATTTTCAAGATGACCGCGGACCTTCAGGCCAGAAGGAGACTGGGGCTAACCGCAACCTTGGTCCGCGAGGATGGCCGTGAGTCAGACGTCTTCTCGCTTATCGGTCCTAAGCGTTTTGATGCCCCCTGGAAAGACATTGAAGCTCAGGGTTACATCGCTCCGGCCAGTTGCTACGAGGTCAGGGTTAGCCTTCCCGATGAGGTTCGGATGGACTATGCCATCGCAGACCAGGATGCCCGCTTCCGAATTGCCGCTACCGCTGCGGCAAAAATGCCAATCATTCGCGAGCTACTGAAAAAACACAGCGGAGAGCCAACCCTAATCATCGGTCAGTACCTGGACCAGATCGAAGAGGTATCTCAGGCCTTGGGCATTCCAAAGCTCACCGGTGAGACTCCGGTGGATGAGCGCGAGCAACTGTTTGCCAAATTCCGACGCGGTGACCTAACGGCACTCGTGGTTTCCAAGGTCGCGAACTTCTCAATTGACCTTCCTGAGGCATCGGTTGCGATTCAGATCTCCGGTGCATTTGGTTCCAGGCAGGAAGAGGCACAGCGCCTAGGTCGCCTACTTCGACCAAAGGCAAACGGCCGATCGGCTTCTTTCTACACCCTGGTTGCTCGAGACACCGTCGAGCAGGACTTTGCGCAGAACCGTCAGCGCTTTTTGGCTGAGCAGGGTTACTCCTATGAAATCTTGGACGCCGACGACATCTAGCCATCCAGATTATTCTCAGGAATCTTCCAGATAGATAGTTCATGCTTGTGTCATGGAGAGCCTAAAAGTACTCGTAGTTGACGATGAACCAAACATTCGTGACTTGCTTTCAGCAAGCCTTCGATTCGCAGGGCACCAGGTGCTCACATCCCCAAATGGCACCGATGCAATCGCAAAGATAATCGACACCCAGCCAGATATCGTGCTGCTGGACGTGATGCTTCCAGACATCTCTGGCTTTGGAGTCACTAAGAAGATTCGTTCGATGGGTATCGAAACCCCAATCCTTTTCCTCACCGCTCGAGATGAAACCGAAGACAAGGTCACCGGTCTCACCGTTGGTGGCGACGACTACGTCACCAAGCCATTTAGCTTGGATGAGATTGTTGCCCGCATCAGCGCGATCATGCGCAGAACCGGCAAGGACTCCGATGGCCACTCTGTGATTCGCGTCGGAGAGCTTGAGATGAATGAGGATGCTCACGAGGTGACGGTCAAGGGCGAAGTTGTTGACCTATCCCCCACCGAGTATCAGTTACTTCGCTACCTGGCGAGCAATCCAAATCGTGTGCTAACCAAAGCACAGATTTTGGACCACGTCTGGGAGTATGACTTCAACGGTGAGATGGGGATTGTAGAGTCCTACGTCTCCTACCTAAGAAAGAAGCTAGACCCATTGAGCACAGAGCCGCTAATCGTCACCAAGCGCGGTGTTGGCTACCTGCTCAAGGGTCCAAAGGGCTAGTTAGTTGAAGAGTAAGTTCCAGTGGGCTTGGGAGCGCATATCCCTCAGATCTAAACTCACCGCACTGTCGGTTGGTTTGATTGGTTTGTTGCTCGCGGTCTCCAGCGCTGGAACTGTCGCCCTGTTGAGCACATACCTGCAGCGCAACACCGACACCCTGCTGGTTGCCACCGCCTCCACACTCTCCTCCGAGAACCCACTGATGCTAGATCGTCGAGTCGCAAATGGCGAGCTCACCCTGCCATCGCTACCGAGCGACTACTACATAGCCATCCTGAATGAAGAGGGCCAGCAGTTCTTAGGTTTGGTTTCCTCGGCTGGCAACAAACGCGCCACCCCAAATTTCACAACCCTCACCTTGGAGGTGGTGGAGCAAACCCAGGGTATTCCTTTTGAAGTTGAGGTAAACAACCCGACTGGCCCGGATACAACCTGGCGAATCGTTGCTCTGCCTTTGAACCGAGCACTTGGTTCGGTAGTGGTAGCACTGCCCACAAACACCAACCGTCAAATCATCAACGAATACGGCAGCATCGGTGGCCGATTTGGAATCTTCCTAATCGTGCTATCCGGATTGAGTATCTGGCTCACGATTACTTCAGCCCTTAGGCCACTTCGCGAGGTGGAGCGCACCGCACAGTCGGTGAAGGCGGGACAGTTCTCCTCGCGCTTGATCGAACGCCACGATAAAACCGAAATCGGAAGACTTAACCGAGCCCTAAACAGCATGCTCGACTCCATTGAGTCTGCGGTTCGAGGAAAAGATAAAACCCTGGAGCAGATGCGCCGCTTTGTGTCGGATGCCAGCCACGAACTTCGCACTCCGCTGGTAACCGTCCGAGGATACGCCGAGCTCTATCGCATGGGCGCGATCAAGAAGCCAAAGGATGTTGCGGAGGCAATGGATCGCATCGAGTCTGAGGCGATTCGGATGTCTGGCCTGGTTGAATCTCTCCTCACCCTTACTCGCATGGATGAGCTGGGGCAGCTCGCCACCCAGAAAGTCAAGATTGATTCGATTGCAGGGCCGGTAATCAAAGATGCCTCGGTCGCAAATCCAAAGGTCAAGTTTGACTTTGAGGACAGCACCGACAATCTTGAGTTTGAGCTGGATGCGGACCGCATCAAGCAGGTGCTAACCAACCTGGTGGCAAACGCTTCTAGGTTCGCCCTCGAAGGCTCCAAGGTCACCGTCAGGGCCGCTAAAGAGGGTAAGCAACTCAAGATCTCGGTCGTAGACCGCGGTGAAGGTATTCCGGAGCCGCTGCAGGAGAAGGTCTTTGACCGCTTCTACCGCGCGGATAACTCCAGAAACCGAGAGACCGGTGGTTCTGGGCTCGGTCTTGCAATTGCCCGTTCCATCATCAATGCCCACGGCGGCAAGATCTGGGCAGAGGCCACCCCAGGTGGTGGAGCCACCTTCAGCTTTGAGATACCCATCACTCAGAAATAGTTTTTAAAGCAAAAGCCGGGGTGTTTCCACCCCGGCTTTTGTGTTTACTTCTTTAGAAGTCCATTCCGTTGCCGCCATCGCCAGCAGGAGCAGCAGCTGGCTCTGGGCGCTCGGCTACAACGGCCTCGGTAGTTAGGAATAGACCTGCGATGGATGCTGCGTTCTGCAGTGCAGAGCGAGTTACCTTCACTGGGTCGTTGATACCAGCCTTGAGCATGTCAACATACTCACCGGTAGCGGCGTTTAGGCCGTGTCCATCTGGCAGGTTAGAAACCTTCTCAGCAACTACACCAGGCTCTAGACCTGCGTTTAGCGCAATCTGCTTTAGTGGAGCAGAGATTGCAACTGCAACGATACGAGCACCGGTAGCTTCGTCACCGGTTAGGTTTAGGTCCTTGAAGGCAACCTTGCCAGCCTGCAGTAGAGCAACTCCACCACCGGCGACGATACCCTCTTCAACCGCTGCCTTCGCGTTGCGGACTGCGTCCTCAATGCGGTGCTTGCGCTCCTTGAGCTCAACCTCGGTTGCCGCACCTGCCTTGATGACAGCCACACCACCGGCTAGCTTGGCTAGACGCTCCTGTAGCTTCTCGCGGTCGTAGTCAGAGTCAGTGTTGGAGATCTCGCGACGAATCTGCTCGACGCGACCCTTGATCTGCTCAGAGTCACCGGCACCCTCAACGATGGTGGTCTCGTCCTTGGTGATTACCACCTTGCGAGCGCGACCCAGCATTGCTAGTTCGGTGTTCTCAAGCTTTAGGCCAACCTCTTCGGCGATAACAGTTCCACCGGTCAAGATTGCGATGTCCTGCAGCATTGCCTTACGACGGTCACCAAAGCCTGGAGCCTTTACAGCTACCGACTTGAAGATGCCGCGGATCTTGTTTACAACCAGGGTTGCAAGGGCTTCGCCCTCGATGTCCTCAGCAATGATCAGAAGTGGCTTTCCAGCCTGCATAACCTTGTCAACGATCGGGAGCAGGTCCTTCATGTTGGAGATCTTGTTGTTCGCGATCAGGATGTAGGCATCCTCCAGGATTGCTTCCTGGCGCTCTGGGTCGCTCACCATGTAGGCAGAGACGTAACCCTTGTCAAAGCGCATACCCTCGGTTAGCTCAAGCTGGATGCCGAAGGTGTTTGACTCCTCAACGGTAACAACGCCTTCCTTGCCAACCTTGTCGATTGCCTCGGCGATGATCTCACCGATGACCGAGTCACCAGCAGAGATCGAAGCGGTAGCAGCAATCTGCTCCTTGGTCTCAACTGGAACTGCCATCTTCAATAGTGCCTCGGTGACAGCGGCAGATGCCTTGTCGATACCGCGCTTTAGTGAGATTGGGTCTGCACCAGCAGCTACGTTGCGAAGGCCTTCCTTGACTAGCGCCTGGGCTAGCACGGTTGCGGTGGTGGTTCCATCACCAGCAACGTCGTCAGTCTTCTTTGCAACTTCCTTTACTAGCTCCGCACCGATCTTCTCTAGTGGGTCGCTTAGCTCGATTTCCTTGGCGATCGAAACACCATCGTTGGTGATGGTAGGGGCGCCCCACTTCTTCTCTAGAACGACGTTGCGTCCACGAGGTCCAAGGGTCACCTTTACGGTGTCAGCCAGAATGTTTAGTCCGCGCTCTAGTCCGCGACGAGCGTCTTCATTGAAGTGAATGTTTTTTGCCATTTGGGTTTCTCCCGATTGCAGTTAAAAGTTTTGGTTTAGCACTCGGCATAGTTGAGTGCTAATACATTTTTAGCACTCTCAGGGCCAGAGTGCAAGTGAAAGGCCGATGTGCTTTCGCACACCGGCCTGACTTGAGATCTTTGTTCTACTAGATAACGTTGACGTTCTCGGCCTGAGGGCCCTTGTCACCGGTCTTTACGTCGAACTCGACTCGCTGGTTTTCCTTCAATTCGCGGTAACCATCGGTCTGGATAGCGGAGAAGTGTACGAATACGTCTGGACCGCCGTCCTGAGTGATGAAACCAAAACCCTTTTCAGAGTTGAACCACTTTACGGTTCCTTGTGCCATGTTGATGCTCCTGATGCAATTCCGGCATTCGAGTACTTCACGAATGCATCGGGCTTCAACCTAGGTCCCACTCCGACATCCCCACTTTACGCACTTATGGGGGAAAATGATAGGAAATGCAAAACCTATTTTTTGTGTTACTAAAGGGTTATAAAGCCAATTAGCGAAAGTTGAATTGATGTACGAGGTCTATAAAACCGACGAGCAGTGGAAATCTGAGCTCAGTGAGTTCGAATATCACGTGCTTCGCATGGCTGGAACCGAGCGCGCCTACACCGGCGAATTGCTCGATGAGAAGCGTGCCGGTAGTTACCACTGCCGCGGTTGCGATGCCTTTTTGTTTGAGGCAGACACCAAGTTTGATTCGCACTGTGGCTGGCCAAGCTTCTACAAACCACAGGACAATGACGCCATCGAATACATCGAAGACCGCGCTCACGGCATGGTTCGCACCGAGGTGCGCTGCGCCAAGTGCGGTGGTCACCTGGGTCACGTCTTCGAAGATGCTCCCCAGACTCCCACCGGAGATCGCTACTGCATTAACTCTGTGAGCATCACCTTCAAGCCTGCTCAGTAGAGTTGAGGCATGGCTAAAGTCTCTGCAGGCACAGGTTCCATTTATGCGTTTGGGTTTATTGGCGCGGTGATCTACTACATCTCAACGGCAACCGACTTCTGGATGGGTTTGTTGGGATTCCTCAAGGCATTGGTTTGGCCAGCCTTTTTGGTTTACGAACTTCTTAGCTCGCTAGGCGCCTAACCTTTTGGGCACACTAATCAACGTTCTGGCGATCCTTGCGGGATC
>JARXAN010000040.1 GCA_029865895.1 Actinomycetota bacterium
GAAGCTATTAGTCAGGCAAGCGCGAACCAGCGCGCTGGACGTGCTGGTCGAACCTCACCTGGAACGGTAATCCGGCTCTACTCCCAAGAGGATTTCAATTCGAGGCCGGAGTTCACAGATCCAGAGATCCTGCGCACCAACTTGGCTTCCGTGATCTTGCAGGCCGCCAACCTTGGCCTTGGCGAATTGGGGAAGTTCCCGTTCCTGCAGGCTCCAGATAATAAAGGAATCAAGGACGGCAACAATCTGTTGATCGAACTCGGAGCACTGGCTCAGGATGAGGCTGGGCAGCTCCAACTAACCGGCGTGGGCAAACAGTTGGCTCGTTTGCCTATCGAACCAAGGTTCGCTCGAATGCTTTTGGAATCTGCCAGGAACAATGTCACTCGCGAGGTGATGGTGATTGTTGCTGGGCTCACCATTCAAGACCCCAGAGAGCGACCAATCGAAAAGCGTGACAAGGCAGATCTGCTGCACGCTCGTTTCACAGACCCAAGCTCAGATTTCCTAACCCTGGTGAATCTCTGGAACCACCTTGAGGGGCAGCAAGGGAAGCTCTCCTCGAGCGCGTTTAGGAAGCTCTGTAAGGCAGAGCACCTTAACTTCCTACGTATCCGAGAATGGCAAGACCTCGTGAAGCAGCTCAAGCTTGTTTCTAAGCCATTGGGCTTGGACTATGGGCCAGCTCGGGTAAACCCCGATGGCATTCACAAGTCCGTGCTGGCCGGACTTTTGAGTCAGCTTGGACTGCTGCAGGATCAAAAGCAAAAGTTTGTCAACGGCAAACCGGTGAAGCAAAAGACCTCGCGTGAATACCTAGGCTCCAACGGCAAGAAGTTCGTGGTTTTCCCGGGGTCGGCACTCGCCAAAAAGCCTCCTGAGGCATTGATGTCAGCGGAACTTGTCGAGACCAGCAGGCTATTTGCCCGTATGAATGCTGCAGTCGAGCCAGCGTGGGCGGCAGAGATCGCAGGAGATCTTTGCAAGCGGCAGATCTCTGACCCGCACTGGGAAAAGAAGATGGGCGCTGCAATTGCCCTTGAAAAGGTAACCCTTTTTGGGCTGGTGATCATCTCGGGTCAAAAGGTGCAGTACTCCCGCATCGACCCCATGCACGCCAGAGAGCTGTTTATTCGACATGCGCTGGTCGATGGTGAGTGGGATTCCAAGCAAAGTTTTGAGCGGGAGAATCGCAAGCTTCTGGCAGAGCTGGAAGCCGAGGCTGAGCGCGCTAGAAAACCAGAGTTGATTCCAGATGAGCAGGATCAATACCGCTTTTTCAACAATCGCATTCCGCTAGATGTTTTCTCAACCCGCTCGTTTGAGGGTTGGTGGCGCAAGGTAAGGGAAGAAAAGCCAAACCTTCTCACAATGACCCGCGCGAATCTCAAAGAAGTTGCGCTGGTTGCTCCGGATGAAAACGAATTCCCTGGAACCTGGATCACCCAGGGTCACCAATTCGATCTGCAGTATCGGTTTGCTCCCGGGGATATCGAGGATGGCGTCACGATCAACATCCCGGTTGAGGTTTTACCGAGCTTGGATTCTCAAGAGTTCGATTGGCTGGTGCCGGGTCTGAGGCTTGAGCTGGTGACCGAGATGATTCGCGCATTACCAAAGGCAATTCGCAAGTCGGTAGTACCGGCTGCCGATTGGGCCAGGAAGATCCTGGGCGAACTTGATGCAAAAGGTGGGTTTGCCGACACGTTAGCTCAAACGATTCAAGCCATGGCTGGTGTAAAGGTTGAGGCAGCGGACTTTGATCTAGCTCGGCTACCCGATGGCCTGAAGATGACTTACCGCGTTATGGATCAAAAGGGCAAAGTGCTTGCAACCTCAACCAGCCTCGGCGATCTCCAGAGTCAGTTCAAGCAAGAGGGTCAGCGAGCGGTTGCTCAGGTTGCCAGCAAGCTGCACAGGGATCTTGAGCGTCAGGGTTTGACCAGCTGGGACTTCGAACAGCTCAAAGACCTCGTTGAAACAGTAAGCGGCAACAGCAGCATCAAGGCCTATCCGTCCTTGGTACTCAATGGCAAGTCAGTAGATATCGAGGTGCTTGCCACCGGGGCCGATCGCCTTGCCAAGCATCCAAGAGCGGTTGCGGAGCTGGTGCGAATGGCAATTCCATCACCTGCCAAATACATCGAGTCACACCTAAAGCAGCAGGAGAAGCTAGCCCTTGCCGCCCTGCCATACCAAGGCATAGCTGGCTTTGTTGACGATGTGATTGCAGCCTTGGCGATAGAAGAAACTCGCAAGATTCAAGCCGACGGTTTGATTTTCTCCAAAAAGCAATTTGAGGCAATCCGCGACAGCGTGCAGGCAAGGGTCTTGGAGTTTTGCTTCGAGATTGTTGCCATTGTTACCGAGATTTCAGACGCCGCTCGAGAAGCCGGGAAGGCAATCTCATCTGCCCAGGCGATGGACTTTCTAAATGAGCTAAGCGACGAAAAAGCCCATATTGCGCAGTTGGTTTGTAAGAACTTGGTATCCCTCACGCCACTAGATCGATTGAAGAGATTGCCGGTATATCTGCGGGCAATCACCATTCGCGTCACCAAGATGCAGGAGAACCCACTCAAGGACAGAGCGGCACAGACTGAGCTGGCTCAAGCGCTTCAAGTGTTTGCCAATGCCGGGGGAGAGCTCCCGCTGCCAAGTAGTGCCGCGGCAAACTTGGTGCGGGCAAGGTGGCTGCTGGAAGAATTCCGAGTGAGTTTGTTTGCTCAGACGCTAGGCACCAAAGATCCGGTTTCGCTGCAGCGAATAAAGAAGGCGCTGGAAATCTAGCTCAAGGAGATTAGGTCGGCGTAACCCTGGTTCCAGTGGTCTTCGACGCCATCCGGCAGGATCAATACACGCTCTGGGTTTAGAGCTTCTACCGCACCAACATCGTGGCTGACTAGCACTACCGCTCCGGTGAAGGATGCCAGCGCCCTTAGAATTTCTTCACGGCTAGCAGGGTCCAAGTTATTGGTTGGCTCATCCAGTAGCAACACGTTCGCACTTGAGACCACCAGTGCGGCCAATGCCAATCGGGTCTTCTCGCCACCGGAAAGCACGCCTGCCGGTTTGGAAACATCGTCACCGGAGAACAGGAAGGAACCGAGCACCTTGCGGCAATCGGCATCGTTTAGCTGCGGGGCAGAGGACTGCATGTTCTGCAGCACGGTTTTGGTGACATCAAGAGTTTCGTGCTCCTGGGCAAAGTAGCCAATCTTTAGACCGTGACCAGGTTCGATCTCACCGGTGTCTGGCTTATCTACTCCGGCCAGCATGCGCAACAGCGTGGTTTTACCGGCACCGTTGAGTCCGATCACAACCACCTTGCTGCCGCGGTCAATAGCGAGGTCAACAGCGGTAAAGATTTCTAGCGAGCCATAGCTCTTCGAGAGGTTCGATGCCATCAGCGGGGTCTTGCCACACGGAGCAGGGTCTGGGAACTTGATCTTGGCAACTCGGTCTTGCTCGCGGACCGCATCCAGTCCGCTGAGAAGTTTCTCGGCTCGACGTTGCATCTGGTGGGCAGCGGCAGCCTTGGTGGCCTTAGCTCCGAACTTGGCAGCCTGCAGCTGCAAAACCGCGGCCTTCTTCTCAGCTCCCGAGCGTTCGCGCTTGCGACGCTCTTCGTCTGCCTCACGCTGCTTTAGGTAGTTCTTCCAGCCCATGTTGTAGATGTCGATGACCTGGCGGTTGGCATCGAGGTAGAACACTCGGTTTACGGTTTCTTCAACCAGGTCAACATCGTGACTAATCACGATCAGTCCTCCGGCGTAGTTCTTGAGGAAGTTTCTAAGCCAAACCACACGGTCGGCATCAAGGTGGTTGGTTGGCTCATCCAGCAGCATGGTCTCTGCATTCGAGAACAGGATGCGAGCCAGCTCAATTCTTCGGCGCTGACCACCGGATAGCGTTCCAAGTTCTTGGGTCAGAGTCTGTTCGCTAATGCCCAGGTTCGATGCAATCGAGGAGGCCTCAGCCTCTGCAGCATAGCCACCGGCGGCATTGAACTCTTCTTCGGCACGGGCGTACTTCTTCATCGCGGCATCGTGGATCTTTGGGTCGGTGCTTGCCATGTCCATCGTCGCCTTGAGCATGCGAGCCGAGATATCCCCCAGTCCACGAGCATTCAGGATTCTGGTTCGCACCAATTCTTTTGGATCGCCAGATCTTGGGTCCTGCGGCAAGTAACCGATCTGACCGTGCACCGAGACTGTTCCTAGAGTCGGTTGTCCATCGCCAGAAAGAATCTTGGTGAGTGTGGTTTTGCCGGCACCGTTTCGACCAACAAGGCCGACCTTGTCACCCTTTTGGATGCGGAAATTCACGCCGGACATCAAAGTCCTGGCACCAATTTGAATTTCGAGGTCTTGAACCGCTATCAATCTAAATCTTTCCTAAGCGGCATGAATCATCAGACCGAGCAACTTGCAGTCTAATCCACCGCTGTGGCAAGCGGAAATGCTCGACCTTGACAAACTAGTAAGGTAAGCCTAACCTATTCAGAGAACCCCCATCCCGAAGTTGCTTTTCTAAGGAAAATCTTGAAGTTTTCAAAACTAGTCACCCTGTCTCTGATCGCCCTACTCACTGTGACCGGTTGCACCTCGCAGCCGCCAGTTGCCGAGAAAAACTCGATTGTGGTTTATGCCGGTCGAGATGAAGAGCTGGTTCAACCGCTGGTTGAGATGTTTGAGCAGGAAACCGGCATCGAGGTCGAGGTCCGCTATGCCGGCAGTGCCGAGCTAGCCGCTCAGCTTTTGGAGGAGGGCACCAACTCTCCGGCCGATGTCTTCTTCGCCCAGGATGCCGGTGCACTAGGAGCAATCTCTAAGGCCGGACTATTCACTAAATTGCCATCCAGCATCTATGACCTGGTGCCAAGTTCATACTCGGCAGCCGATGGCATGTGGGTCGGAGTCTCAGGTCGAGTTCGAGTTTTGAACTACAACCCAAAGACGGTCACTGAGCTACCTGCATCGGTATTTGATCTTGCGGACCCACAGTGGAAGGGCAGAGTCGGCATTGCGCCTTCAAACGCATCCTTCCAGGCCTTCGTAACCGCAATGCGCGTTGTCGAAGGTGACGAAAAGACCCTGGCATGGCTAGAGGCCATGAAGGAAAACGCAGTCATTTTTGAGAAGAACGGTGCAATTCTGGAGGCCGTTGAAGCAGGTGTGGTTGATGTTGGTTTGATCAATCACTACTACTGGTTCGCACTTGCCCAAGAGCAGGGTCTTTCAAACATGAACTCCAAGATTGCGCAGTTTGAATCAAACGATGTTGGGAATCTCATCAACGCTGCCGGCGTGGGGATCCTCAAGGATTCACCAGCTGCTCAAAAGTTTGTCGAATTCCTACTTTCTGAGACCGGCCAAAGCTACTTCGCCGAGCAGACCAGAGAGTATCCACTGATTGCCGGAGTTCCTGCCGCAGATGATCTAGCACCACTTGCTGAGATTCCAGCACCAAAGGTTGATCTCAGTGACCTGGACAGCCTGGAGCAGACTTTAGAGCTGATTCGCCAAGCTGGACTTATCTAAGCCAGAAATGCAAAAGCCTCCAATCGCAATCTTCGCGTTGGGGATTTTTGCTGCCCTGTCCGCACTATTGCCACTGGGATACCTGCTGATTCGACTCTCGGCAGGAATTGAGAAAGCGCTCGCAGAACTTCTGCGAGCCAGGACTCTGGAGCTGCTTGCAAACACTTTGCTGCTGACTATTTCGGTGACACTCACCGCATTGGTCATCGGCTTTGCTCAAGCCTGGCTAACCACGAGAAGCAATCTTTTCGGGACAGCGTTCTTTGCAGTGCTGGGAACTCTGCCCCTGGCAATCCCAAGCTATGTGTTGGCGCTTGCCTACACCTCAGTGTTCCCTGGCTTCAACGGCTTTTTTGCCTCCTGGATAACCCTCTCACTGGCAACTGCCCCATACGTTTTTCTTGCTGTCTCCGCCGCACTGATTCGCTCGAACGCCAACCAAGAGGAGGTCGCCAGATCGCTTGGGCTTTCCAGTTTCCAGGTGCTTCGCAAGGTGACATGGCCTCAGGTTCGACCTGCGGCGATGGCCTCTGGTTTGTTGGTTGCGCTTTACACCCTCAGCGAGTTTGGAGCGGTGTCGATCCTGCGCTTTGACACCTTCACCAGGGCGATCTATAACGCCTACCGAGGATCTTTTGACCGAACCGCAGCCGCTTCCCTAGCAGTCGTGCTCGTGGTTTTGACTCTGATCGTGCTGTATTTCGAGAAGCGCTACCGCACTAACTACACCCGGATAGAAAAGCAGTCCAGGCAGCTGAGAATCACCCTTGGAGGCTGGCGCTGGCCAGCCGCGACAGTGCTTTTGTTGCTTGCAGTCGGTTCGAGCATCTTGCCCATCGCCGCATTGCTGGGTTGGAGCTTATCGGCTGAGGAATGGGATATGGCTGAGATTTTGCAGGCACTGGGAGCTTCCCTAGGAATTGCAATTAGCGCCGGTTTGGTGATTGGTATTTTTGCGGTCGCGGTGGCACTCTGGAATGTGCGATTTGCCAGCAAACTCTCAAGTGGGGTTGAGCTCACCATCTGGTCCTCTCACGCATTGCCAGCAATCGTTGTTGCGCTTTCGCTGGTTTTCTTTGGGGCTAACTTGACCCCGGCGATTTACCAAACGGTTTGGCTTTTGATCTTTGCCTACCTGATTCTTTTCCTACCAAACGCCCTCTCGGTAATCACCACCCCGATCGCTCAGGTTTCCACATCTCAGGAGCAGGTGGCTAGGTCTTTGGGGCTTGGAAAACTCGGAGCCATTTTCAAGCTCGTAATTCCGATGTCAAAGGCTGGGATTTGGGCCGGTATCGCTCTTGGCTCGCTAGCGGTTTTGAAGGAGTTGCCGGCGACGTTGCTACTCAGACCAAATTCAGTGGACACCTTGGCAACTGAGCTTTGGGCGGCAACGGAGACGTTGTCCTATTCTCAGGCTGCCCCCTATGCGCTGCTGTTGATTAT
>JARXAN010000050.1 GCA_029865895.1 Actinomycetota bacterium
TGATCGTTTTCGTGCCCGATGGCAGAAACGAAGGGCTTCGAGAGTTGTGCGGCCGCCCTGACCAAACGCTCATCGCTAAATGGCAATAGGTCCTGGAAACTGCCGCCGCCTCTGGCGATGATGATGACGTCCACCTCAGGATCGGCATCCAAGACACCAAGGGCTAACAGAATCTCGTTTACTGCCTTATCGCCCTGGACGTGGGTGTGCTGAATCTGAAACTGCACCTCTGGCCAGCGAAGTTTGGCGTTTTGCAAAACGTCTTTCTCGGCATCCGAGTTAGCTCCCGTGATAAGACCAATCTTGTTGGGCAAAAATGGCAGTGGCTTCTTGCGTGCCGGGTCGGCAAGACCCTCCGCAATCAATTGCACCTTGAGTCGCTCTAAGCGCTCTAGAAGCTCACCGAGGCCAACCTTGTGCATTTGCAGGACCCGCATGGTGATTTTGCCGTTTTTGGGCCAGAAGGTCGGTTGCAATAGAGCTACAACGCGGTCACCCTGGGCTAATCCAGGAGCAATTTCTGCGCCGGAATTGGCAAAGGCATGGATTTCGACCGACATTTCAACGTCAAGATCGCGAATCGAAGCAAAGACACCTGCAGGCTTTTCTGAATAGGCCTGCAATTCACCCTCAACCCAGACTCGACCTAATTTGTCGATCCAGTCCTTGAGACTTTTCGAGAGCTGAGAGACCTGCCAGGGGGAATTCTCAGTGCTAACTCGTGATTGACTATCTGTGACCGAATTAGTGTCCAATCCGGCCTCCTTGGTCGCTTTCGTAGAATTGTGTGGTGACTATCATCAAGGATACCGACCAGGCCGACAATATCGGCACCAACAAGGTGCTGTTGGCAGCTCCGCGCGGATACTGTGCGGGCGTTGACCGCGCAGTGATTGCCGTTGAGAAAGCTCTCGATCACTATGGTGCACCGATTTACGTGCGCAAGCAGATCGTTCACAACAAGCACGTAGTCGCGTCGCTAGAACGACGTGGAGCAATCTTCGTCGACGAGGTCGATGAGGCACCTGAGGGCTGCATCATGGTTTTCTCCGCCCACGGAGTATCCCCGGCCGTTATCGAAGCCGCTGAAGCTCGTAACCAGCAGACCATTGACGCAACCTGCCCACTGGTCACCAAGGTTCACCGCGAGGTGCAGCGCTTTGACAAAGAGGGTTACGACATTCTTTTGGTTGGCCACGAAGGTCACGAAGAGGTTGAGGGTACCGCCGGCGAAGCTCCACACGCCGTGCAGTTGGTGGATGGCCCGGAGGGCATCGCCAAGGCCACGGTCCGAGACCCAAAGAAGGTCATTTGGCTGAGCCAAACCACTCTCTCGGTCGACGAGACCATGGAGACGGTTATCAAACTTCGCGAGAAGTTCCCAACTTTGCAAAACCCACCAAGCGACGACATCTGCTACGCAACTCAGAACCGTCAGGTTGCGATCAAGAAGGTTGGAGCTGAGAGCGACCTGGTTATCGTGGTGGGCTCGGCAAACTCTTCCAACACCGTGCGTTTGGTTGAGGTGGCACTTGATGCCGGAGCCAAGGCTGCATACCGAGTGGATGACGCATCTGAAATCCAAGCCAGCTGGTTCGAAGGCGTAAAGACCGTCGGTGTCTCATCGGGCGCCAGCGTTCCAGAGGACCTGGTTGATGGAGTATTGGCCTACCTTGCAGAAGGTGGCTACGGCGATGTTAGAACCGTCACCACCGCTGAGGAAGACGTTCAGTTCTCACTACCAAAGGAATTGCGCAAAGACCTCAAGGCTGCTGGCGAAGACGTCAGCAACAAGGGACCTCGCAACTAACCGAGCTTTTTCTCTGAGACTAGGTTTCCGGATCGGTCATAGGTTCGCCAGATTCCGACTTGAGCGCCCCGATCGAATTCACCAGATCGCATCAGGCTGCCGTCTTTGCGGAAAAACTCCCAGGGTCCGTGCATTTCACCCTCGAGGTAATCACCCTTAAAGCGTGGAAGCCCGTTTTCGTAAAACGGGCTTCGCTCCTGGTGGTTTTCTACCACTTAGACTTTCCGGCTGAGCCGAGCTGGGTTGCGGCTTCAACGACTCGCACGGACATGCCAGCTTCTGCAGCCTTGCCCCAGCCGCGAGGGTCGTAAAGCTTCTTGTTTCCGACCTCACCGTCAATTCTTAGCACGCCGTCGTAGTTCTTTAGCATGTGGTCAACCACTGGACGGGTGAAGGCATACTGCAGATCGGTATCGATATTCATCTTGATCACGCCGTACTTCACAGCGTCAGAGATCTCCTGCTCGGTGGAGCCAGAACCGCCGTGGAATACAAGGTCAAAAGGCATCTGCTTGCCGTACTTTGCGCCAACCTCATCCTGAATCTGCTTTAGCAGTTCTGGGCGTAACTTTACGTTTCCTGGCTTGTAAACACCGTGCACGTTACCGAAGGTTAGGGCAGCCATGTAGCGACCGTTCTCGCCCAGGCCAAGTGCCTCTGCAGTTGCGAAACCATCTGCCACGGTGGTGTAGAGGTGTTCGTCGATTGCACCCTCGATGCCGTCTTCCTCGCCGCCAACAGCGCCAACTTCGATCTCCAAAACAGCACCGATGTTCTTGGTGCGGGCTAGAAACTCTTTTGCAAGCTCAAGGTTCTGAGCCAGTGGCACCTCAGAGCCATCCCACATGTGGGAGTTGAAAATTGCCTCGCCGCCAGCCTTCACGCTCTCCTCGGATAGAGCGATAAGAGGCTTTACAAAGCTGTCCAGCTGCTCGAAGTTGCAGTGGTCGGTGTGAAGGGCAACCTTGATGTCGTAGTTCTTTGCAACTTCGCGAGCGAAGGCGGCAAAACCTAGCGCACCAGATACGCGGTTCTTCACGGTTGGGCCGGACCAGTAGTCAGCACCACCGGTGGTGACCTGCAAGATACCGTCCGAGCCAGCAGCCTGCAGACCAGCAAGGGCAGCATTCAGGGTCTGAGAGCTGGAGACGTTGATCGCAGGGTATGCGAATCCACCGGCTTTCGCTCGGTTGAGCATCTCTACGTATTGTTCGCTGTTTACTACACCCATGGGAGCCTCCTTAGGCCTTTGCTGGCTCGCCCAGTAGGCGGCTGCGATCTGGAATTAGTTCTACGGTTGGTTCAACCAAGTTTTCGATTGAGTGCAAACCACTGGTTGGCTGCTGAACCTTTGCGGCACCCCACTGCACGGCAGCGGCAATGCCCTCGGCAACATCAAAACCAACGCCAAAGGCCTCAGCATCGGCTGGGTGATTGGCAACTGCAGCCAAGAAGCCTGCGATGGTGGAGTCGCCGGCTCCAACGGTGTTAATGACCTTCACCGGCGGGGTGTAGGCGTGAATGGCGTGGGTCTTGGTGATTGCAACAATTCCGTCAACACCCAAAGATGCCATTACGCAGTCAACGCCCCAATCGTTTAGCTCGTGCGCGGCATCGATAACGTCACCAATCGTGTTTAGATCGCGACCGACGCACTCTGCCAACTCGTGAGCATTTGGCTTCATGATGGTGGCCTTGCCCTGCTGAGCCCAGTAGCGAAGCGCAGGACCGGAGGTGTCCAGAACAACCTTCACGCCGAGCGACTTCATGCGATCAAACAGTGGGTGAAGATCGATGACCTCGCCGGTCTCAACGATCTCTGGATGAGCACCTGCGACCACGAGCCACTTGGCATCGTTCTCGATCACGGTCTTCTCGGTCAGAGCAACTACGGCGTCCCAGTCAATTTGCTTTAGCGGACGCGGGCTCTCATTGATCTTGGTGGTAGGTCCGTCGTATTCCACAACGGTGGTCGAAACCCTCAGGGTTCCCTCGATCCAAAGCGGGGTTAGAAATCCAGATCCGGTGCGCTCCAGAACTCCTGGGTCAGCATTGCCGATAGGCACAACGCCAGGAGCGGCAATGTTGGCCAACTGAAGGCCTCGAGAAACGTTGATGCCCTTGCCGGCAAGTTCTTCGCCGACGCGCTCAGCGCGGTTCACGCCACCTTCGACCAGGTTCTTTACGAAATAGGTTCTATCCAGCGTCGGGGAAGGTGTGAGAGTAACGATTGGCGATTTGATGCCAGCCATTAGGGCTCCTAGATGTGAGGAAAATAGATTTAGCACTCACATCGTTGTAGGCACCGCAAACACTATAACCAATAAATCGATAACAAACGTTAGCCCGCAATTGGCTTTCTCTTTACCGACCTAATCAAGCCGCAGTTTGCGGCTATTGATTCAGCGGTTTTAGTGCCTGCTTGGTGGCATTTAGCAAGCCTTCGAGAGAGTCTGCATCGTGGCGATTGGCCATGTGGATCACGATTCTGGCGCAGGCATCCGCATCCGCTAGGGCATCGTGGTGCTGGAATTCCTCGTGACCAATGGCGTATGCCACCGCGTTTAGTCGGTAACTCTCGAGGTTGTAGCTTTTGCGCGCCATCAGCAAACTGCAGGCATAGCTCAGATCCGGCAGGTCGAAACTAACCTCAGCCGCCGCCGCTCTAAGCACTCCCATATCAAAGGAGGCGTTGTGAGCGATAAAAGGTAACCCCTCGGTAAAGAGCAAGAGATCCGGCAGGACGTCCTCCCAATTCGGGGCGTCAATCACATCTTCCGGGCGAATGCCATGCACTCGGATATTGCCCTCGTGAAACCAGTTATTCGGAAAAGGGGGCTGAAACAGCATCGAAAGTGACTCTTGAATCTGACCATCGCGCACCCGAACTAACCCCACTGCACACGGCGATGCGGGGGATCCATTCGCGGTTTCAAAGTCGATTGCCACAAAGTCCAAGGCCATCAGGCAATTATGAGGCAATAAACTTTCGCGGTGGCCTTAACTATCGGAATCGTGGGACTGCCAAATGTTGGCAAGTCGACCCTCTTCAACGCACTCACCAAAAACAACGTTTTGGCGGCGAACTATCCGTTCGCAACCATCGAGCCAAACATTGGTGTTGTGAACCTTCCAGATGCCAGGCTCACCCGCCTCGCACAGATTTTCTCCTCCGAGCGAATTCTGCCCGCACCAGTTTCCTTTGTTGACATCGCCGGCATCGTTCGCGGAGCGAGCGAGGGTGAAGGATTGGGCAACCAGTTCTTGGCCAACATCCGCGAGGCAGATGCAATTGCCCAGGTGGTGCGCGGATTTGCCGACTCAGACGTGGTTCACGTTGATGGCAAGGTGGATGCCAAGAGCGATATCGAAACCATCAACACAGAGTTGATCCTGGCTGATCTTCAGACTCTGGAGAAAACCAGACCTCGCGTTGAGAAGGAAGTAAAGGGCAAGAAGGCAGAGCCCGAGGTCCTAGAAACCATCGACGAGGCACTCAAGGTTCTAAACAATGGCACCCCGCTTTCTTTGAGCAAGGTAGACCTTGGGCCAATCAAGGACCTAGGTCTGCTAACCGCCAAGCCAATCCTTTTTGTTTTCAACGTCGATGAGGCCGTGCTCACCAGCCCAGAGAAGCGTGCCGAGCTGTCAGCACTTGTTGCTCCTGCTCAGGCAGTGTTCTTAGATGCCAAGGTCGAGTCTGAACTAATTGACCTAAGCCACGAAGAGGCTCAGGAGCTACTGCAGTCGCT
>JARXAN010000063.1 GCA_029865895.1 Actinomycetota bacterium
CTGCCTCGCCTCTCGGCCACTTCACCGTCTGTACTTAGGTGCTAGAGAGCGGATGACGAGACTCGAACTCGCGACCCCAACCTTGGCAAGGTTGTGCGCTACCAACTGCGCTACATCCGCACGCTCTGTGAACAGAACTAGGAAATTATGACACAAAAATCGAAGCTGTGTGAAATCCTTCGAAAGTTTGCGTACTATGCCTTCCAACGTGGATCTTCGGCGTGATAACCGAGCTGTCCGTGCTGGATTGGGTCAATTCCGGCTTCCTCGTCAACTGATTGAACCCTGAAACCGATTGTTTTCTCGATTCCAAGGGCAATCAGATAAGCCATAGCAAAGCTGTAGATTCCGACGGCTAGAACGCCAATTGCCTGTGAGATTAGCTGATCAGCAGAGTGACCAAAGAAGAGCCCTACTCCCCTTCCGAAGAAACCGATGGATAGGGTCCCGACGATTCCTCCGACAAGGTGAATTCCCACCACATCCAATGAGTCATCAAAACCAAGAGCAAACTTCAACTCGATTGCCCAGGCACAAACCACGCCAACCACAAGGCCAAGCACGATCGCCCAGATCGGATCAAGGAATGCACAACTCGGGGTGATAGCGACCGCTCCCGCAATTGCGCCAGAGGCAATACCCACTGCCGTTGGCTTACCTGAAGTGATGCGTTCGAATGCAGCCCAGCTGAGCATTGCAGCCGCCGGTGCGACGAGAGTGTTTAGGAACGCCAACGACGCAATGCCGTCAGCTGCCAATTGGCTACCGGCGTTGAAGGCAAACCAGCCGAACCAGAGAATACCCGCACCGATCAGGGTCAGAGGCACGTTGTGAGGGGCATACATGCCCTTGCGGAAACCAAATCTCTTGCCGAGAACCAGAGCTACTGCCAAAGCCGCAGCGCCTGAGCCAACTTCCACCACCGTTCCACCAGCAAAGTCGAGCAGACCAACATCCTTCACGAGCCAGCCACCATCAACTATCGCTCCCGAGTCATCGAGGGTGAAGTTAAAGACCCAGCCTGCGATTGGGAAGTAAACCACCGTCGCCCAGATTCCTGCGAACACCATCCACGAACCAAAGCGTGCTCGATCTGCAATTGCCCCAGAAATCAGGGCGACTGTAATCACCGCGAAGGTTCCTTGGAATGCCGCGAACACGAGATCGAAACTCATTCTCTCGTCCAAGAATTGGTTCAAGAAAATGCTGTTGGTGTCAATCCCTAAGGTGCCATCGAACCCAAGGTAGCTATCGGAGCCAGCACCAGAGAAGGCCATGGCGTACCCGTAGGCAATCCACAAAATGGAAACCAAGGCGAGTGCGCCGAAGGACATCATCATCATCGAGACAACCGATGATGCCCTCACCAGGCCACCGTAGAAAAAAGCCAAACCCGGTGTCATAAAAAGCACCATGGCTATGCAGGTGATCAAGAAATAGATCTGGTCGCTTTGCAAGATTCCTCCTCACGCAAATACTCCCTCAGCCAGGCTGAGGGAGTATTCGAGCTGTTTCTTTAGTCTTTGTCTGATCCGAAGCTGTAGGCAAGTTCACCGTGTACAACGGTGTCGATGCCAGCAATCTCATCCTCGGCCTTGACTCTGAAGCCAATGGTCTTCTCAATCGCGTATCCGATGATTAGGGCCATCACGAAGCTGTAGACCAGAACCGCAATTGAACCAAGCGCCTGAATGCCGAGCTGCTCCCAGCCGAAGCCAAAGGCAAGTCCCACGCCGTTTCCGAACAGTCCAATCCATAGGGTTCCAATTAGGCCACCCACTAGGTGAATACCTACTACGTCGAGTGAGTCGTCAAAACCTAGGCTGAACTTTAGGTCGATGGCCAGTGCACAAATGACACCGGCGACTGCTCCAAGAGCGATGGCCCAGATTGGGTCAACCGATGCACAAGCCGGAGTGATTGCTACCAGACCGGCTACCACACCGGAGGCTGCGCCAACGCTGGTGCCCTTACCGTGACGAATCTTCTCAACCGTGATCCAACCCAACATCGCTGCCGCTGGAGCTGCAATTGTGTTGATGAATGCAACGGTCGCAACACCGTCAGCAGCCAACTCGCTACCGGCATTGAATCCAAACCAACCAAACCATAGAAGTGCCGCTCCGATAAGGGTTAGAGGCACGTTGTGGGGCTGCATGATGCCCTTGGAGAATCCAAAGCGCTTACCGAGCACGATTGCTAGCGCCAGAGCCGCAGCACCGGCATTGATGTGTACCGCAGTTCCTCCGGCGAAGTCGATTGCACCAAGCTTGTCCACGATCCAACCACCCTGGTCAGACGGGATGAAGTTGAACACCCAGCCTGCAACTGGGAAGTAAACCAAAGTTGCCCAAAGGCCTGCAAACACCATCCAGGCACCGAACTTTGCTCGGTCCGCAACTGCACCCGAGATAAGCGCAACGGTGATGATGGCAAACGTCGCCTGGAAGGAAACGAAGGCAAGTTCAGGGAAAGCGCCAACCGGAGCAGCAGCCTCGGCAACCTGTGCGGTTAGACCAATCGCATTGGTGTCAATTCCAATGATGTGGGGAATTCCAACCCATCCGGCATCATCGATGTCGGCGAAGGTAATGGCGTAACCGTATAGCACCCAGAGCACGGCGACCAATCCCAGCGATCCGAACGAGAGCATCATCATGCTCACAACGCTCTTCGCTTTTACTAGTCCCCCGTAGAAGAATGCCAAGCCCGGTGTCATCAGCAGCACAAACGCGGCTGAGAACAGGACGAAAGCGGTGTTTCCCTGATCCATAGTCTTTCCCTCTCGTAAAGTTAGACGAGTCCAATAAAGAGCTCGTGGTGAAAGTTTGGCCACGCAAAGTTTCGAGTTAGTGCCTAGTTTTGTTTCGAGCATGTTAAAGATGGAGGGTGAATGAAGAGCGATAGATCTGCTGCTCTCGCACTAATGGCGGCGGCAATAGCCGGCTTAGTGCTAGCCAACTCCCCCATCGGTGGATCGCTTTTGGACTTCAAGAACCTTTACATCGGCATCGAATCCTGGGGGCTCAAGCTCAGCTTGGAGCACTGGGTATCGGATCTGTTGCTGGCTGTCTTCTTCTTGGTGGCAGGACTAGAGCTCAAGTACGAGCTTCGAAGCGGCGTACTTTCAAAGCCGTCGACCGCTATGGTTCCCGTGATCGCAGCGATAGGTGGCGTCATTGTCCCGGCACTGATTTATGTGGCGTTCAACTTCGGGACTGACGGTCTTCGCGGTTGGCCGATTCCAACTGCAACCGACATTGCCTTTGCCTTAGGCGTGCTCGCCATATTTGGCAGAGGGCTCCCAAAGCAAGCGAGAATTTTCCTACTTGCTTTGGCAATCTTCGATGACCTGGTTGCCATTCTGATAATCGCTGTCTTCTTCACCACAGACTTAGAGCCCACCTGGCTCTTTGCCGCGATGGTGGTCGCTGTGCTGCACTTCTTCTTAGAGAAGATAAAGCCCCTGCCGATGAATCTGGTGAGAGCCGCAAGCTTCCTGGTGCTCTGGTACTGCGTGCTCCAGTCCGGTGTGCACCCAACAATTGCGGGTGTTTTGCTTGGATTGATCATTCCAGCCAGACAGGCTCACGGCTTGGTGGAGAAAATCCAACCCTGGACCAACACCATCGTTCTGCCGCTGTTCGCATTCTTCGCAGTTGCAATCGCTATTCCTTCTTTCGAAGGTTCGAGCTCAAACGTGTTCCTAGGAATTCTAGTTGCGCTGCCAGTTGGAAAGATTGTCGGAATCACCCTGTTTGCCCTCATCGCAAACTCGCTGGCAAGTAGAGACGCGCGCATGGAGCTCAAGGCTCCTGATTTTCTTGCGGTCGCAGCACTAGCCGGAGTCGGCTTCACCGTATCGCTGCTTATGGCAAAGCTGGCTTTCGGGGATCACCCTGAACTTGCCGCAGAGGCAACACTGGCAGTGATTCTGGGCTCTGTGATTTCGATGGTGATTGGGGCAGCTATTGCTCAGTCAAGAGCGCGCCACTATCGCAAGCTACAGGCTCAGTAGAGCTCGCAGAGCGCTCCGATTCTAGACACAGCACGGAGGTACTTCTTCCGGTAGCCACCGGAAATCATCGTCTTAGAAAACACCTTAGTTGCACTGAGGTCTCCCGAGGTCCTTAGTGGTATTTGCTGTTCGTAGAGCCGGTCAACAAGGGCCACAAAACGCAGAGCATGAACCTGGTCTTCCAGCTGATACAAGTCGTAAATCGCCAAAGTCCCGACGTCGCTAATCAACCTTCTGAACTTCGTCGGGTGAATCTGAGCCAGCAAGGTCAGTAGCTCGGAGAACTTCATAGCGTAAGGGGCCGATTGGTAGCCAACCCAGTCCTGCAACTCTCGAATCGAGAGGTTTCTTGAGTCGGCCGAAGAGTCGCGGTGTCTATAGTCCTCGCCATCGACGCTAATGATCTCGAAGCGCTCTCCCAAGCCCTGGATCTCGCGCTTGAAGTCTTCGGCAGCAAATCGACCCTGCCCCAAGGCGTTTGGTGGTGTGTTAGATGTCGCAGCAAACTTCACTCCAACGGCAGATAGCTCCTTGAGGAATCTCGACATCAGCATCGTGTCACCCGGGTCATCGAGCTCAAACTCGTCGATGCAGATCAGACCGAACTTAGAGAACTCTTTCACCGCGGTCTGGAAGCCGATGTATCCGACCAAGCTGGTGTACTCCAGAAAGCTACCGAACGCCTTGTGACCCTGGAACTCGTGCCAGATCGACGCCAACAGGTGGGTCTTACCGACACCAAAACCGCCGTCTAGGTAGATGCCTGGAACTGTGCTTGCTTTTGAGAACAGTTTCGAGCGCTTACCGGTTACGAATTGTTTAGCGCTTTCGACCGCAGCTTGCTGAGAGGGGAAATTGGCGTCAGGGCGGTAACTTTCAAACCTTGCCTTGGTGAATTCAGGGGGTGGAAGAAGCTGCTTGATTAGTTGTTCCGGAGTGATATCTGGGACAATAGCGGGAAGGGAATTAGCACCAGTTATGCGCTGTTCTAACAAAATGAATCCTCCCAGATTCGCCAGTTTAGACAATAGAGAAGGACCGTCATGTCAGAAACCGAAAGAATCTCCGGCTACGCCCACCCAGATGTCCTAGTAACAACCCAGTGGCTTGCGGAGAATTCCTCCAAGGTCAGAATTGTCGAGTGTGACGAAGACGTGCTGCTTTACGAAGTTGGCCACATTCCTGGCTCTGTAAAGCTGGACTGGCACACTGAGCTGAATGACCAGGACAAGCGCGATTACCTTGATGGGGAACAGTTTGCTGAGCTGATGAAGGCCAAGGGAATCGATCGCTCAGACACCATCGTGCTCTACGGTGACCGCTCAAACTGGTGGGCTACCTATGCATTCTGGGTGTTCAAGCTATTCGGCCACGAAGACGTTCGTATCCTCAACGGCGGCCGTGCCAAGTGGATTGCTGAGGGTCGTGAACTCACTCGCGACGTTCCGGACGCCAGCTCGGTTAGCTACCCAGTGGTTCAGCGCGATGACAAAACCATTCGCGCATTCCGCGATGAGGTTTTGGCTCACCTAGGTAAGCCATTAGTAGATGTGCGCTCCAAGCCTGAATACACCGGTGAGCGACTACACATGCCGGATTACCCAAACGAGGGCGCCTCACGCGGTGGCCACATTCCAACCGCAGCATCAATCCCATGGTCCTCAGCAATTCTCGAGGATGAGACGTTCAAGGATGTAGCTGCACTAAAGGCCATCTACTTCGATGCAACCGGATTCACCGCAGCCGATGACTTTGTTGCCTACTGCCGAATTGGAGAGCGCTCCAGCCACACCTGGTTTGTGCTCAAGTACCTATTGGGCGTAAAGAACGTTCGAAACTACGACGGTTCTTGGACCGAGTGGGGCAACCTCGTCGGTGTTCCAATTGCCACTGGTGAAGAGCCTGGAGTTCTCGTTCGTTGAATTCCAACGCCGAAGCGGTAATTGACGATTTCACCTTTTTAGAGGAGCGGGATCGCCTGCAGCTGCTGCTCGAATTCAGCGAGCAGCTCCCTGCTTTAGATTCCCGCTTTGGCGACAATCCTGAGCTATTAGAAAGAGTTGAGGAATGCCAGTCCCCGGTTTTCATCGCGGTTGAGGGCAGTCCTGAGCGAGTCCTGTTGCATTTCTCGGCACCTCAGGAAGCCCCCACTACCAGAGGGTTTGCTTCTGTTCTGAACGCTGCGCTTAATGGTCAGTCAGCTCAGGAGATTCTCGATCTGCCAGATGACTTTCCTTCCATGCTCGGTTTGGATCGCTTGATCTCTCCCCTCCGTGTCCGCGGTATGCGAGGCATGCTCGCCAGAATCAAGCGCAAGACCGCTGAAATTGCTGCAGCAGGTAACTGACCCAATTGGCTCTTTTGAGGAGTCAGACTCGGTCTTCTTCAAGGAGCTAGTCTCAGGCTTCCCCATCACCGCTTCCCTGGTTTCTGATGCCGCCGGAAATACGATTTCGGCAACCGGTTCGTCGGCTGGGTTGGGTAACGCAACAGACCTCTCGCTACTGATCGCTATGAGGCGACAGGCTCAGGTCATCTTGACCTCTGGCTCGACCTTCCGAGCGGACAAGTACCGTTTTCCCAAGCATGCTGATCTAGCTGTTCTCACCACAAAGCCCGTAGAAATCGATGTCCCAAATGGGCAGCGGCTCCTGGTTAAGAACTCTGGATATGGGGAGGCTCTCTTGGAACTTAGGGCCGAAGGTTACTCGCGAATCCATGTCGAGTATGGAGTCAGTGGCATCTCGACACTAGTAGCGGCAGGTTCACTAGATGCGCTATTGCTGTCCAGCCCGGCTTTATCAGGAGTCAGGGCTCTCGCGGATCGTCTAGCTGTCGAACCAGTGACACTCGAGCTGTCAGACCTTTGCATCGGCTTGGTGGCGTGGCAACCAAGGATGGTGCGGGCTTGAGGATAAATTTGCGAAGTGGAAATCGACCTATCTAACCTGAGCCCGGCCTTTGTGGGCATGCTCGAAAGGTTCAAGCAGGTTGAATCCAGACCTGAGATCACCCTAAGTCAAATCCCATCTCCCCAGGGCATTGCTCCGGAAGCCATTGCGATTGCTGCAGAGGTCAATCATGAGACTGCGACCGACCACGGCGTTTCTAGGCTCGTTTTCTGTCGTGACCCAGGTATGCCAGAGGGCTGGAACTCAGAGTTCAGAATCATTGGCTACGCCAAGAGCCCAATCGAGCTTGACATGGCAAAAGACGAGTACCTGTCAGCGCTGCCATGGGAATGGCTAAAAGATTCCTTGACTCAGGCTGGCGCGAGTTTTGCATTCGATGCCGGCACCACCACGACCGTTCTCTCAACCGGTCACGGCGCACTTATTAGTCAGCCCCAGCACGCCGAGCTTGAGATCAGAGCATCTTGGGCTCCGCTTGATTTTGATCTCACGCCGCACCTCGAGGGTTGGGTCGAGCTCTTAGCTTTGATTTCTGGTTTGCCACCCAAGGACTCCAAAGTTGTGAGGCTTTCTTGAGGCTAGATAAGCCACGCTTACCAGTCCATTCAGTGGACAGCGAGACATCCCTTTCAGAATTAGTGGCAGCGCTCGATGGAGTGCAGCAGGTGGCGATTGATGCTGAACGAGCAAGTGGCTTCCGCTACAGCCAGCGCGCCTATCTGATCCAGATTGCTGTGCGCGATCTTGGGATCTGGTTGGTGGATCCCGTAGCCGATCTCGATCTAACTGACCTGATTGCCCCATTGAACTCAAAGACCTGGCTACTCCACGCGGCAACCCAAGACCTTCCTTGCCTTGCAGAGCTCGGATTCAAGCCCGCAGGACTTATAGATACCGAATTGACAGCACGTATCGTTGGCCTTGAGAGAGTAGGCCTTGGTTCCGTCTGTGAGAGCTTGCTGGAAATAGAACTGGCTAAGGAGCACTCCGCAGCCGACTGGTCCCAAAGACCATTGACTCAGGAAATGCTCGATTACGCTGCGTTGGATGTCGATGTCATGTTCGAACTCTGGGAGAAGCTTTCCGAGTTGGCGCATGAAACCGACAAGGAAGCTTGGTTGGCCGAGGAGTTTGAGCACCTGTTGGACTTCAAACCAAAGCCAGCTTTGGAAGAACCTTGGCGGGGACTCCCTGGGATTAGCAGGATCAAGGATCTTGCAAAGCTCAAGATTGCAGCCAGCCTGCACGCCACACGCGATGCGATAGCCATTGAAAAGGACATAGCCCCTGGAAGGCTCATCCCAGATCGCTCAATCATGGCGGCAGTAAACCAGGCACCAAAATCCCGCAGCGATCTGGCTAACAATAAAGAGTTTCAAGGTAGGGCCTCAAGAACCTTGCTATCAACCTGGTGGGAGGCAATCGCCAAAGCCCAGGAGCTTGAGATCAGCCTCGAGCCTGCCGAGAAGGGCAATGGCATCCCAAACCATAAGAGCTGGGAAAGACGCTTCCCCGAGGCTCATCACCGCCTGGAGGTAGTTCGACCCCTGGTGCTGGCTATGGCAGCTGAACTAAAGATTCCGGTAGAGAACTTGCTCACGCCAGATTACCTGCGGAGAGTTTGCTTCGAACCACAGCAGGACGTAGCGAAGCAGTTAAGTGAGTATGGCGCTCGTAAGTGGCAAATAGATTTAGTTACTGAAGTGATTCAGAAGGGTTTGCTAGACGCTGCTCAGCCTCAATCGGCTTAGCGTGTGGCACCTTTGATCCAACCACCTGAGCCACGATGTCTCTGGCAATTGCCTTCGGAGTAAGTCCCAATCGCTCCAGAATCTCATCGCGCTCAGCATGCTCTAGGAACTCTGCCGGAATACCAACCTCGTTCAAGCCGGTGTCCACACCGTGAGCCCTTAGTTCCTGGCGCAATCTAGAACCAAATCCACCAACCCGAACACCATCTTCAAGGGTTACAACCAAGCGGTGTGAAGCTGCCATTTCTACCAGGGAACCCTTAATCGGCAAAGCCCACCTTGGGTCAACCACAGTGCAACCAATCCCCTGCGCCGCTAGTAGTTCAGCGACAGCCAAGGCAGTCTGGGCGAAGCTTCCAACGCTTACCAACAACACGTCTTTCGCTGCGGCCTCTGCAAGGACATCCGCACCATCAGCGGTCTTCCTGATTTCGTTCAAAGGCAGAGGAACATTGCCCTTTGGGAATCGAACCACCGTTGGGGCATCATCGACCGCGCAGGCCTCATTCAGAAGCTCCCTCAGGGTCTTTTCATCCCTCGGGGCCGCAAGTCGAATACCCGGCACGATCTGAAGGATCGATAGATCCCACATTCCGTGGTGTGAGGCACCATCGGGTCCGGTGATGCCGGAGCGGTCGAGCACGAAGGTAACCCCAGCCTTGTGAAGCGCAACATCCATCAGGACCTGGTCAAAAGCTCTATTCAGGAAGGTTGCGTAGATTGCAACCACCGGGTGTAGTCCGCCAAAAGCCATACCGGCAGCGGCGGTGACGGCATGCTGTTCTGCAATGCCGACGTCGAAGACTCGGTCCGGAAACCTATCTGCGAACTTGTCGAGACCAACCGGTATCAACATCGCACCTGTAATGCCGACAATTCGCGGATTCTGCTCGGCAATGCTGGTTACTTCGTCTCCAAAGACTGAGGTCCAGGAGGTCCCGCTGGAGGCCTTGAGGGCCAAACCAGTTTCTGGGTTGATCTTTCCAACGGCGTGGAACTGGTCGGCTATGTCGGAGATGGCAGGGTCATAACCCTTACCCTTCTGAGTGATGGCGTGGACGATAACCGGAGCGCCATAGTCCTTCGCCTGGCGAAGAGCTGTCTCCATGTCCTGAAGGTTGTGGCCATCGATTGGGCCGATGTACTTTATGTCCAGGTTTGGGAATATTCCGGTTGTGGTGTTCCCTACCAAAACTCGCTGTCCAGCGGCATGAACGCTGTCGAAGACAACTTTACCGAGGGTTCCCATCTTGTAGAACATACGCTTTGAAAGCGAATAACTCTTCTTATACCAGGGTTCGGTGCGAATGGCGTTCAGAGTTTTGGCAAGACCACCGATTGTTGGTGCGTAAGAGCGACCATTGTCGTTTACAACGATCACAAGGTTGCGGTCGTTATCGTCGGTGATGTTGTTTAGTGCTTCCCATGCCATACCGCCGGTAAGGGCACCGTCTCCAATTACGGCGACCACGTGACGGTCTTTGTTGCCTGTTGCCTTGAATGCCCTCGAGATACCATCAGCCCAAGAGAGCGAGCTGGATGCGTGCGAAGACTCCACGATGTCATGGACAGATTCGGAGCGCTGTGGGTAACCGGCGATTCCGTCTTTCTGCCTGAGGCTGGAAAGATCGCGGCGCCCGGTTAGCAGCTTGTGAACGTAGGACTGGTGACCGGTGTCAAAGACGATGGCATCGTGCGGTGAATCGAACACCCGGTGGATTGCAACCGTGGTCTCGACTACACCTAGGTTTGGGCCGAGGTGACCTCCGGTCTTGGACACGGATTCAACAAGGTAAGACCTGATCTCGCTGCAAAGCTCCTGGAGGTCTTCCTTGGAAAGTCCATCCAGATCTCTCGGCTTCGAGATTCGCCCTAATTGCGTCATTTGATGATTAACCAGCTAAGCGGCTAAAGCCTTCCTAGGCAACCAAACTCCGCAGTACGTACTGCAGAATTCCACCGTTGCGGTAGTAATCGGCTTCACCAGGGGTGTCAATACGAACCACTGCGTCAAACTCAACAACCTGCTTTCCAGCCGGAGAGTGAGCCGATGGCTTTGCAGTCACCTTCACGGTCTTCGGAGTTGAGCCGTTGTTGAGAACCTCAATACCCTCGAAACTGAACTCCTCGGTGCCGTCAAGTCCCAATGACTCTGCGGTCTGACCCTTAGGGAACTGAAGCGGCAGAACACCCATACCGATTAGGTTGCTGCGGTGAATGCGCTCAAAGCTCTCGGCAATAACAACTCGGATCCCGAGCAAGCTGGTGCCCTTTGCTGCCCAGTCTCGAGAAGAACCTGAACCGTATTCCTTGCCAGCCAGAGCAACCAGTGGCGTGCCACTGCTGCGGTAGTTCTCAGCTGCGTCAAAGATGAAAGCCTGTGGTCCATCTGCCTTGGTGAAGTCACGTGTGTAGCTTCCCTCAACGTCATTTAGCAGCTGGTTGCGCAGACGAATGTTTGCGAAGGTTCCACGAATCATCACCTCGTGGTTACCGCGGCGGGATCCGTAGCTGTTGAAGTCAACCCTTGAGACACCGTGCTCTGTTAGGTAGCGACCGGCTGGAGAATCTGCCTTGATAGAACCCGCAGGAGAAATGTGGTCAGTGGTAACGGAGTCGCCAAGCTTGACCAAAACACGAGCGCCAGACACGTCGGTGACAGGTGATGGCTTGAGCTGCATGTTGTCGAAGTATGGAGCCTTCTTGACGTAGGTCGAGTTCTTATCCCACTCGAAGATTGCGCCCTTTGGAGTAGGTAGCGAACGCCAGTGCTCGTCACCTTCAAAGACAGACGCATACTGCGTGGTGAACATCTCAGAGTTGATCGAGGAGTCGATGGTGCGCTGAACCTCATCTGGGGTTGGCCAGATGTCGCGAAGGTAAACGTCTTCGCCAGACTGGTCCTGGCCCAGAGCCTCAGACTCAAAGTCAAAGTCCATGGTGCCGGCAAGAGCGTAGGCAATCACCAGTGGCGGTGAAGCAAGGTAGTTCATCTTCACATCTGGGTTGATGCGACCCTCGAAGTTGCGGTTACCAGACAGCACAGCGGTAACTGCCAAGTCGTTCTGGTTGATGGCTTCGGAAATCTCCTCTGCCAGCGGACCAGAGTTACCAATACAAGTGGTGCAGCCGTAGCCAACCAGGTGGAAACCGAGGGCGTTCAGGTCGTCAGTTAGGCCAGCCTTCTCGTAGTACTCGGTGACAACCTTGGATCCCGGTGCCAACGATGTCTTTACCCATGGCTTTGCCTTCAGACCCTTGGCCACTGCGTTTCGAGCCACGAGTCCGGCGGCTAACATCACGGAAGGGTTCGAGGTGTTGGTGCAAGAGGTAATCGAAGCGATGGTTACTGCACCGTTGTCGATCTTGAAGTCCTTGCCCTTGACGCTGGTTGGCTTTGACTTTGCATCGGAGTAGGTCTTGATTGCGGTGTCGAATGCGCTCTTGGACTTACTGAGCTCGATGCGGTCCTGAGGTCGCTTTGGACCAGCGATGCTTGGAACCACGGTTGACAGGTCCAGCTCCAAATACTCGCTGTAAACCGGTTCGGTGCTTGGGTCGTGCCATAGGCCCTGGGCCTTGGTGTATGCCTCAACCAGGGCAATCTCGTGCTCGGTGCGGCCGGTGATTCGTAGGTAGTCCAGAGTCACTTCATCGATTGGGAAGATAGCAACGGTAGAACCGAACTCAGGAGACATGTTTCCGATGGTGGCGCGGTTTGCTAGCGGGACCTTAGATACACCGGAGCCATAGAATTCAACAAACTTTCCAACCACACCGTGCTTGCGAAGCATCTCGGTGATGGTCAGCACGACGTCAGTGGCAGTTGCTCCAGTTGGAATTTGACCGGTTAGCTTGAAGCCAACCACCTTTGGGATCAACATCGAAACTGGCTGGCCTAGCATGGCGGCCTCGGCTTCAATGCCACCCACTCCCCAACCCAGCACGCCTAGACCATTCACCATGGTGGTGTGAGAGTCGGTTCCCACGCAGGAATCTGGGTATGCCACTAGCTCGCCGTTGACTTCTCGAGTCATAACGGTGCGGGCCAGGTACTCAATGTTGACCTGGTGCACGATTCCAGTGCCAGGAGGCACAACCTTGAAGTTGTCAAAAGCAGTTTGTCCCCAGCGCAGGAACTGGTAGCGCTCTGCATTGCGCTGGTATTCAAACTCAACATTTCGCTCGGCAGCGTCAGCGGTTCCGGCTACATCGATGACCACAGAGTGGTCGATAACCATCTCGGCAGGAGCCAGTGGGTTGATCTTCTGTGGGTCGCCACCAAGTGCCACAACTGCCTCGCGCATGGTCGCTAGGTCCACAACACATGGCACGCCGGTGAAGTCCTGCATGATCACTCGTGCTGGTGAGAACTGAATCTCGATGTCAGGCTCTGCCTGAGGATCCCAGTTCACCAGTGCGTTGACGTGATCCTTGGTCACGTTGGCACCATCTTCGGTGCGAAGCATGTTCTCTAGGAGAATCTTCAAACTGTATGGAAGCTTGCTAACGCCGAGCTCTGGCATAGAAAAGTACTTATAGCTCTTCTCACCAACGGTTAAGTGCTTAGCGGAATTGAAGCTGTTCGGCATAATTTGGATCTCCTGAAGTTGTACCTGACTAATTTACTGCTTTTCCTTAGCCGCAAGGCTCTTTAGTAGCACCCAGGTCAATACCAATAGCCCCGCGTAGGCCGGTGCACCAAGCACCACCTTGGATGCGGCCAGAAGTTCCACCTGCTGCGAAAAATAAAGTGGCAGCTGAACCGCCAGCCTAAGTCCAAAGAAACCGACCCAGATCAGTGTGACCAGCTGAGCGCGCCGGTAAACGACCTTGTTTTTCCTCCACGCTTCAAAGCCGAAGAGCAACTGGGCTACAAAGCCCAATATTGGATAGCGGACCAGAACCGAGATCAACAGCACAGCGCCATAAGTTGCGTTTGTAATGAAACCCGGGATGAAGTAGTCCTCGGCATTTCCGCCATCCCGAAGCGCCAAGAACGCAGCCAGTGCGATGGCGAGAGCACCGGCGATTGCCTGGGTCACCGGTTGCCTGCGTATCAGGCGCAGTGCGATGAAAAGAAGTGCAAGACCGCTTGCCACAGAAACGCTCACTACTGCCGACTTGCTGATTGCGAACGCAACTGAGAATGCGAAAGCGGGGATGATCGATTCCGCAATACCTAGCGGTCCGCCAATTGCATCCATAAGCGACTGCTTAGAGATAGCAGGTCCATTCTCGGTGTTCGAGACACCGAGCTTCTTAGCTATGCGGTCGGCATCACTCACTGCTGCACCGGAATGCTCAGCGGAAGAAGATCTCCCGGCGGCAGCGGGGTCTCTCCCCTACTGACGCCAACAGAACGGAATAGCTCGATGAGCGACTGATACCTCGGTGGGTGGGACAGATCTGGACCGGTAAGCACTCCACGTAGGAACCAACGAGGACCATCAACACCGATGAAGCGGCTCTCCTTCAAAAGGCGCTGGCCATCTTCAACGACAGGAATTCCGGCCTTGATTTCTGGGCCCAGGACACCATCAATCCGCTGTGTCGAGCCGCCCTGATCTGTTACAGCCTGCTCTAGAGCCAACAGGGTCTGCTCCCACATGCCGTCAATCTTGCTTGCCGCAAAGGCCTGCAACTGCAGCCTGTGGCCATCTTCTTCCAAGGTGATGGCGACAACGCGGTTGTTTACCTCATCGATGTCGGCTCTAACAACCAATCCGGGCTTTGGTGCAATGCGAATGCTCTCGAAATCAAGGTATGGAGTGAGCAAGCCGATTTCGGAGACATCGAAGGGACCGTTTGTTTCTCGGTCGCTTGGCGCGATTTTGGGCACTAGTTTCTCCCACTTGAGCCAAAGCCCGTTTCGCCACGAGTGCTCTCTGGAAGCGTCGTTACGGGCACGAAGGTTGCACGCTCGACCTTCTGGAAAACCAACTGCGCAATCCGGTCGCCAATGGCGATTGGAAAGTCTTCCTTAGAGGTGTTCAAAAGGGTGACCATGATCTCGCCTCGGTAGCCTGCGTCCACCGTTCCGGGCGTATTCAGCACCGTGATTCCGTGCTTGGCCGCTAGCCCACTACGAGGATGAACTAGCCCAACGTAACCGTCAGGCATCGCAATTCGAACACCGGTCTTGACCAAGGCGCGCTCTCCGGCGGCTAGCACAAGCTCTTGGGTGCAGCGCAGATCGCAACCCGCATCACCAGGTTTTGCGTAGAACGGCTCGAACCCAGGTTCGGCGATTAGCAGTACTTCGAAACTCACCCCTAGAGCGTAATCTATTGATGTGCAAACCCTGCAATTTGAAGAGCGACTGTATCCATCAGCCGGAATGTATCTGGCTTACTCGCTACTGTCACCGATGGTCCTACTCGCCGCAGCACCCTTTGGCTGGCCACTGGCGATAGCGCTCGGGTCAGTGACATTGATGACGGTCCTGGTGCTTTCATCGGTGCTGAGCCCATTGGTCGTGGTGGATTCAGAGCGACTATTGGCGGGAAGAATGTCGATTCCGCTCTCCGTTGTCGGAAACGCGACTGAGATTGCAAAGTCAGATTTGAGGGCCGAACTCGGTCCGCAACTAGATGCCCGGGCTCAACTGATGATTCGGGGTGACCTAAAGGGTGCCGTCAAAGTAGAGATTTCCGACCCGAACGACCCGACCCCGTACCTGGTGATTAGCACCAGAAGGCCTAGGGAATTAGTAAGCGCACTCCGAGCAAATCGCGCCTAGTTTGGTCTTTGAAGCCTTTTGCGACTGCGGCTTCACCAAGAAGCAATTCATGCAGGTGAACTCGTTCTCCTGCTGAGGCAAGATCACGACATCGAGCTCTTCGTTTACGACATCTGGGATGGTGAAAGAGTCAACGTTGTCGACGTCATCCTCGGAGATAGAGGGCTTGGAAGGGATTCGCTCCTTGATTGCTTCAATCGACTCAGTGTCATCATCGTTTTTGCGCTGAGCATCGTAATCGGTCGCCACTAGCTTCCCCTCTCCACTACTACTTCGGCGTGAACTATGCCTTAGAAGTCGGAGTTTTGCAAATAAGGCTCGCCGTTACCGTAAGAGTTAATCAACTCACCGATGCAATTACGCCCAAATGCATGCCGATTTGCCAAACTCTTGAGCAAGGAGCGTAAATCATGGAGCTAAAGTTCGTCTCACGCGAAGGTGACTACCTGGTTTTTGAAACCTCAGATGGCGTCAGGGCAAGGACCCTGATTGACGATCAAATTCGAGATTCAATACGCAAGGTTCAAACCTCTGAAAGTTCTAGTTTCACGCCAAGAGAAGTCCAGCAGCAGATTAGATCGGGCTTATCACTCTCAGAGGTAGCAGCAAACCTGGGTGCCCCTGAGTCAGCCGTTGAACCATTTGCCCTGCCAATTCTCGATGAAATTCGATTTGTCTTGGATGCCGCTTTGAACACCACTTTGCCGGACGGCCCAACCATGAAGAGATTTGAAGACATGGTTCTAGCCTCTGACCCAGCTGCATCTTTCAAGGCGATCAAGACCGACCTCGGTTGGGAAATCGTTGCCAAGGGAAACGGCACCTACAGCTGGTTGTTTGACCTACGCTCCAGAGTTATCGAGCCAAACAGCGAGTCCGCTCGCAAGATCGGCAAGGCCAACAGCGTGAGGGATTCGATCTTCACGGCCGCAATCCCAGTTCAAGAGGTAGTTGAAGTGGTTGAGGAAGTTGAAGCCCCACAGCCTGAAGGCGCTTCAGTTCATGACCTAGTGCAAGAACTTCGTTCCCGCCGCGAACAGAACACTCAGGAACTGAAGCCACACTCTGCAAAGGGTCGCGCTGCACTACCAAGCTGGGACGAGATCGTTCTCGGAACCGGCTCGCTAGACTCCGACTCGGATTAGCGGAATCCGCAGCTCACTGGAAGATAAACCTCCGTGGTGAGCTGTCATCTCGATGCTTCGCTTCTTTGAGAAAACACTGTGGAACAAAGTGAAGTTTGATCTTGCCAGCAGAATAAGTTCAGGCATTCGTTGCAGTGCCAACTCCCCTACCGGCCCAAACCAATTAGCCTCGATGGCATCCTTAGCGGTAACGGTCTGAAAGAGCGCCTTCTGGCTCTCTAGTCGAGCCTGAAAGGACTCAGTCGCCGAAGCGTCCTTCAAATAGAGGTATGCGACTCGAGTATCACCACCGAACCACTCGAGCAAGCCTCCCTGGTCAACGTATTCATCGATAAACAAGCGCTGCTCGGGCGCGGAGTCGATCATCCCGTGATCGGCAGTAACAACCAGTCCGCAATCTTTTGGCAGGGACGCTGCGAATCGAGCAAGGTGTCCGTCGAGTTCTTCGAGCAAATTAGCCCAGCCCTGTGATTGCCACCCAAACCGGTGACCGTATTTATCAAGCTCGGGGATGTAGAGGTAAGTGATGGACTCCCCTGACGATTGCAGCACCTTCATCGCCGCTTCAAATCTGTCAGCTAGCGATTCGGCCGCCAGATACTCAGCCCTTCGCATTGTGGCTCTGGTGTAGCCAGAGTGCCGGTACTCCTCGTGGCCAATCACGAAACAACCGACACCCGCCTCTAGCGCCTGTTCGCTCACAGTGAGGTGGGGTTGCCATATCTCAGGGTCAGTTCTCTCGTTCCAACCGGTCAGCAGATTTATCTTTTCGTCGAATACCCGATCAAACACCTGATGCCCGATTAGGCCATGTTCACCCGGGGTCAGTCCGGTGGCGAAGGATGCGATGTTTGCGCTCGTTGTGGAAGGGAATCCTGCGTGTGAGATAGCTCCGGATTGCAGCTGAGCAGATAGCCATGGTGCGTGACCGGAGCGCTCCAAAACATTCTCGGCACCAAGACCGTCGACAAGAACACAAACGATGCGCTTTGCGCTTTTTAGGTTGAGTGGATTCGGCTTTCTCTGAACAGCCAGCAGGCTGGAGGAAAACACGTGCCGCAGCTTCCCTAAGGCTTTAGGAACAACAGGTAGAGTCGAGGGCACACTCAAGTTTGACACATCAGGGACCATGACCAATCCAGAAGAACGCATTGTTGACATTGATGTCGCCAAAGAAATGCGCGAAAGCTTCCTGGAGTACTCCTATTCAGTCATCTACTCAAGAGCGCTTCCAGACGCCAGAGACGGTCTAAAGCCTGTTCAACGCCGCATCGTCTATCAGATGGGTGAGATGGGTCTTCGCCCCGACAAGGGTCACGTAAAGTCTGCCCGTGTCACCGGAGAGGTGATGGGCAAGCTCCACCCGCACGGTGATGGAGCGATCTATGACGCCTTGGTTCGCATGGCACAGCCATTCAGCCTTCGCATCCCGTTGATCGATGGTCATGGAAACTTCGGATCATTGGATGATGGTCCAGCTGCAGCCAGATATACCGAAGCCAGACTCGCACCCGCCGCGCTGCTGCTGAACGACTCGCTCGATGAAGACGTCGTTGATTTCCAACCCAACTACGACGCACAGCTGAGTGAGCCAGAAGTTTTGCCGGCTGCATTTCCGAATCTGCTAGTCAACGGCGCTGCCGGTATTGCGGTCGGTATGGCCACGAACATGGCTCCTCACAACCTCCGTGAGGTTATCGCCGCGCTAATTCTGCTAATTGATAATCCTGCCGTGACCCTGGAAGAAGTTATGCAGGTGCTTCCTGGTCCAGACTTCCCAACCGGTGGCGTTGCCCTCATAGCTGAAGGACTGCTTGAGGCCTACTCGCAAGGCAAGGGCACCATCAAGACCCGTGCCAAGGTTGCAGTGGAAACTGTTGGCCCGAGACGCACCGGTCTTGTTGTGACCGAGTTGCCATATCTGGTTGGCCCTGAGCGCGTTGTGGACAAGATCCGCGATGCCGTCAACTCAAAGAAGCTAGAAGGCATTCACAATGTCGTTGACCTTACAGACCGCGAAAACGGCCTGAGATTAGTCATCGAGCTCAAGACAGGTTTCGACCCGGAATCTGTTCTAGAAGCCCTTTACCGCTTCACACCGCTCGAAGAAACCTTCGGCATCAACAACATTGCACTGGTTGCCGGAAGGCCCCAGCAGCTGGGCGTGATTGAGCTACTTGAGGTTTACCTTGGGCATCGCATGGAGGTTGTTCGCAGACGTTCGACCAACCGACTAGATCGCCGAAACGCCAGATTGCACCTGATTGAAGGCCTCCAGGTTGCGGTGTTGAACATCGACGAGGTCATCGAGGTTATTCGCACCAGCGATACCTCAGACGGTGCTCGCACCAGATTGATGCAGGTCTTTGACCTCAGTGAACTGCAAGCTGAGCACATTCTTGAACTTAGATTGCGCAGGCTAACCAGGTTCAGCGTCATCGAATTGAAAGCCGAGGCGGATCAGCTTCGCAAGGAGATCGAAGCGCTGCAAGCGCTTCTGAGCTCAGAACAGCGCATCAAGCAGCAGATTAGACGCGAGCTAGAAGAGGTTGCCGAGAAGTACGGCGATGCTAGAAGAACGCAGCTGATTGATGCCTCCGGCATGGTGGTGGTTCGAAAGACTGCGGTTGCAACTGAATTGGAAGATGAGCCAACATTCGTCTGCATCACCCCTAGCGGCAAGCTTTACCGGACCGCTACTCCCCCAATGGATCCAGCGGAGTCCCACCTCCGAATTCTTCCCACCACAACACGCTCCGATGTCGGCCTGGTAACCAACGATGGCATCGCACATGCCGTTCATGTTTCCGACCTACCCGTTTCAACTCCCGGCCTTACTACCCAACTCCCTGACCCGGAGTCGATCATCGGCACTAACCAGAGAGTTGTTGGCCTAATCAGCTGGCGCTCTGAAGCAACATACGCGCTAGGAACGAGTCAGGGCACGGTCAAGAGATTCACCGGGCCGCTGCCGGATAAGCAAGAGGTTTCGCTGATTGCCCTCAAGGAGCTCGATGAGGTGGTCGGAATAGCCGAAGCCGGTGATGATTCCGAGCTGACCTTTATTACCAATGAGGCTAACCTCTTGGTCTTCCCTGCTAGCAGTGTTCGGCCACAGGGTCTTCCTGCTGGTGGCATGGCAGGAATCAACATCCCAACCGGAAGAGCAATCTTCTTTGGGGTTGGATCTGGTGATTCAGTTGTGGCCACAGTTTCTAATTCATCGATGGCACTCGGTGGCACGGATTCCGGAAGTGCAAAGCTGACTCAGCTAGCTGCCTACCCACGTAAAGGCAGGGGCGCTATGGGTGTGCGCTGCCACAAGTTCCTCAAGGGTGAGGATCAGCTCTATTTCGCAGCAATCGCCAGCTCAGCACCGACACTATTTGACCTGGACGATAATCCGATCGTTGCACCAACCGTTGATACCCGCCGTGATGGTTCAGGCGCTGGCATATCCGACTATGTCGGAAGTGCCTACTAAGCGTCGATTCGTTCTCGGTCGAAACTGTCTGCCGAATCAACAATAAAGTCCCGGCGTGGGGCCACGTCGTTACCCATTAGTAGTTCGAAGATCTCGTCCGAAGCCTGAGCATCTTTTGCCGTGATTCGGCGGAGCATTCGATTCTGTGGATTCATAGTGGTCTCTGCCAACTGATCGGCATCCATCTCACCCAGACCCTTGTAGCGCTGAATTGGGTTTTGGTAGGTCTTGCCAGACTTCTCGAGCTTTGACAAAAGGTCGTGTAACTCCTGCTGGCTGTATGTGTAGATCGGCTCTTTGCTTCGGCCCGACTGCACCATGACTCGATGTAGCGGTGGCACTGCTGCATAGACTCTGCCGGCTTCAACCAGCGGTCTCATGTAGCGGAAAAACAGGGTTAGTAGCAGAGTGCGGATGTGAGCCCCATCGACATCGGCATCGCTCATCAGAATGATCTTTTCGTAGCGGACCGCATCTAGGTCAAATGTCCTGCCGGAACCTCCACCAATCACCTGGATGATGGAAGCACACTCAGTGTTCGAAAGCATGTCCGCGATGGATGCCTTCTGCACGTTCAAAATCTTGCCTCGAATCGGCAGTAGCGCCTGGAACTTTGAGTCACGCGCCAGCTTTGCGGTTCCCAAAGCGCTATCACCCTCAACAATAAAGAGCTCCGAGCCAGCCGTCGCATCGGCTCGGCAATCAACAAGCTTGGTTGGTAGCGAAGAGGACTCCAGGGCGTTTTTCCTGCGCTGGGTGTCCTTCATGGTTCGAGCGCTAATTCGCGCCTTTGCCTCGTTTACAACCTTCTCAAGAAGGTTGTCCACTTCCTGCTTTGTGCCGCGGACCGAACCTGATAGATAGTTATCAAGCCAAGCACCTAGACCATTTGCAACAATCGCTTTGACGGCGGGAGTTCCAAGCGTCTCCTTGGTTTGCCCCTCGAATTGCGGCTCTGGCAAGCTCACCGTGACAACGGCTGTTAGGCCAGCCATCAGGTCTTCACGTTCAATCTTTAGACCGGTGGCCTTGAGCTTTCGAGCGTTCGCATCAATGATCGAGCGGAAAGACTTGAGCAGGGCTTGTTCGAAACCAGCCTGGTGGCTGCCGCCCTTCGGTGTCGAAATGATGTTTACGAAGGTTCGGAACTCGGTATCAAAGCCGTTTCCCCAACGCAGAGCGATGTCTACCGAACACTCACGCTCAACCTCTTTGGAAATCATTGCGCCATTGTCATCATCCAGAACTGGAACGGTTTCCAGGAACGAAGATTTGAACTGAATTCGCTTGGTAGGAACAACCGCAACGTCCTTGGCTAGGTGCTCGGCATACTCCGCGATTCCACCCTCAAAGCGGTAATCGAGCTTCGATTCGGTTGAGTGTTCGTGAGCCTTTAGGCGCAGGCCCGGAACCAAAAATGCAGTTTGACGAAGTCTGTTGGCGAGATCATCTAGAGAGAATGCTGCAGATGCTTCGAAAATCTGCCTGTCGGGCCAGTAACGAACTCTGGTGCCAGTAACACCCTTGGCGACCTTCCCAACGGTTCGCAGTTCACTCCCATCAATAAACGGTTCAAAAGCCGCGTCTGGACCTTCGCCGGAGAACTTTCCAGGCTCGCCGCGCTTGAAGGACATCGCATAGGTAGCGCCATTTCGGTCAACCTGAACATCCAACCTTGAGGAAAGAGCGTTTACAACGGAGGCGCCAACACCGTGTAGACCACCGGATGCGGCGTAAGAGCCGCCACCAAACTTTCCTCCAGCGTGAAGCTTCGTGTAAACAACCTCGACACCGCTGAGGCCAGTTCTCGGTTCGATGTCTACCGGAACACCGCGGCCTTTATCGCGGACCTCAATTGAGCCGTCCGCAAAGATTTCAACCTCGATTAGGTCACCGTGACCTGCAAGCGCTTCATCAACCGAGTTGTCGATGATCTCCCAGAGGCAGTGCATGAGCCCTCGGGCATCGGTGGAACCGATGTACATGCCAGGGCGCTTTCGAACTGCCTCAAGTCCCTCAAGGACGGACAGGTGTCTAGCTGAGTAGGTTTCCACTTGGGAAATCTAACCGCCACCACTGTTTTTTAAGGCTTGCCACTTCGCAGTTAGCGAAACTGGACGTAACTAGGACTTATTTGTCGGTGGTAGGTGGTTGAATGTAATCAAATGGAAGATCTAAAAGAAACCTCCCGCCTAGTGGCAGCTGATCGTTGTGATGTTTGCGGCGCTCAGGCATACATTCGCGTATCACTCGAGACCGGTGAATTGTTGTTCTGCGCTCACCACGGAAATGCGAACAAGAGCAAACTCGAGCCAATCACAATCTCCTGGCACGACCAGTCGGAAGATCTATCTAAAAGGTAGTTGCTTCACGAACTAGGTTCGCAAGCCTTTCGCTTTCCCTGAAGAACTCCCCCTCGAACTCAACCCCGAGCGAAGATCCTAGGAGCTTTAGAACGCTTGGATTCTTCGCAAGCAGCGGACCAAACAAGGTTGTCCCAATGAATGCTCCGGAGATAAAGAACCTTGGTTGCACCACGGTCGAGTTGTGGTAACCGATTACTTCGTGATTGGCCACCTTCAACTGGACAAACTTGGATTCGCGAGAACCCTGACTCATCTCCAGGCCCAGAAGTGGCGCAAAGTACTCCCAGCTTCTACCAACCAGCAAGGTTGGCTTACCGGCGAGTAGTCGAAGCTTTAGCTCCGGCAACAGTTCACTCAACTCTTGCTGGTAGTGCTCGTGGACCGCGATAGAGCTATCGCCAATCATCAAGAAGTCTGACTCGTTGCAGTCTTCCGACAGCTCGAAGGCCTGCCCGATGGCAGAAAGGTGCGTTGCCAAAACGGCAATGTTTCCTTGGTCACCGTTGTTGTCGAAAAACTCCGGTTTGAAGCTTGCCAACTTGATCATTTCGCCAACCCTAAATACCTTCTGGTGCGACGCATGGCGTCTGCCGAGAAGATGATGGTTGGCTGATCACCCGAAAGATTGGCAAAGTGCTCGTTGGCCTCGTCAATTCGAGGTTCGACCAGGTTGACTCTGACCCCTGCGTAGTGCAGACGAAGTGCGAGCTCGTGGGCGTTGAAGCCGGAAACGACGTCAACAAAGTCCAGTTGACCGAAGTCAACCGTCCATAACCAACTGGGATCATGAATGTCTCGCCCTGCCATAAGCATCAAGGGGTGCGGGGTGGTCTTGAGCTTGTCGATGTTGAGCTGAAAGCTAGTTGGGTTCTGAACCAACATTAGGCGAACTGCACGGTCTCTGATCATGGCCTGCTCATCGCGAGCGAATACAGGTGGGAGGGCTTCGATGGTAGTCACCACAAGGTCCCTGTCCATCTCTATAAGTGAGTCGAGAGCCAGAACCGAAGCTGCGACATTCATCGCCTGCGTGAGGTTCTCATAGTTCCCAGCAATCTCAAGATCGGTGCCCTTGAGCATGATCAATAAACGCTCTGCTGTGGCTGCCTTGATTAGGGCTGAAGCGGAGAGCTCCGGCTTCTCGCCGAAATTAATTGCGTAGCTTGGTCCGGAATCAGCCAAGTCTCCCGAAAGCCCGAAACCATACGAATCCGAATGGTCGAAGGCGATTTGTGCGACGTTCTTATCGTCTCGGTTCGCCACCACGGATTGCGAGTTGTTGATGATCTCAGCCAACTTCTGCTGGACGAAAACTGGATCCACAAAACGATCCAACTGATCGGAAAGCACATTTGTGATGATGCTCAGCGTTGGTTTGAGGTCCTTCGCCATTGCCGCACCGTGGCCCTCATCCCACTCCAGAACCACGATGTCAGCATCAATCCGGCCAGAAAGGTCTCCAAACTGAAGCACAGATGCGTAATAACCCTGCTTGATGTTGGCGGTTGAAGGATTGGTGAAGACCTTCAGCCCATGGGCCCTTAGGAGCGCGACCAGAAGGCTTGTGGTGCTGGACTTGCCAGCGGTTCCACTGACCACAACCAGGCCTTGCGGGGCCGACTGAATGGCTCTTTCTAGAAGTTTTGGCTGTATGAATGCAGCAATGGTGCCTGGGAGGGCCGATCCACCGCCGCGCCTAACAAGACGCAGAAGAAAACGTGCCGTTTTCCCAAGCGCCATCGCTAGGAGGGTGCGCATTAGCTATCTAGGTAGTCGCGCAGCAGTTGAGAGCGGGAAGGGTGTCGCAACTTTGACATGGTCTTGGATTCGATCTGTCGAATACGCTCGCGAGTAACACCGAACTTCTCGCCAATCTGGTCCAAAGTCATCTGGACTCCGTCGCCTAGACCGAATCGAGAGCGGATTACGCCAGCCTCACGCGGGTGCAACGAGTCGAGAACTCGCTCGAGCTCCTGCTGCAGCATGGTGAATCCAACGGCGTCAGCAGGCACCACGGCTTCAGTGTCTTCGATTAGATCGCCGAACTCACTATCGCCATCTTCACCCAGAGGGGTCGAAAGCGAAATTGGCTCGCGGCCATACTTCTGAACTTCGACAACCTTCTCAGGAGTCATGTCCAACTCAGCCGCTAGCTCTTCAGGAGTCGGTTCGCGACCTAGGTCCTGAAGTAGCTGGCGCTGCACACGAGCAAGTTTGTTGATGACCTCAACCATGTGAACCGGAATTCGAATGGTTCTCGCTTGGTCAGCCATCGCACGGGTGATTGCCTGACGAATCCACCAGGTTGCATAGGTGGAGAACTTATAGCCCTTGGTGTAGTCGAACTTCTCAACCGCACGAATAAGGCCTAGATTTCCCTCTTGAATTAGATCTAGGAACTGCATTCCACGACCGGTGTAACGCTTTGCAAGCGACACCACGAGGCGGAGGTTCGCCTCTAGCAGGTGGCTCTTGGCGCGAGCTCCGTCCTTTACCACCCAGCTGAGATCACGACGCTCGGCTGGAGCAAGGTTCTTGGCGGTGGCAAGCTTCTCTTCGGCAAACAATCCAGCCTCAATGCGCTTGGCAAGTTCAACCTCAAGCTCGGCATTTAGAAGCGCGACCTTACCGATCTGCTTTAGGTAGTCTTTTACCGGGTCTGCAGTTGCTCCGGAAATAGTTAGGTTCTGCGCCGGGATGTCGTCATCGTCATCGCTCAGCACTAAAACGTCAGACGGCAAAGCGGTTAGATCAACAGCTGGCTCAGCGTCATCGTCTTTGTGGTCGTCTACTGCAACTTCAGCAGCCTCTTGAACCTCGGCCACGATTTGCTCGACCGACTCAAGCTCAATTTCTTCTTCGAGTTCTTCTTCGTCGTCTTCAGCAATAGCGGCCTTAGCCTTGCTGGCTTTTCCAGCAGGCTTGGTTGCTTTGGCTTTGGCCTTGGACACGGTAGCGATAATGAACCTCTTTTTGGGCAGACTTTAAACCCTTGTCAAGTCGGAGGACCTGAAAGGGTTTGACTGCTAATTATGCCACTAAATGTGGTTATGTGGGCTCTAGAACGCAGAATTCGTTCAGATTATTCCGAACCTGGATCGTCCTTTGACATGTTGGCCAGATACTTTTCCAGCTCTTCCGCTATCTGGTCGGCATTAGGCGGGGCCACCTGTGGCTTTCCGATAGGAGAACGAGACGGCCCAGTTCCCGAGCTGTAGCTCTGCTCAAGGGTCGCCACTAGCTTCGCCAGTTCGGCATTCTCCTCGAGCTGAGCATTTACCTTGGCCTCAAACTTCACGGCTCTCTCGCGAATTTCATCGGTTGGAAAAACCAAACCGGTTGCCGCGGTGATCAGTTCCAATCCGGATAGTGCTGCTGCCGGAACCTCGTTGTCCGCAAGGTAATGCGGAACCAATAGAACGAAGCCCGTAGTGGTGAGGCCGCGCTGGCCAAGCTTGTATTCCAGAAGGTGAATCACGTTTCCAGGAACCTGGGTCTGCGGCTTCCACTCCGAGAAACGCTCAACTAGATCTGCACGGTTTCCGGAAACAGTTATACCAACGGGTCTGGTGTGCGGAATTGGGAATGGGATTGAGTGGACCCAGGTGAATGACGAGACTTCGAACTTAGCCACCAAGTCAGCCACTGCATCGGAGAACGCATCCCACCGAAAATCTGGTTCGTAGCCCTCAAGCAAGAGGAATGGGCTGCCAGCCTCGTCATGAGCCAAGTAGAGACCTAGCACCGGTGGTTCATAGGACTCGATGTGGTCCTTCTCGAAGTAGAGCAGCGGTCTTCTGGATCGGTAATCAAGCAGCTCATCATTTGTGAAGCGAACAATCAGCTCGGTATCCAAATGGGCGAATAGGTGTTCGGAAAGCTGGGAGATGGTTTGCCCTGAGTCAGTGAAACCAGAGAGCATGGCGATAAGCGGAAGACCCTGAATATCGTTCTCAGATTCATAAACTCGAAACAGCTCTGCCATAGCCCGATACTAACCCACCTAAGCTTTAAGAATGATTAATGTCACCGTCGTCACTAATACCCCAACCACGCCACACCAGTTCGCTATTCCGCTCTCGGATGGTGGCCTTTTAACACCGCTGGAGGAGCTCACCCAGCAGGTGCTGGATCTTCACAAGGCAGACAAAGCTCCTGGCTCAGCGGCGAGAGTTCTGGTTGGTCAGAACATTGCGTTGGTGGTTGGTGTCGGTTCGCAGTACAAGCCGAGGGACTTCGCAGCTGCCGCAGTCAGAGCAGCTAGCGACAAGGCTCCCCTGGTTTTAGTTGCCAGCAGTGCCGAAGAAGTAAAGGCCTTTGCAGAAGGCGCGATTCTGGGACAGAAGACTCCTGCGCGATTCAAGAAAGACTCCAAGTCCGACCTTGACGTTCAGATCGTCTTCCAGGAGAAGGTCGACATCTCAAAAGAAGTAAGCGTCGCCGGCACGATCGTTGCGATCCGCGAGCTAGTGAATATGCCTGCGAACGAACTTTGGCCTAATCGGTTGGCTCAGGAAGCTAAGGCGATGGCTAAGGGGCTACCAATCGATGTTGAGATCTGGGACGAGAAGAGGCTGCACAAGGAAAGATGTGGCGGCATTCTCGGAGTGGGCAAGGGTTCAGTTCGTCCACCAAGACTGGTAAAGCTCACTTACAGAGGAGGCGGTAAGCACATCGCGCTCGTAGGCAAGGGAATTACCTTCGACACCGGTGGTCTGTCTCTTAAGCCACCGCTTTCAATGATTGGCATGAAGTACGACATGGCCGGTGCAGCCTCAGTTCTAGGTGCCATCGTCGGAGCCGCGCAACTAGGAGTCAAGGCGAACATCACTGCCTTTATGTGCTTGGCAGAAAACATGCCCAGCGGTGAAGCAACTCGCCCTGGAGACGTTTTGACCATGCGCAACGGCAAAACCGTTGAGGTTCTCAACACCGACGCCGAGGGAAGACTCGTGCTCGGTGATGGCTTATCGCTGGCATCGGAACTGTCACCCGACCACATCGTCGACATCGCAACCCTCACAGGAGCCGCATCCGTAGCCTTGGGTAAGCGATACGCCGGCCTGATGGGTCACGGTGCTGCTATTGAATTGGCGAAGAAAGCGTCATCGGTTGCGGACGAGCAGCTCTGGGAAATGCCACTGCCGGAAGAACTTCGCGAGATTCTAAAATCCGACACCGCTGACATGGTGAACAGCCGAATTGGCGCACCTGCCGGCGGAATGCTGGTTGGAGGCCTTTTCCTTTCCGAGTTCGTGGCAAAGGACGCAAGCTGGGCTCACTTGGACATCGCATCCAGCGCGAACAATGACGGCTCTCCCTACTCGGTCTATCCGAGTGGGGCAACGGGTGTGATGATTCGCACCCTGATTGAGATGGCTAGGCATTCTTAGTCCCGCTAGGTATTAGACTTGCTCTGTTTGGCGAGAATTTGGAGCAATTACTATGGCCGACCACAACTTTGACTTGGTAATCCTTGGCAGCGGCAGCGGCGGATACGCTGCTGCCCTAAGAGGCGCGCAACTCGGCATGAGCGTTGCACTCATTGAGCGTGACAAGCTCGGCGGCACCTGCCTACACCGCGGTTGCATCCCAACCAAGGCTCTTCTTCACTCCGCCGAAGTTGCCGACGTGACCCGCGAAGCCGGTGCTTACGGCGTGAACGCCACCTTCCAGTCGATCGACATGACTGCAGTGAACAAGTACCGCGACTCGATCGTCGAGAAGCTATACAAGGGACTGACCGGCTTGGTGTCCAGCAAGAACATCACCTTTGTAACCGGCGAAGGCCGCATGACCGGCCCGAAGACCATGACCGTAAACGGTGAGAATTACACCGGCAAGAACGTCGTACTTGCGACCGGTTCAAACACCCGCACCTTGGGTATCGAGATCACCGGCCGTGTCATCACGAGTGACCAGGCATTGCAGATGGACTTCGTTCCAAACAAGGTCGCGATCCTTGGTGGCGGCGTGATTGGCGTTGAGTTTGCATCTATTTGGCGCTCATTCGGTGCTGAAGTGGTAATCATTGAGGGCCTTGACCGCCTAGTACCGAACGAGGACCCTGCAATGAGCAAGGTTCTCGAGCGTGCATACAAGAAGCGCGGCATTGAGTTCAAGCTTGGCAACCGCTTCAAGGCAGTCTCTCAGGACGCAAACGGTGTCACCGTCGAGCTTGAGAACGGCGAGCAGATCTCTGCCGAGCTATTGCTTGTGGCGGTTGGTCGTGGACCAAACGCCACCGGATTCGGATTTGAAGAGCAGGGCGTTGCCATGGATCGTGGCTTCGTGCCCACCAACGACCGCCTGCAGACCAACCTTCCAGGCGTTTACGCAGTCGGCGACATCGTGCCTGGACTGCAGCTTGCTCACCGTGGTTTCATGCAGGGAATCTTTGTGGCCGAGGAAATCGCTGGGCTAAAGCCAGTCAAGGTTGACGAGTGGGGAATCCCGCGCGTCACCTACTGTGAGCCTGAGATCGCATCGGTTGGACTGACCGAGGCACAGGCTCGCGAGAAGTTTGGCACCGACAACGTTTCGATCTACGAGTACAACCTCGCGGGTAACGGCAAGAGCAACATCCTGGGCACCGCTGGCATCGTGAAGCTAGTCCGCCAGAACAACGGTCCGGTTGTCGGATTCCACATGATTGGCTCACGAGCTGGCGAGCAGGTCGGCGAGGCGCAGCTAATTGTGAACTGGGAAGCTTACCCAGAGGATGTAGCACCACACCTTCACGCACACCCAACCATGAACGAAGCTATCGGTGAGGCGCACCTAGCGCTTGCCGGCAAGCCACTACACGCACACGCCTAAAGAGTAAAAGGACTAAGTCATGAGCGAAGTTGTTCTTCCAGCACTTGGAGAATCTGTAACCGAGGGAACCATTACCCGCTGGTTGAAGAAGGTCGGCGACACCGTTGCCATTGACGAGCCATTGGTTGAGGTCTCCACCGACAAGGTAGACACCGAGATTCCATCACCGGTTGCCGGCGTGGTGCAGCA
>JARXAN010000027.1 GCA_029865895.1 Actinomycetota bacterium
AATTACAGGTTTCATGAGACCAAACTACCCGAAGAGTTCTTCACCCTCGAGGTCAGCCACCTTGGACTTCGGCGCTTTTTGCTGGTGAAGGTACTGCGCCCAGATGGCAAACGAGAGCCACACCACCTGCATAACCGCGATTACGCGCTCTGACAAACCGACAATTGGCTGACCCGGCTCCAGCCAGGTGAGCAAGAACCAAAGCGTGGTGAGTCCCATCACAACTGTTGCACTAATTGCACCGACAGGCCTCAGCGCCCAGTGGTAACGCTTATCGAAACGCATTGCAAGGATTGGCCACGCTGAGAATAAAACAAATGCGATGGTTGCGTAGAAGCGATGTTCGTCGGAGTGTGAAATCTGCGAGGGTGTTGCAAAGTAGGTGTAACCCAGCGCTGCAAATCCAGCCATGCCTAGTGCGATACGACCGGGCAGGGCAAATGACTTCGCACTCCACGCGCCAACAAGGGTAAGCAGTGCTCCAAAAAGAAAGAAGCTGGATTGGATCCACTTCACCGGTGAGTCATCGGCAGCTAGGTCGCTGATGGTTTTTGCCACCGGATCGTAGCCCGGCCAAAGCGCGCCAGAGATCGCCCAACCCAAGACATTCTGAATCGGACCTAGCGTGGCGGCAATAACTGCCCAAATTCCAATTAGCTGCATCACTAAAAGATACTGCTTGGGCGAAACAATTCATCTCTGGTGCTGGGATAGCAGGTATTCTTTCTCTATTGCGCAGGCCTGCGAATCCCCAATCTTTACGGAGTCTTTTTGTATCTGCATGAGTTCAAGAAGGTTGCTCTAACCGCGCGTGCTCAAGAGCTGATGGATGCCTTGGCCAGCCGGGTTGTTATCGCCGATGGTGCGATGGGAACCATGCTGCAGGATCAAAAACCAACCCTTCAAGACTTCGAGGGTCACGAGGGTTGTAACGAGGTTTTGAACGTAACTCGTCCTGACATTGTTTCCTCCGTCCACGATGCCTACTTCGAAGCTGGTGTGGACTGTGTTGAGACGAACACCTTTGGCGCTAACTGGTCAAACCTTTCGGACTACGGAATTGAAGATCGCATTGAGGAACTAGCGAGAGCTGGTGCTGAAATCGCTCGCGAAAGTGCCGAGCGCTTTACCGCAAAAGACGGAAAAACCCGCTGGGTCTTGGGTTCTATGGGACCTGGCACGAAGCTTCCGACCCTTGGTCACACCTCCTATGACAACCTAAAGCAAACCTTCGCGCTCCAGGCCAAGGGCCTAATCGCCGGTGGCAGCGATGCTTTCATGATTGAAACCAGCCAGGACCTGCTCCAGACCAAAGCTGCTGTCAATGCCTGCCGCCTGGCAATTGTGGAATCCGGCGTGAGACTGCCAATCTTCGTTGAAGTGACAGTGGAAACCACCGGCACCATGTTGCTCGGCAGTGAGATTGGTGCCGCACTGACTGCGCTTGAGCCACTCGGTATCGACATGATCGGTTTGAACTGCGCCACTGGCCCTGCTGAGATGAGCGAGCACCTCAGACAACTAAGTAAGCACTCTCGTGTGCCGGTAATGGTCATGCCAAACGCGGGATTGCCGATCCTCTCTGGCGATGGAGCGCTCTACCCGCTATCGCCAAGTGAACTTGCCACCGCCCACGAGCAGTTTGTTAAAGAGTTCGGTCTTGCCATGGTTGGTGGTTGCTGTGGCACCACCCCGGCACACCTCAAGGCAGTTGTGGATCGCCTAGCGGGAACTGAGGTTCCTAATCGCAAACTTGAAATTGAACCGGGTGTATCAAGTCTCTACCAGCACGTTCCCTTGAAGCAGGACAACACCTACCTAGCAATCGGTGAGCGCACAAATGCAAACGGATCCAAAGCATTCCGCGAGGCGATGTTGGAAGAGCGTTGGGATGACTGCGTTGAGATTGCGAAGAAGCAGGTTCGCGATGGTGCGCATCTTTTAGATGTCTGTGTCGATTACGTCGGGCGTGACGGTGTCCGCGATATCACCGAGATTGTTTCGCGTTTCACCACCTCTTCGACCTTGCCGCTGGTTATCGACTCCACTGAACCAGAGGTTATGCAGGCGGGACTTGAGCTCATCGGTGGTCGCCCGGTAATCAACTCGGTGAACTTTGAGGATGGCTACCAGCCTGGTTCTCGATTCCAACGCACCATGCCACTGGTCAAGGAGCACGGTGCGGCGGTAGTCGCACTGACCATTGATGAGCAGGGTCAAGCAAGGTCCCGCGAGGACAAGGTGCGCATTGCATCAAGGCTTATTGACACTTTGATTAGCGACTGGGACCTCAGGGTTGAAGACATCATCGTCGACTGCCTCACTTTCCCAATCGCCACCGGCCAAGAAGAGACTCGTCGCGATGCCATTGAAACCATCGAAGCAATTCGCGAGGTAAACAGGCTCTACCCAGGCGTCCACACCACCTTGGGTGTCTCCAACGTTTCCTTCGGCCTAAACCCGGTCTCTCGAGCGGTACTCAACTCGGTCTTCCTGCACGAGGCAACCGAAGCTGGGCTCGACACCGGCATCATCGATGCCGCCAAGATCATGCCGCTGGCAAACATCCCGCCAGAGCAGCGCAAAGTAGCGCTGGATCTGATCTATGACCGTCGCGAATACGACGTTGACGGCAACCTAACCTATGACCCGCTTGAAGCGATGCTGCAGATGTTTGATGGAGCTAGTTCCGCAGCGCTGAAGGATGCCAGAGCCGCCGAACTTGCGGCACTGCCCGTCACCGAACGTCTGCAGCGAAGAATCATCGATGGCGAATCCAAGGGCTTGGAGCAGGATCTGGACCTGGCTCGAGCCGATGGCGTCGCCCCGCTGGCGATAATCAACGACCATCTGCTTGAGGGCATGAAGGTTGTCGGTGAGCGCTTTGGTAAGGGAGAGATGCAGCTGCCATTCGTGCTGCAATCCGCCGAGGTAATGAAGGCCGCGGTAGCTCTTCTCGAACCACACATGGAGAAGACTGATGAGGCTGGCAAGGGAACGATCGTGCTGGCCACAGTTCGCGGTGACGTGCACGACATCGGCAAGAACCTGGTGGATATCATCCTTACCAATAACGGCTATCAGGTCGTAAACATCGGCATCAAGCAGCCGATCTCGGAAATCATCGCGGCTGCCGAAGAGCACAACGCTGACGTGATTGGCATGTCAGGTCTTCTGGTGAAATCAACCCTCGTCATGAAGGAAAACCTTCAGGAACTCGAAAGTCGCGGTCTTGCCAAGAAGTGGCCGGTGATTCTCGGTGGAGCCGCTCTTACTCGAGCATTTGTTGAAGATGATCTTGCTGGCCAGTTTGATGGCGTAGTTCGCTATGCGAAGGATGCTTTCGAGGGTCTTGCTCTAATGGAGCCGCTAGTTCAGATTGCACGCGGAGCGGATCCTGAAAGTGTTGGGCTTCCAGCGCTGAAGAAGCGCATTCACGCCAAGACAACCTTGACCCTCACTGAGCCTGAGGACATGCCGACCCGCTCCGATGTTGTGACCGATAATCCAGTTCCAACCGCACCTTTCTGGGGCACCAGATTGGTAAGAGGTCTAAAGCTTGCCGACTACTCATCCTTCTTGGATGAGCGCGCAACTTTCATGGGACAGTGGGGACTCAAGCCATCTCGTGGCGATGACCAAATCAGCTACGAGCAATTGGTTGAGGCAGAAGGTCGCCCACGACTTCGCTACTGGCTAGATCGAATCTTGGCAGAGGGTGTCTTTGATGCCTCAGTTGCCTACGGCTACTTCCCGGTCTACTCCGAGGGTAACGACGTTGTCGTGCTGCACCACGCAGATGACCCAACCGGCGTCCTAGGCAAGCCTGGACTGCTAGCTCCGGATGGTGCATCAGGCGAAATCGGCACCGAGAGACTGCGTTTCAGCTTCCCGCGCCAGCGCAGAGATCGTCACCTTTGCCTTGCTGATTTTGTGAAGAGCAAAGAGTCTGGACTGATCGATGTAATGCCGCTTCAGCTGGTGACGGTTGGTGGCAATGTCGATAACACCACCGCCAAACTCTTCAAAGAAAACGCGTATCGCGATTACATGGAGCTCAACGGTTTAGCGATGCAGCTGACCGAAGCCCTTGCAGAGTTTTGGCACAGTCGAATTCGTGCCGAGCTAGGTTTCGAGAGCGAAGACCCGAGCGATATCTCCGGCTACTTTGATCTCAAATACCGTGGGGCGCGCTTCTCGCTTGGTTATCCAGCCTGCCCGGACATGGAAGATCGCCGAAAGGTGGTTCAGCTTCTGAAGCCTGAGCGTCTGGGGATTGAACTTAGCGAAGAGCTTCAGCTCCACCCAGAACAGTCAACCGATGCATTCGTTTTCCATCACCCGGAAGCCAAATACTTCTCGGTCTAAAACTTGTATCGGCGCAGAGTCTGAATAAATGGCTTGCCGATCAGCAGAATTAAGATGGCGGAACTCAGGGCTCTAACGGTGTCCCAGGTAAGGGTTGAACTCACCAAGCTGTAGGTAAGGAAGCTCGCCAAGTTCTGCCAAAGCGAAGCCTCAGGGTTGAAGGAAATAGACGTCTGCGGGCCAACCGCGAAAGGCCAGAACCAAAGGTTCATGATCAGGCCAAAAAGATAGGCAGAAGCTGCAGCGTATGCAGCTAGGTGCCAAATCTTGAGCTTCTTCTCCAATCGCTGTCCAATTAGTCCGGCACCGGCACCAACCCAGCCAACCGCAAACATCTGGAACGCAGTCCAAGGACCTATTCCGCCAAAAAACAGGGATGAAAGCAGGATGGCACTGGCCCCCAAAAGGAATCCGAATCTTGCTCCCAGCGCTGCAGCCCCCAAAATCACGACCACAAAAATTAGCTCAAAGCCACCGACACCGCTGGTGGCAATGCGCGTTGCAGCAGCGATTGCCGCCAAAAGCCCAAGCAGAGCGATCTGCCTTGGCCCTGCAAGCTTTCCCTGAGCAAACCAAAGTGCGCCAATGGCTAGGAGCGGTAAAAGTGCAAGTGCTAACCAGCCGGAGGTTGAGTCGGAGCTTCCGACGGCTTGAGGCAGCCAGAGTGGCCAAACAAAGCCGGCGAATCCAACCAGGGAGATCAGGACAAGGCCAATTCGCTGCAGGTTCAAAGTCATGCCAACACCCGGCCAATCTGCCTAAGCTCGGTGTTTGAAATTTCGTAAACAGTTGTCGCTAACTGGTCAATTAGTTGTCGGTCGTGAGTGGCAAACACCACGGCACAACCGGTCTCTTGCACGCACTCCAGGGTTGCAATTGCTTGGGACTTCACCTGCGGGTCAAAGCCCTTGGTTGGCTCATCGATAAGCAGGATCTTCGGCTTATGGCTCATTTGCATGGCAATTGCCAAAGCGAGCTGCGTCCCGGCAGATAGATCTCGCGGATGGGTTTCTAAATCTGGAAGGTATCCGAGAATCGCTTCAAGGTTGGCTCTGGTGAACCCGCCATCTACCTTGGCAATCCGATCAGCCCTAACCAGCTCAGCCTCCAAAGTTGTGGTGACAAAGAAATCACTCACTAGCTCTGGCACCAATACAAAATCTTTAGAGCTAGCTTCGATGGCATTTAGCAGCGAGGTCTTGCCGACTCCATTCGCACCA
>JARXAN010000036.1 GCA_029865895.1 Actinomycetota bacterium
GGCACCCTTCGCCCGGGCGTTAGCGCTAAGGACATCATCCTGGCGGTAATCGCCAAGATCACCGCCAGCGGTGGTCAGGGATACGTTTTGGAATACCGCGGCAGCGCAATTCGCGCACTCTCCATGGAGGGCCGCATGACAATTTGCAACATGTCAATCGAAGCTGGTGCTCGTGCCGGCATGGTTGCTCCCGACCAGATCACTTTTGACTACCTCGAGGGTCGTCCACATGCTCCAACCGGCAGCGACTGGGATGCTGCGGTCGAATACTGGAAGACTCTGAAGACTGACGAGGGTGCTGTCTTTGATGCCGAAGTGTTTATTGACGCAGACACCTTGGATCCATTTGTGACTTGGGGAACTAACCCAGGTCAGGGTGTCTCGCTAATGGACAGCGTTCCAGATCCGAGCTCAATTTCCGATTCCAGTGAGCGTGCCGCTGCAGAGCGTGCCTTGGAGTACATGGACCTAACTCCCGGCACCAAGATGAAGGACATCCCGGTAGACACCGTATTCCTTGGTTCTTGCACCAACGCTCGTATTGAAGACCTTCGCGCAGCCGCTGAGATCGTCAAGGGTCGCAAGAAGGCCGATGGCGTTCGCATGATGGTGGTGCCAGGTTCGGCAATGGTTCGCCTGCAGGCTGAAGCCGAGGGGCTAGACAAGGTATTCAAAGACTTTGGTGCCGAGTGGAGATTTGCCGGCTGCTCAATGTGTTTGGGCATGAACCCAGACCAGCTTGCTCCCGGGGAGCGCGCAGCCTCGACCTCTAACCGTAACTTCGAGGGTCGTCAGGGCAAGGGTGCAAGAACCCACCTGGTGTCCCCGATGGTTGCCGCAGCCACCGCAGTTCGCGGAACTCTTTCAGCCCCTGCAGACCTGGAGGCATAAGTGGAGAAGATTTCAGTATTCCAAGGCGTTGCAGCTGGGCTAAAGCGCTCCAATGTTGACACCGATCAGATCATCCCTGCGGTTTTCCTAAAGCGCATTACCAAGACCGGTTTTGAAGATGGGCTATTCGCAAACTGGCGCGGCCAAGAGCCAGATTTCGTATTGAACCAGCCGGTGTTTCAAAATGCCCAGGTTTTGGTTACCGGTCCAGATTTTGGCACCGGATCCTCTCGTGAGCACGCGGTTTGGGCACTTCGCGATTTTGGATTCAAGGCGGTTTTCAGCCCTAAGTTCGCAGACATCTTCCGCGGTAACTCCGGTAAGCAGGGGCTAATCGCCGGTGTGATTTCCGAGGCTGACATGGAGGCGATGTGGGCTGCAATTGATGCCAATCCAGGTATCGAGGCCAAGGTTGATCTACCCGCCCAGATTGTCTCCATCGGTGAGCTAAGCGTGAGTTTTGAAATCGACGAATACACTAAGTGGCGTCTCATGGAGGGACTCGATGACATCGGGATCACCTTGCAAAACGAGGCAGCGATAGCCGAGTTCGAGGCTAAGCGAGAGTCTTGGAGACCCAAGACTCTTCCGGCCAAGGGAGTCTAAGTGAGCCAAATCACTATCAACGGTGGCAAGCCACTCTCTGGTCGCGTAGACCTCAAGGGCGCAAAGAACTTAGTTACCAAGGCTATGGTTGCTGCGCTTTTGGGCGAATCCCCATCGATCCTTAGAGACGTCCCTCACATCTCCGACGTTGAGGTGGTATCTCGCCTGCTGCAGCTGCACGGTGTAACCATCAACCACGACCCGGTTACCGGAGACATGGTGCTTGACCCGTCGAATGTTGAGCAGGCTCGCATGGTTGACATCGATGCCCACGCCGGTAGCTCTCGCATTCCAATTCTCTTTTGCGGCCCACTGCTGCACCGACTAGGTGAGGCCTTTATCCCAGGTCTTGGTGGTTGCGAGATCGGCGACCGTCCGGTGGATTTCCACTTTGATGTGCTGCGCGCTTTCGGAGCGGTAATTGAGAAGCTTCCAACCGGAACCAGACTCAGCGCTCCCGAGGGACTCAAGGGTGCCAAGATTTCGCTTCCTTACCCATCGGTGGGCGCCACCGAGCAGGTATTGCTCTCTGCCACTACGGCATCGGGCCTAACCGAACTCTCTGGCGCTGCCATTGAGCCAGAGATCATCGACCTAATTTCCATCCTGCAGAAGATGGGTGCCATCATCTCGGTGGACACCGATCGCGTAATTCGCATCGAGGGTGTGAAGTCGCTCCAGGGCTTTACTCATCAGGCACTGTTTGATCGCAACGAGGCCGCCAGCTGGGCAGCAGCTGCACTTGCCACCCAGGGCGATATCTTTGTGGGCGGCGCTCGCCAGCTCGAGATGATGACCTTCCTAAACGTCTACCGCAAGGTCGGCGGTCAGTTCGACATCGAAGACGACGGTATCCGCTTCTACCACCCTGGAACCGAGTTGCAGCCGGTGGTAATCGAGACCGATGTTCACCCAGGCTTTATGACCGACTGGCAGCAACCACTGGTGGTTGCCCTCACCCAGGCCAAGGGAATCTCCATTGTTCACGAGACGGTTTATGAGAACCGCTTTGGTTTCACCGACGCCCTGAACCAAATGGGTGCGCAGATTCAGATTTACCGCGAATGCCTCGGTGGCAACCCATGCCGCTTTGGGCAGCGCAACTTCTACCACTCTGCGGTTATCTCGGGACCCACTCCGCTAAAGGGTGCCGATATTCGAGTGCCTGACCTTCGCGGTGGCTTTAGCCACGTGGTTGCGGCCCTTGCGGCAGAGGGAACCTCGAATGTGACCAACGTTCAGTTGATTTCCCGCGGCTACGAACGCTTCATCGACAAGCTCGGTGCACTAGGTGCCGACTTCAAGATCGAAGGCTAAGTAAGTGGCTGAGGCAAAGTTGCCCAAAGTCCTTCGGGAGCGAAGCTTTGTCTTCACCCTGGTGGCCTCGATCCTGGCCCCATTGATTCGTCTCATGTTCCGCGTCAAGACCCAAGGTATGGAGAATCTCCCCAAGGGCGGTTACATCCTGGTTGCCAATCACGTGAACTATCTCGACCCGCTTGCCTTCGCATACTCGGTCTTCATCCACATGAAGCGCACCCCGCACTATTTGGCAAAAGAGTCGCTGTTTAGAATTCCGATTCTTGGGGCAATACTTCCAAAGGTCGGACAGATCCCGGTTTATCGCACCGGTCGGTCAAACGATGAGCCACTGCGCGCTGCGATTGAATTTCTAAAGGCTGGTCAGGTCGTAGTGGTTTTCCCAGAGGGAACCCTGACTCGTGATCCAGATCTGTGGCCAATGCGCGGTAAGTCCGGCGCTATTCGTCTGGCGATTGAACTTGGTCTGCCGATTGTTCCTGCCGGTCACTGGGGCATCGAGAAGATTTTGGGAAATTACTCCAAGAAATTTAAGCCAAATCCTTTCCACACCGTGAATGTCGTTATCGGTAAACCGATGCGCTTTGACGAGCTGCGCAAAGACGGTGTTACCGCTCTTGAGGTAAACGCCGCCACCGAGCAGGTGATGCGGGCAATTTCCGCAATTGTTGGTGAACTCAGAGGTGAAACCCCTCCGAAAGAGCTCTGGGATCCAGCCAAAAAGGGCCAGACCGAGATCGGTAACTTTAGGAAGAAGAAGTGAGCCGCATCGTTGTGATGGGCGCTGGTTCCTGGGGAACCACCGTGGCAAAAGTGATTGCCGATGCCGGCTTCGAGGTAATGCTCTGGTCTAGGCGCGAGGAAGTCGCCAACGAGATCAACGAAACCCAGCGAAACAGCGACTACCTTCCTGGCATCGATCTTCCGGTAAACCTCACCGCAACCAGTGATTTGGAATTGGCACTGCGCGATGCCGAGCAGGTCTATCTAGCAATCCCCTCGCAGAGCCTTCGTGAGTCTCTCACCGCCTGGAAAGAGTTCATTCCAAAGACTGCAACCTTGATCAGTTTGATGAAGGGTCTGGAGCAGGGCACTGGTCTGAGAATGAGCGAGGTCATGGTTCAAGCCACCGGCCTACCAATGACCCACATGGCGGTAGTTTCCGGTCCAAACCTGGCCCTCGAAATTGCAAAGCAAGAGCCGGCTGCCTCGGTCTGTGCGTGCGCAGATCCCGAAAGAGCAAACGAAGTTGCCAGGACCTGCTCAAACGATTACTTCACGGTATTCACCAATCAGGACGTGATCGGCACCGAGCTCGGTGGCGTGCTAAAGAACCTGATTGCGGTTGCCATTGGAATCGTAAATGGACTCGGCTACGGTCAAAACACCAAGGCATCGATCATGACCCGTGGCCTGGCCGAGATCACCAAGTTTGCCGTTGCCCACGGAGCAAGAAGAAGGACCATGTTTGGCCTTGCCGGACTGGGTGACCTAATCGCAACCAGCGAGTCATCGCTGTCGAGAAACTTTAGGGCCGGCGAGATGCTGGGCAAGGGCTACACCAAGCGTGAGGTGCTAAAGCGCATGCAACAGACCGCTGAGGGTCTGAGCTCGGTCGAGCCGGTTTTGGAAAGCGCAAGCCAAAAGGGCATCGAGATGCCAATTGTGGCTCAGGTTAGCGATGTCCTAAATGGTCGAATGAAGCCGCAAGAATTTGGACGTCAGTTGAATCTTGCCGATGATGTCGAGGTGGAGTTTTGATTCGTTTAGCACTTATCTACGGCGGAGCATCCTCCGAGCACAGCGTCTCCTGCGTGACCGCCCTGGGCGTCTATTCCGCCATCGATAAGTCGAAGTATGAAGTGATTCCCATCGGCATCACCACCTCGGGCAAGTTCGTGCTGAATGCTATTTCACCGGACTGGAAGTTGGCCGATAGCCCGAAGGTCTCAGATGGTGTCGAGGTTTACCCAGCCCTAGGTGGCGGGTCATGGAAGACCGCACTCGGAGAAGACCTAGGGGTTATTGACATAGCGTTCCCGGTGCTGCACGGTCCAAACGGAGAAGACGGCTCGATACAGGGACTGTTGCAACTTTGCGAAGTTCCTTACGTTGGCAATGGCGTCTTAGCTTCTGCGGTCGCAATGGAGAAATCCAAGGCCAAAGCGCTATTCCAGAATGCTGGTATTTCGGTAGCCGAGGGCTTGGTTATCACCGAGAAGGAGTTTGACCTCGATCCAGAGCACTTTCTTGCAAGCTGCAGATCGAACTTCCAACTGCCGGTCTTTGTAAAGCCATCTCGTTCGGGATCCTCGGTTGGTGTTAGCAAGGTAAAGAGTTTTGACGAACTGGAGTCGGCGATCGTGGAAGCATTCGCCCACGACAACACAGTTTTGGTCGAGACCGCGGTTGTCGGTCGCGAGGTGGAGTGTGCGGTTTTGGAACTGCCAACCGGTGAGCTAAAGGTTTCCTTGGCC
>JARXAN010000038.1 GCA_029865895.1 Actinomycetota bacterium
ATCACCGGCATCGCGCACCTCAGAGGTCACGAGACCGATCGCCTCAGCGCTTTGACCACCGAGCTAAACAAACTTGGTGGGGACGTCACAGAGCTCGCAGATGGTTTGGAGATTCGACCAGCCAAACTGCACGCGGGTCAGTGGCTCACTTACGAAGATCACCGCATGGCGACCGCAGCCGCAATCCTCGGGCTGCGAGTTCCGGGCATCGAGGTTGAGAACATCGCCACCACCTCCAAGACCATGCCGGAATTTGTAAACCTCTGGCAAGCAATGCTGGGGTCCAATTGACCTGGATGTTTGAGCCGGGGCCAGGTATGGACCTAGATGAGGACGATGTTCGCATCAGGCCCAATCCAAAAGGCTCAAAGCCCAGAACCAAGCGTCGCCCAACTCACGAAAATGCCCTCATGGGCATGGTTATCGAGGTTCACCTCGCTCGCTACAAGGTCCTCACCGACGATGGCCGAGAGGTATTGGCAACTCTGGCCAAGGAGCTTAGAAACAAGGGCTGTGTCACCTGTGATCGAGTAGCACTGGCTGGCGAAGTTTCCGATGAAAAAGGCGCACTGGCGAGAATTGTTCGCATCGAACCTAGAAGTTCTGAGCTAACTCGTTCGAGCGATGAGAGCGATGTCGGAGACCAGACGATTGTGGCTAATGCCGACCAGCTAGCCATTGTTATGGCGAGTGCAAACCCAGAACCCAAGCCGCGTTTGGTGGATAGATATTTGGTCGCGGCGATGCATGCCGGCCTAAAGCCAATTCTGATCATGACCAAGTGCGATCTGGCTGACCCCAAAGAGTTCATTAGCGGATTTGAAGGCTTTGACCTGAAGGTCATCAGGCACTCCAAAGCGAATCCGGACCTTGAGGAGCTGGAAGCGCTGCTGGCTGGACACACCACGGTGTTTGTGGGTCACAGCGGTGTGGGAAAAACCTCGCTCATCAATCTCTTAGCCCCAGACTATGTGCGTGCCACCGGTGAGGTGAACGAGGTCACCGGCAAGGGCAAGCACACCTCGAGCTCTGCCAAGGCAATACCGGTGCCAGGTGGCTGGATTGTTGACACTCCCGGGGTGAGAACCTTCGGGCTCAAGGGAATCGACGCGATTGGGCTACTCAAGGGTTTTGCCGATCTAGATGCGGCGAGCGCCGATTGCCCGAGAGACTGCAGTCACCTTTCCGATGCTCCAGATTGCGAGCTGGACGTTTATGTTGCCAAGGCAAAGCTTTCTGCCTCAAGGCTGGATTCGTTCCGTCGTCTGGTGCTGGCTATTGGGTCGATAGATTAGGTCTAATGATTAACGATTTAGACCTCGCTCTCAAAATGGCGGATCACGCCGATGAGATTGCACTCAAACGATTCAGGGCAGTTGACCTCTTGGTTGAGACCAAGCCAGATCGCTCCCCTGTTACCGATGCCGATAAGGCAGTTGAGGCTAGCTTGCGCCAGGTGGTCGCGGAATACCGGCCAGAGGATAGCTTTATTGGCGAGGAGTTTGAGAACACCGGTTCGGGTTCGAGAAACTGGATTGTCGACCCAATCGATGGCACCGCGAACTACCTCAGGGGCGTGCCAATTTGGGCAACCCTGATTGCCCTTCGAGTTGACGGCGTTATTACCACCAGCGTGGTTTCGGCTCCGGCTCTTGGGAGGCGCTGGTGGGCACATCGCGGTAACGGAGCTTTTACCCGGGAAATTGATGGAAGTGTCCACACTCTGCAGGTTTCTCGAATTTCAAAGCTGGAGGATTCATCAATCTCCTACAACAACATGCAGCTTTGGGATCAGGCTGGAAAACTAACTCAGTTGATTGAACTGAGCCGAAAAGTCTGGCGCACCCGCGCCTATGGCGATTTCTACAGCTACATGCTGCTCTCCGAGGGCAGCATTGACCTGGTGGCAGAGCACGACCTGAAGATTTACGACATCGCAGCCTTGGTGCCAATCGTTGAGGAGGCTGGCGGACGCATTAGCGACCTTTCGGGCCCACTCACCGACCAGAGCTCTTCCGTGATGGCCTCGAACTCTCTGCTGCACGCAGATTTTCAGCAAGCATTGAAGTGAGAACCAAGAACCAAGCTCGTTTTCTAGCAATCGCAACGATTGCGCTACTGGCCATAAACCTCAGGACCGCGGTCAGTTCCATTTCGCCGGTAATCAGCTACATCCAGCAAGATATCTCGCTGCCGATTGTCACCATTGGCCTACTGGGAATTGCGGCACCGCTGTCCTTCGCTCTCGCTAGTTCGCTGAGCTACCGCCCCGCTCGAGTTCTTGGCGTCGAAAAGACTCTGCTGCTCACGGTATTGATGATCATCGTGGGGCACCTACTCCGTGCTTTTGCCTGGGATGCCACGGCATTGTTCTTTGGCTCACTGCTAAGCCTGCTGGGTATGGGCATTGGCAATGTGCTGCTGCCGGTATTGGTGAGAAAGTACTTCCCAAACAAAGTGGGCTTAGTTTCCAGTTTCTACCTGACGTTGACCGCTATCTCAGCCACCATGGCCTCGTTTGTCGCAGTACCTATTTCGGAGGCTGCCGGTTGGAGATTCTCGCTTGGTCAGTGGGCAATTTTGGCGGTGCTCACAGTTGCTCCGCTGGCTTTCCTGCTTGGTAATTCAAAGCCCGAACTAAAGCCCGAGAAGGTTGCCGGCCACAAGGCTATTTGGCGCTCCCCGACCGCGCTATCGATCGCATTCATGCAGGCGGTGACAGCAATCATTGGCTATGTTTCATTTGCCTGGTTGCCGCTACTGCTGGCTGAGCATCAGGGCGTCACAGTGGTCCAGGGCGGTTTGCTCTTGAGCCTGTTTGCGCTAATTGGTTTGCCCATTTCGCTGATCATGCCGATCCTGAGCACCAAGTACCCGAGGTCACAGAGCGTGATTGTTTGGTTCTCGTTTGCCAGTGGCGTGATTGGAACCTTGGGCTTTTTGCTCGGAGACGCCTCGCTGACCTGGCTCTGGGTTATCGCCTTTGGGTTCGGACCCACCATGTTCCCGCTTGCGCTCACGCTATTCAACCTGCGCTCCAGAGAGCGCTCGACGGTGTTGGCGGTTAGTGCGTTTGGCCAGGGTGTTAGCTATACCACTGCCTCTATTGCAGTGTTTTTGGTGGGAGTGCTTCGCGAGGTCACGGGTAACTGGGATGCCTCAATTTGGTTGCTGTTCGCCTGCTGCATGATTGCCATTCCGGTCGCGATTCAAATTCGCAAGGGAAATATGATCGACGACGAACTAGGTCGCTAGTTAGAGAATTCAATCCCAACGGCTGCGCACTTGTCCTGAATAGACGCGGTTAGCTCTTCAACCTTCGCGGTTGCGGTTTCGACCGACTCATTGGAATCCACAATCGCAACTAGATCTGCAAGGTCCTGAGACAATCCAGAGGAGAGCACTCCCCTGACCTGCTCGCCGATCAGCGCATCCACCTGGGAGATCAGTCCGGAGTCGACAAGACCTGATTGATATGCCTCGAGGGTGGCGGTAACGGTGGACTCCATCGCGGTGCAGGCAGCTGCGTCAGCTGCTGCGCTGACTAACTGCTCTGGGCTGCAGGCGCTGAGTGCCATCACGGAAACAATGGATGCGGAAGCTAAAAGGATTCTCATAGCTGAAAAACCTAAGCGAGAAACCTTGAAGAAAACTGAGAGCCATCGAAACTATCGGTAACCGAAGGGAACATTCACCTTGGTAAGGGGTTAAACTTCGTTGGTTCACGTCTGGAGAAAAATGCGGGTTTACAACAACATCACCGAGGTATTCGGTAACACTCCACTGGTCAAGCTAAATCGAGTGCTCGATGGAGCCAAGGCAAATGTCTATGCCAAGTTGGAGTTCTACAACCCTTCTTCCAGCGTAAAAGACCGTCTTGCGATTGCCATGGTTAACGCCGCCGAGGAATCTGGCGAGCTAAAGCCTGGCGGAACCATCATTGAGGCAACCAGTGGCAACACCGGTATCGGTCTTGCCATGGTTGGAGCAGCCCGCGGTTACCGCACCATCATTGTGATGCCAGACTCGATGAGCCTCGAGCGCAAGATTTTGATCCGCGCCTACGGTGCCGAGCTGGTGCTCACACCTGCGGCTGAGGGTATGAAGGGCTCGGTAGCAACCTCTGAAGAACTGGGCAAGCAGATTCCAGGAAGTGTGCTGGTTCGTCAGTTCGACAACCCAGCAGGCCCAAAGATTCACCGTGAAACCACCGCGGAGGAAATCTGGCGTGATCTAGATGGTCAGGTCGATGCACTGGTAGCAGGATCTGGGACCGGTGGCACCATTACCGGAACCGGTCAGCGCCTGAGGGAACTAAACCCAAACATCAAAGTCTTCGCGGTTCAGCCGGCATCTTCGCCGCTGCTAACCGGTGGCGAAGCAGCCGGTCACCCGCTAGCTGGAATCGGTCCGAACTTTATCCCTTCAATCTTGGACACCACCGTCTACAACGAGGTGCTCTCAGCCACCAATGCGGTTGCCTTTGAGTACTCCCGTCGAGTCTCGGCAGAGGATGGCATCCTGGCTGGAATTTCCTCCGGTGCCGCCGTCTGGGCAGCACGTGAGGTTGCTCACCGCCCAGAGTTTGAGGGTAAGAACATCGTGGTCATCATTCCATCGTTCGGAGAGCGCTATGTTTCATCGACGCTCTACCGTGACCTGCAAGAGGAATACCAAGCCAAGCAGTGAGAATCTTCGAAGACATCAAAGTAGGCCTTGAGCGCGATCCTGCCACCAGGAGCGCTCTTGAACTTCTGCTCACCTCTCCGGGACTGCATGCCATCTGGGCCTATCGAGTTGCTCACGTAATGTGGAAGCTAAAGCTGAGAATCCTGAGCCGCATGTTTTCTAACTGGGCCAAGTTTTGGACCTCCATCGAGATCCACCCGGGTGCAGTAATCGGTCGCCGCTTTGTGATTGACCACGGTGTCGGTGTCGTAATTGGTGAGACCGCGGTAATCGGTGATGATGTCCTGATGTATCACGGCGTGACCCTGGGCGGAAAGACCCTTGAGGCCGTAAAGCGTCACCCGACTGTCGGCGATCGAGTGACCTTGGGTGCGGGTGCAAAACTGATTGGCAACATCACCATCGGTAACGACTGCGCGGTTGGTGCAAATGCCGTAGTAACCAAGAGCATGCCGCCGGGAACCGTTGCGGTTGGATTCAATGCCAGGTTGCTAAACCTAACCGGTGACGAGTTCTACGTAATCTAGTTTTCCGCTGTTCTTGAAATACAAGCAGGACCAGTTCTCATCAATTCCGACTTGCCTGGTGCCCTGCAACCCAGCCTGCCTCATGATTTTCCAGGTCACATCTCGAGATAGATCAGTTTTGAGGTGAGGTTTCTTCGGGTAGAAAACCCAAAACGTCAACTTGCGTCCCCAAAGCATTCTGAGATCTGCCGTAGCTTGCTCGAGCTGAGCGGAGTTTTCCACGAAGTACAAAAGAGCAGAGGATTTGCCTTCGGCAACCAATTCAGCTGCTGCCTCCAACGAAGCAGCCCAAGGGTGAATATCACCGAGGTCAACATCCGCCGGTAGGTTGACGCACGGCACCTGTATGCCGTCAGCAAGGAACATTTTCTTGGAAAGACTCACGGAGAAATCGTAGAGAAACTTGCGCTTGTTTACCTTGCGTTAACCGAAGAATTAACTTAGTAAAGCTGGAAATCCAAATCTGGATACTTCTCGCTGAGCTCTTTGAGTCTGAGTCCAACCAGCTTCGCAATCAAGTCATCCGGCAGCAACTCACCCAACTCAAATTGAAAGCCACCGGTGGTTTGCTTTCTGCCAGCTAGTTCGTCGGAAAGCTGCGGAACTATGTTGCCGGAGTGTGGAAAGTAGCCGATGTGTTTTTTGAAGGCCGCATAACCTGCTACCGCCTTGCCGCTGAGCTTCACACACGGCATGGCGTAGGAAATACTCTCTTCGCCAGACGGGACCAGCTCTAGAACCTGTTTGCGAAGTGCCTGGATGGAGAATACAGCTGCCTCAGGCAGCCCTTTGAGGTATTGGTCGACTTCTGCTTTTGACACTTTAGAACTAGCTTCGAGGGCGCAATTCCGCCACCATTGGGCAGACGAATGGGTCAGCGTTATTGCTAAGACCAACCTTGTTTAGGTGCTGCATGATCGTCTTGTAGCTGGCCAGCAAGTTCATCTCCACCAGTGTGATGTCATTCTCGCGGCAGTGCTCAGCAACGATCGCGTGAGCCTTGCGAAGGTATGGTCTTGCCATCGATGGGAACAGGTGGTGCTCAACCTGGTAGTTCAGACCACCCATTAGGTTGTCCTTCAGCCAGTTGCCCTTGATGTTTCTGGAAGTGAGCACCTGGCGCGAGAAGAAGTCCAACTTGGAGTCTTTGGCAATCAGCGGCATGCCCTTGTGGTTAGGAGCAAAAGCAGCTCCCATAAAGAACCCAAAACTCATCATCATCACAAACCACATCGCAACCGCCCAGAGTGGGCCAAACATGATTGCAAGCACCACATAAGGTGCGAACTGTCGAATCATCATCAGCGAGAACTCCAGAACGCGAATGCCAAGTGGGCGATCCTTGCGTCCTAGACCCGCTACCGAATCCAACAGCAGGTCAAAACCGGTGAACAAAAGAAGCAATGGGAACAGGTAGCCCTGGCGATCCGAGAACCAGCGCTCGACGCCCTTTTTCGCCATTTTGGACTCTGTGGTGAAGCTCAGCACACGAATCGCGATGTCTGGATCTTCGCCGATCTGGTTTGGACGCTGGTGGTGCTTGTTGTGCTTGCGCAACCAGAAACCGTAGGAGAGCCCGGCAAATAGATTTGCCAGAACCAATCCGGTCCAGTCGTTTAGCTTGTTGTTTCTGAAGACCTGACGGTGAGAAGCTTCGTGAGCGATGAAGCCATACTGAGCGCTCATTACGCCTAGGAGTGCCACTAGGGCAAATGCTGCTACCAACCACCAGCTGTTCTGCTCGGCAGCCCAGGCAAGAAACCCAGCTCCAGTCCAAAGCGCACCGGCAATGATGGTGATTGCAATGAGGCGAATGATGTAAAAACTTGGCTTTTTCTGGAGATAGCCAGCTTCTCTGACCTGGTTGAGAACCTGGGAGAAATGGGTCTGCGTGGCAGAAAGTGTTGCACTCATTTTCAGAGTCTATGGGAATGCTTTCCCCTGACGACCCCGACACAGCAAACTCACTGCTTATATGAATCCACTTCGATCTCAACCAGCATCTGCGGGTTGATGAATTTCAGTCCGGCAAGGATGGTTAGTGCTGGTCGAATTTCAGAGAAAAGCTCGCCGTTGGCTTTACCCGCGGCGTCCATATCTGCTTCATTCGATAGGTAAATGCGCACACGAATCACGTCCTGAAGGGTATGTCCGGCTTGAGCCAAAGCCTTTTCGATGATCTCGAATGCCACCTTGGTCTGACCGTAGGCATCACCCTCGTGCTGCAATTTGCCATCAACCGTGGCAGTGGTTCCCGCAACGTGAACAAACGGCCCAGTGACGGTTGCCCTGGAGTAACCAATCACTGACTCCCATGGCCCCCCCGATGAAATCAACTTGTCTGCCGCCATGTGCTGCTCCTTCAAATCTAGAATGCCAAGAATAGCGGCCAAGAAAAAGGCGGGGAGTTTCCTCCCCGCCTTCACTCTTTGTCTAATTAGCCAGCTGCGTAAACGCGAACCCAGAAACCTTCACCTGGGTAGCTAGTGCGGACATCCTTGATGACCTCTACGTTGCGAGCCTCGCCACGAGCAACATGAGCACAAACCAGGTCAGCAATTCGCTTAGCGGTCTTTGGATCAGATGCGTTGACGATGCAGCGAACCTTCTCATAGCCCGGGTTCAGGGTCTTGTTGAATGCAACTAGATCCAAGACCTGCTTCTCGTTTAGGTGCTGCGCGTCACTTCTGAAGCCAATGGTCGCCGTTGGAGTTGGCGCCTTGATGGTCACCGCGTTGATGTGAGTTAGCTTGCCGAAGCTTGACTGCATGACTAGATCGTACTTTCCAGGGGTCAAGCCATCTGGGGTACCAATTGTCAGACCGGTCTTGGCGTCAAAGCTGAGCGATGCGGTCTTAGCTCCGATTGTTGCCGATGTGATGGCCGAGAGGTTTTCACCGGTGAATACCAAGCTTGCACCCGGAAGAATCGGCCTTGGCGTGATGGTAACCAAAATCTGTGGGCCAGAGTAGACGGTTCTCGAAACCACTACGGATGGAGAGCTTCCGCCGCCACTGACACCCAAGGTCATGATCATGGTCACAACCGGAACATCACCTGAGGTTGGGGTAACCGAGGTAGTGAACAGCTCTCGCTTCCAAACATCGCCTGGCTGAATCGGAGTGCTGTACCCCTGAGTCTGCAGACCGGCTACAAGAGTCTCGTAGCTGACTGGGGCGACGCTAGTAAACGTAACGTTGGTCGTGTTATTTGTGCCATTAGTAGATACCACGGTGCTGTTGACCGAAGTTCGCACCCAATAACCGCTGTTCAGGGTGATTTTGCAAGACGCAAGCAAAGCCTGACCACCAATAGTGGTTTGGTATGTCTCTCCCGCGTTAAGGGTCGACCTGCTAAGGCCTACCTGATTCAAAGTCGCTGGAGAACCGTTAACTAGACAATCAGGCGCTGGGCTTCCACCGCCGCCGCCACCGCCGCCGCCGCTACCAGGGAAACATGATCCCATGCGCTGAACGCCTGTGAACTTGGATGCATCAAAAACAAGCCCCGAGAATGACATTGCTCCGACAGAAAAGTTAGTGCTTGCGCCGCCGTCTGGAGTGCCCATGATGTCTGTAGCGCCATTAGCCGGAGCTTCGTATGAAATTCGGATGGTGTCCGCTGGGGCAACCTGCAGTGAGAAGGTTGAGTAATTGATGGTCAGGGTGAAAGAACCGGTTGATGTAGCGCTCGGGGTCTCCTTTGCCACAAACCTTGGAGAGAAAGTCACCGTGTTTGAGGTGCTGGCCTGAGTCCAGGTCACGACGAATCGGTTTGCGGTCGAACCACTCGAGTTGGCGACTCCAGACCCAAGACCTCCGACCCTAAAGGTCAGTCGAGTTTCGGGAAGGCTGTTGAAGCAATCAAAGGCCACGTTGTGTGACACAGCCGTCGCGGAATAAGTCGTGGCTGGGTTGCCGTAATTTGACATGATGATGGTGTTGCCGTTTGCGCTAGAATCGTGGACCGCGACCGCTGGGTTCGCAGAGGCGAATCCAAGTATCAAGCTTCCAATTACTAGGCCGGCAAGTTTCTTAAGTTCCAATTTCTCTCCTTTGGACCAGAAGAGACTACCGAGCGTAAAAATGCAACCTGAAAAAAGTTTCGGTTACCCGCAGTTTGGAGTTTTGGAGGAGATGATTCTGCGAAGTTGCCACTTGAGTGCAAGACAACTAGACGTTGAAGCGGAACTCCACCACATCGCCGTCGTTCATGACGTATTCCTTGCCCTCCATGCGAACCTTGCCCGCAGCCTTGGCCTCAGCCATAGAACCTGCAGCATCTAGATCGGCAAAGGAGACAACTTCTGCCTTGATAAACCCGCGCTCGAAGTCGGTGTGGATCACACCAGCTGCCTGCGGAGCCTTCCAGCCCTTGCGGATGGTCCCAGCGCGAGACTCTTTGGGCCCTGCGGTCAGGTAGGTCTGCAATCCAAGAGTTTGGAAACCGACGTGAGCGAGCTGGTCAAGACCAGATTCTTCCTGGCCAAGCGACTGCAGTAGCTCCTGAGCCTCTTCGTGGCTTAGGTCAATTAGTTCAGACTCGACCTTGGCATCTAAGAACACTGCCTGAGCAGGAGCAACAAGTGCTGACAGCTCGGCACGCTTCTCTGGGCTGGTGAGCACGGCC
>JARXAN010000018.1 GCA_029865895.1 Actinomycetota bacterium
TATTCTCGCATGGTGCTTGCCCTTATTGCATCAAACTGATAGAGTTTCCCCTTGTTCTGAGGTCATTCACCTCAACAAAAGTTTTCGCCTAAGAAAGTGAAACATGGCAAACATCAAGTCGAACATCAAGCGCATCGGAACTAACCGCAAGGCCGAGGAGCGCAACAAGTCCGTCCGTTCGGAGCTAAAGACTGCCATCCGTGCAGTTCGTGAGGCTGCTGAGGGTGGCGACAAGGCTGCTGCAGCTGCTGCACTAGCAAACGCTAACCGCAAGCTAGACAAGGCTGTATCAAAGGGCGTTGTTCACAAGAACCAGGCTGCTAACCGCAAGAGCGCTATCAGCAAGAAGGTTTCGGCGCTCTAAAGAGTTTTTGAAAAAACCGGGCTTCGGCCCGGTTTTTTTTATTTCCGGGCCATTGCAAACAGAAGCTTTTCAATCGAAAAGCCAGGATCCCTGCTCGCACCCTTGACGTCCGCGTCGGTTTGGGCCGCTAGCTGCACAAGCTTGATCAACTGCCCCTCTTCCCAACCCGAAAGCTCTCTGCGGGCTTTCTCAAGCTGCCAGGGCTGCATCCCAAGGGCACCCGGGGATGCGTTTCGGTCATTGAAAAGCCTTGCCAGCTGACGAATCTTCATAGTTAAGGCTGCGCTTAGAGCAACGGGATCAATGCCGGTGGTGAAACCGTGGCGGAACAGTCGAATAGCCTCAGCCGCATTGCCTGCAAGCGCAGCGTCGGCAATCTTGAATGCGTTGGTTTCCACCCTGCCCTGGAAGGTTTGCTCAACAATCTCTAAGTTGATCGTCGCTACAGTCGCAGTCGCAAGTTGCGAACAAGCCCCACCGAGTTCCGCAAGGTCTTGGTTGAAGGCAGAAAGTAATGCTTTTAGTCCGGCAGCGTCAATCTTCTTCCCGAGCGCCTGAAGCTCTGACTTCACAAAGTCTGCCTTTTCGGCATCCTTCTTGAGCTCCTCGCACGACACCGTCAGGGACTTCGGGCCCAATGCGGTCTTTACCTTGCCATTGTGACCAACGGCATTTGGCAGGCGAACAACGACAGTGCAGTTTTCTACAGGTTCTGCAATGAGGTGACTTAGATCTTCCAGTAGGCCCTCGGCTGCGCCAAGAATGATGATGAGCCTTGGCTCTGCAAATAGCGATGGGGCTGCAACTGTGAATAGCAGTCCGGGCGAATACTCCCCTTCGGAAACTTCAGTCACCTCAAGGTCTGGATGCAGCGCGCGAAGTTTGGACTTGATTCCACTGATTGCCCTGGATGCTAGATAACTTTCGTTACCGGTCACCAAAACCAGCGGAGCAACATCCGCCTGATTCCAATAAACCGTTTTCCCGCTCACAGCGAAAGTTTACCTCCGGTAGTAGCTACCAAGCGGTCATCCTCGATGCGCAGTGAGATTGCCCCGTGGATGTCTGTTCTTAGAATCTTGGCGGCAAGGCGCTGCAGCATAAAAAGAGCGCTTTGCGTTGGGTGTCCATAGTCATTCCCGGCACCTACAGACACCAGCGCTATATCTGGTTCAACCAGACCATGCAGCTTTGGGGATTGATCTTTCGAGCCGTGGTGAGCAACTTTCAAGATCAGCGGCTTCTGAACAAGAGTGGCCAACCACGGATAGGAATTTCGCATGAGCCGCTCTTGCCCCTTCTCCCCCAGATCACCAAGAGTTAGCAGATTGAACTGCTCAAACTCAAAGGTTAGAACCAAAGAAGCATCGTTACTGTCCTCTGCTTCATTCGCTTCAAACGTTGGACTGAGAACTCGCCAATTAGCAGAGCCCAGATAGCCGTTCATTCCCGAGTAACCAATAAGCACACTCTCGGCAGAGACGGCGAGAACCTCCGACACCACCGAGACCAAAGGTCGATCGTCTCGGAAGCCGGAGATCAAGGCAACACCGACACTTCTGCCATCTAATGCTCCGCGTATTCCACCAACGTGATCTGCGTCAAAGTGCGTGAGAACCAAAAGATCAATGTGATTGATAGAAAGAGAGCTAAGGCAATGGTCGATTGGCTCATCCTCACGACCAACATCTATCAACGCGACTTGGTCGCCACTTCGAATAAGTAGTGCGTCGCCCTGACCGACATCGCAGTTGAGAATCTGCCAGCCTGCGTGAAAGTTGTTCTGGCGCGTTAGGTCTGTTGCGACCCAACCCACAGGAACCAAGAAAAGTGCAACGCAAACGGCTCCGATGACCTTAAGGTTGACACGCTTTGAAACCAGGGCCAACGTGACGCCCACAACAAGAAACACCGTGAATCCGATGCCGATAGCCCCTGGAAGCATCGGAATGCGCGTCAGCGGCATTTGGCTTAGGTTGTTCGCCACCGTCTCAATCCACCATGTCCCAATAGATGCAAGCCAGGTCAGTAGCTGCGTAAGAGGTGGCGAGATGGCCGATGCAACAACCGCCAAGATGCCCAGAATGGTAACTGGGGCAACCACCGCCTCAACGGCAAGATTTGCGAGCACGGAGTAGACCGGAATAGAAGGCTGCAGGACTAGTAACACCGGAAGCGTGTAGAGCTGAGCGGCAACTGAAGCCGAGACTCCCAACGAGAGCCATGTGCCCAGTTTGGGCTCTAGACGCTCGTGGAGGTTTCCCGCCAACACCAGAAGGCCCATTGTCGCAAAGACCGAGAGAGCGAAACCTATATCGATCGCAAGCGCAGGGTCAACGAGCAACAGAAAAAGAACCGCCCAGGACAGCGGCACCAATGGGTTAACCTTGCGTCCAAGCCACCAACCAGCCATCACAAATGCTGCCATGGTTCCCGCTCGCAGCACACTTGACTCTGGGCCAACCAAAAGTATGTATGCCGCTATCGAGAGATAGGCGAGAGTAAATCTCCAGAACCTTGCTGCCCCCAGTAGCGAGGCGGTTAGAAACACAACCGCTGCGATGATTGCAAGATTTGCCCCGCTAACCGCCACCAGGTGCGTGAGCGAAAGCTCCTTCATGTTCTCGCTCAGGGTTTCGCTGATCAGGCCTCGATCACCAATCGCAAGTCCTGCCACCAAGCCAGAACTGTCCTCTGTAACTCCGTTGAGATTGAAGAGGAACTTTGCTCTGAGCTCTTCGATCGCAGGGACGCTTGGGAAATTGAGCTTCAGGTTTGATTCAAGTTCAGGGGTCGCGTTTAGCCACAAGAAGAGCCACAAGGCTCCAGCCAGAAGAACTATCACAGCGTCAAACGCGTTGAAATCTTTGCGTAGAGCTTCTCTCCGATTCCAGAGACGTCTCGAAGTTGCGACAGATCCGAGAATGAACCAATTGCAGTCCTGTGATCGATGATTCGGGATGCTAATGAAGGACCCACGCCCGGCAGTGATTCCAACTGTTCCATGGTGGCGTTGTTTAGCGAAATGAACTCGGACGCAGCTCCCGCTGCCGAGACCTGAGACTTATCGAGCACAACAATCTGCTCGCCATCGGAGACCATTCGAGCAAGGTTCACGCTTTGCTCGAATGCCGATCTAGTCATGCCGCCGGCAAGCTCGATGGCGTCCTCAACCCTGGAGCCAACCGAAAGTGAATACAGCCCTGGCTTCTCTACCTCCCCGGCAACATGGACATAGATTTCGGCGCGAACCTGCTCTGATTCGGATGCAATGCTGCCGACGTAACTCAGGTCCAGCTTGTTTGCTTGATTCTCGGTGCTGAATGAAGTGCCCAGAAGATAAAGCACGAGTAAGGCTAAAGATCCAACGACAACTCTCTGGCTGGTTGAGAGATCCGAGAGCCACTTGACAATCTTTTGCATGGGTAAAGCGTGCTCAATCGGATAGCCGGGTTGAAAGTTCTCCACCTATAGGTGGATAAGTTGCTACTTGGTGGCGATGTTTACAAGCTTTGGAGCTCTGACGATTACCTGAGCCAACTCGCGGTCACCTATTGCCTTTTTGACGTTCTCGGAGCTCATTGCAAGATCGCGAAGTTCTTGCTCAGAGATGCCAGCCGGCACCTCAAAACGATCGCGAAGCTTTCCATCAACCTGCGCAATTGCCACCACGGTGTCCTCAACCAATAGAGATAGGTCAGCAGTGCGGAACTCTGCCAATGCGACGCATGGCTGGTGTCCCAGCAGTGACCACATATCCTCTGACGCGTATGGTGCAAAGAGCGACAGTGCCTTCGCTAGCTCCTCGGCACCTTCGCGAACCGCAGGATCCTTTGGTCCGCAGCCCGAGTCGATCGCCTTTCGAAGGGCATTGGTTAGCTCCATGGCCTTCGCAACGCCGACGTTGAACTTGAAGGACTCAATGGCTTCGCTGAATGCTGCGAGGAAGGTATGGGTTGCTTTACGAACCGATGCATCGCCCTTGGTGACGTCGATTCCAACTTCGGAATCAACATCCTGAGCGATTCTCCACGCGCGAGCTAGGAACTTAGAGCTGGCACCTGGCGACACGTCTGCCCAGTCAATGTCATCCTCGGGTGGACCGGCAAATGCCATGGTTAGACGAATCGCGTCCACACCGTGCTCATCAAGCTGCTCGGATAGTCGCACCAGGTTGCCGCGAGACTTGCTCATGGCAGAGCCGTTCATTAGAACCATGCCCTGGTTCAAAAGTCTGGTGAAAGGCTCTTCGAAGTCAATCAAGCCGATGTCATGTAGGACCTTGGTAAAGAATCGGGCGTAGAGCAGGTGGAGGATTGCGTGAGTAACACCGCCGACATACTGATCTACTGGAGCCCACTCTTTGGCTGCCGCTGGGTCAAAGGCAAACTCTTCGCTGTTTGGGTTTAGGTAGCGAAGGAAGTACCAGGAGCTATCAACGAAGGTGTCCATGGTGTCGGAGTCACGTCTCGCGGCCTTGCCACAGCTCGGGCAGGAAACATTCACCCAGTCGGAGGCCGCTCCAAGTGGAGAGGTTCCCTTAGGTGAGAGATCAAGCCCTGCACTGCTCGGTAGTTCAACCGGCAGCTGATCCTGAGGAACCGGAACCTCACCGCAGGACTCACAGTGAATGATGGGAATCGGTGTTCCCCAGTAGCGCTGGCGGGAAATAAGCCAGTCTCGCAGGCGGAAATTCTTGGCTCCGTCTCCCAACTTGCGTTCTGAGATGATTTCAATCGCCTTGGCGATGGCGTCTTTCTTGCTCAGGCCATTGAGAGGTCCGGAGTTGACTACAACCCCATCGCCCGCGGTTGCAACACGAGAAATAGACGGTAGTTCTTCACCGGTGTCAACCACGTCGATGACCGGAAGATCGAGTGCGTTTGCAAAAGCCATGTCGCGCTCATCGTGAGCAGGAACGGCCATGATTGCGCCTGTACCGTAATCGGCAAGCACGTAGTCGGATGCCCAGATTGGAATCCGCTCGCCGCTCAGTGGATTGATTGCGTAGCGGTCTAGGAAGACACCCGTCTTCTCTCGATCAGACGCCAATCGCTCGATGTCGTTCGACTGCTTTACGTTCTCGAGATAGTCCTGGAACTTCATTCGGGTTGCCGGCTCGGCCATTGAAGCAAGCTCAAGAGCCAAATCACTGTCTGCAGCCACGACCATAAAGGTCGCGCCATAGAGCGTGTCAGGCCGGGTGGTGAAGACAGTTAGTCGCTCGGAACGACCTTCGATTTCGAAGTCAACATTCGCACCCTGAGATCTTCCGATCCAGTTGCGCTGCATCGTGAGCACCTTGGCTGGCCAGTTGCCCTCGAGCGTGTCTAGATCATCCAGAAGGCGATCTGCGTAGTCGGTCACCTTGAAGTACCACTGAGTTAGGGCCTTCTTGGTTACCTGGGAGTCGCAACGCTCACATAGCCCCTGCACTACCTGCTCGTTGGCCAACACCGTTTGACAGCTTGGGCACCAGTTCACGTTCGAGTTCTTACGATAAGCCAGACCGCGCTTGTAGAACTCCAGGAAGAGCCACTGGTTCCAGCGGTAGTAGATCGGGTCGCAGGTCTGAAGTACGCGGTCCCAGTCAAAACTTGACGCATAGCGACGCATTGAGGACTTCTGCTGATCGATGTTTTCGTAGGTCCACTGGCGAGGGTCTAGTCCGCGCTTGATGGCGGCGTTCTCGGCAGGCAAACCAAAAGCATCCCAACCGATTGGGTGCATGACGTTGAAGCCCTTTTGCGCCCAGTAGCGCGCGATCACATCGCCTAGCGCATATGCCTCGGCGTGACCCATGTGAAGGTCGCCCGAAGGGTAAGGAAACATGTCGAGCACATACTTCTTGGGACGCGCATCCCCCGGTACCGAGGAGTTGAACGGCTTGCGCTCATCCCAAACCGGAAGCCACTTATCTTGAATGGCATGGAAGTTGTACTCAGTGCTCAATGAAAACCTCAAAACATTTAGGGTAAAAGGTTACCAACGCACGGTGGCAGATAGCGCGCTTACGTGGGCTTGCGCCTTGATTTGTATCTCCTGATGTTCTGCCACCACCTCAGAACCGGAGGTTATGCCGCCGCCAATCCCGATTGTGACCCTGTTAGATTCAAAAACCGCAGTCCTGATGACCATGCCGAGGTCTAGGTTGCCGTTTCCGGAGATAAAGCCAATAGCGCCTGAGTACCCGGCACGTTCAGCCGTTTCTAGTTCGCGAATAATCTCGGTGGCACGAATCTTTGGAGCTCCAGTCATAGATCCGCCGGGGAAAAGTGCCGCGATTGCCTGGGATGTCTTCACACCTGGCTTCAGGGCTCCCCTGACGTCTGATACCAACTGGTGAACCGTCGAGTAGCTTCTAACCTTCAAAAGATCACTCACCAAAATGGATTCTGGTTCGCAAACCATCGATAGATCGTTTCTAACAAGGTCAACAATCATCAGATTTTCGGCTTGCTCTTTTTCGCTCTCGCCCAGTTCTGCAGCCAACTGCGCATCCACCACCGGATCCTGAGACCTCGGTCTGGTGCCCTTGATTGGACTTGAGGTGACAATCCCAGCCTCGATGGACATGAAACGTTCTGGTGAAATTGAAACGTATGACTTGTGACCGATGCGGATAAACGATGAATACGGAGCGGGGTTAGCTCGGCGCAGCCTTAGGAAATAGGAGAGTTCGTCTCCTTGGTATTCCCCCACCAGCTGGGTGGTAAGGCAAAGCTGATAAACATCGCCCTTGGCGATGTGATCCTTTGCTAGCTCAATCTTCTTTTGGTACTCAACCTCAGTATCAAGACAAACCAGTTCAGCGCTGGTGGCAGCTGGGTTATGCAGGGCGTAACTTGCCGAGTCTCCACCGATAAGCGCTAGTCGCAGCAGGGCCGCGTGATGCCACTGGTCAAATTCTGCTCTGTTTTGGAATCTGCCGATGAAATACAAACGCTTATCGGTGTGGTCATAAACAAAAGCGCGATCCACCTTGAGCCAATCACCAGCGCCCGTGAACTGTGCGCCATCTGAGTAGTGCATGACCCCAACCAGCATTGGTCGGAACGAGAATGGTAAATCTAGATCTTCAAATTCCTCATCGATGTCGACTTCCGAACTTGGGAATCCGACGCCCATGATGGAAAAGGGCGAGGTCGGATGATGCTGTCTATCCAGCCAGAAGGCATTGGGCTGATTAGCAAAAATCGAGCAGAAGATGTCTTTCGCCGAGGTCCAAGATTGCAAAGATTCGCAGTAGAGCGGCATTGGACCTCCTTCAAGCACCCTAATCTAGTTCAGGTGAGCGTAGCTGGCGATTTCTTCCAATTCCGTGACGGGGAACTCCGTCGCGTTGATGCCACACTCAGTGAATCTCTAACAGTTGCCGACAGCTTTCTAGTCCGAAGTGGCAGGGTCAGGGCGCTCGAGCGTCACTTTGCACGTTTTCAGTCCTCAATTCAGGATGAGCAAATCCAAACCGAGCTTCCAGCTTTCTTCGAAGCGCTAAAGGCAATCATTCCACTCGAGGGCGACTGGTTTCCGAGAATGGAGTATCGCGATCAACTTCCGGAGGGTGAGCGCTTGGTATTCCGAATCCGTGAGGCACCGGAGCGAACCGAGTCTCTGACACTTTGGACCAGCGATGAGCCGGACCCTAGAAAGCAATACCAAATCAAAGGCCCAGACCTATCTATCGGCCAGCAGATCAGGCGTCGAGCCAACCTCAGCGGTGCGGATGAAGCCGTGCTGCTAAGTGACAGCGGTCACATTGCCGATGGCGCACTGAGTGCAATTGTCTGGTGGCGAGGAGATGTTCTTTGCGGGCCAGATGAGTCAACCAACTGGCTACCCTCGATTACTCGCGACTTAGTTTTTGAATCGGCAAACCAGGCCGGGTATCAGACCATGACTGAGCGAGCAAGACCTTCAGAGCTTGCAGGCTGTGAGGTTTGGAGCTTGAGCTCACTGCAGGGCATTCGCTATGCCACCGGCTGGGGAGACATGGAACTTGCCCAGCCACGATTTGCAAGCTCCTTTGCAAAACGCCTAGAGCTGTTGGCTCAACCGGTCAGCTAAGGGTTCTGATGTGACAGGATTCTTACTGTCGCTTGCGAGGTAAGGCTGGTTTATAGATGTGCGGTCGATTTGTAATTGCAAAAACCACAGATTTCATAACCGAGCTATTTGAGATTGACGAGCTCGAGACCCAGACTGATTTTCGAAGCTACAACATCCCGCCAACCACTCAGATCCCGATGATCGTGGAGCGTGAGATTGATGGCATGCCATCCAGACAGCTGCACGCGGCGCGCTGGGGCCTGATTCCCAGCTGGGCCAAGGAAGTTTCCACCACTCCGCTGATCAACGCCAGAATCGAATCGGTACTGGATAAGCCAAGCTTTCAAGAATCTGCGCTATCGAAGCGCTGTGCTATCCCAGCGGATGGCTACTTTGAATGGCAGAGCACGGTTCCAGACAGCAAAGTCCCCTACTTCATTCACCCAAGCGAAGGCATGCTGGCCTTTGCCGGTATTTACTCCTGGTGGCGAAACCCGGCCAAGGCGGCCAATGATCCAACCAGGTGGGTTTTGACCTGCTCGCTACTGACCAAGGAGTCAGCGCCAGAACTTGGTCAGATTCACAACCGCAATCCGGTGATGCTCTCGGAAGAAAACCTCAGTGCTTGGCTGGCCCCCGACTACCAAACCACAGCAGAGGTGTTGGCGGCACTCAGCGATGAGTCTGATGAGGTGGCCGCAGCCTTGGAGTATCACCCGGTATCAAGTGCGGTTGGCTCAGTTCATAACAATTCCGCCGAACTTATTGCCAGGATCAACTAGCTCATTTTGAAAATGTCGGTGCCACCAATACACTCTTAAGTATTCGAACATTTGTTCGATTTGCGAGAGGTTTGGGGAATGCGGCTAGAAGAAATTACCGGCGTGATGCTGGATTTTGATGGTGCTCCAGTTGGCTTTAACTACCAGGGTAAATCGTTCCTGGTGGCCTCCAGACCGGTTCGCTGGTATTCGAGAAGGCTTTGGTGGGAAGATGCGGCAGCGGCCCCCAAGGGGGCTGGAGCGGCCCTGCTGGAGGTTGAGATGTGGCGCTTGTGGGCAGCAAGCGGAGAACTACGTTTTTTCTTTGAGCTTAGGCACCAGCGACCCGAAGATCGCTGGGAAGTAAGCCAACTCAATAGCCAATGAGTTTTACCCACCTAAACGTATCCTCTGCATTTTCTGCCCACTACGGAGTTACCAGGCCTGAACGCTTAGCTATCGCCGCAAAGTCGATGGGCTTTGATGCCCTGGCAATCACCGATCGAGATGGTCTCTATGGTGCGGTAAAGCACATCGGTGCCTGCGTTCAACTCGGCATCTCCCCCATCATCGGGGTGAACCTAATGGTTGTGGATTTTGGCAGGGTGACGATCTTGGCTCACGGTCAAGACAAGGGCAAAGGTTGGGCGGGTCTTTGCCGAATCATCTCGGCTGCACAAACTGGACGCGGCAAGCAAAAGAACATCGCGATTGAGCTAAAGGTGCTGGCAGAACTGTCAGCAAACTGCACCATCTTGGTTGGTGCGGGAAACATCGTCTCAGAATCGGTGATCATCAACCCTCAACTTGCCCTAACCAGGCTCAGCGAGATGCAGAGCCAGCTAACGACCCCAGGGCAACTCGCGATTGAGGTGGTCACCCACCTAACCGAACCAGGGACCGCACTTTCGATTGATCATGCCAGGGCGATGCTGGAGTTGGCTCGGGCCAATAAGCTGCCGAGCATCCTAAGTAATGCGGTTAGGTATCTGGAGCCAGATGATGCGGTGACCGCGGATGTGCTGGATTCCGCTAGGCATCTAGAACCGCTCGGCTTATTTGCACCTCAGCCCAATGCTCAAGCCTGGCTCAAGCCTCAAGCCGAGATGTTCCAGCTGGCATTGGAGATTACCGAGGACCCAAAGCGCTCTGTTGAACTACTTAGAAGTACCGCCAACTTGGCAGATCGCTGCCGCCTAGAACCACAGTCCGATTGCGGTTGGGGGAAGCCAAAAACTCCGGAGCAATCAGCACTGGGCATCGAGGGCAACCCATTTGAGGTGCTCTGGCAAAAAACCCACAGCGCTATCGAATGGCGTTACCCGAGTGCCCCGGCATCCAAGCTGGCGGAGATTCAACACCGACTGAGTAAGGAGCTAATTGCCGTCAACCAACTCGGATTCGCAACCTACTTTCTAACCGTTGCCGATGTGGCTCAAATGATTCGGGACATGAGAATTCGAATTGCAGCCAGGGGTTCGGGAGCGGGCTCGCTAATCAACTACCTGCTGGGCATCTCGGGAGTTGACCCGATCAGCGAGGGTCTGCTGTTTGAAAGGTTTCTATCCACCGAGCGATCTACCCTGCCGGATATAGATATCGATGTTGAATCTGCCCGCAGGCACGATATCTACAAAGCAATCTTTCGCCGCTACGGAGGCGATCGAGTAACCCTGCTCTCGATGCAGTCCACCTATCGCGGACGCGGAGCGGTGAGAGATTCTGGCCTCGCCCTTGGGATTGAAGAGGATCAGATTGATGAGATTGCAAAGAACATATGGCGCTTTTCGGCCAGGAGCTTCCGTGAAGCGATGGCAAATAAGCCTGAACTCGAAGAGTTTGCCAAACAGTCTGCCGAAGATCGAAAGCTCAATCTGCTGGTCGATATCACTCAGCGGCTAGACAGGCTGCCAAGGCATATATCCATGCATCCCTGCGGGGTGATTTTGGGCAACAGTGAACTTTTGAACCTAACCCCAACCGAGCCCAGCGGGGTTGGGTTGCCAATGAGTCAGTTCGATAAAGACGACATGGATCCGATGGGCTTTCTGAAGTTGGATGTGCTCGGGGTGAGAATGCAGTCAGCCATGGCATACACGATTCAGGAGATAGCCAGGGTTAGCGAGCAGGTGGTGGACCTAGATGCGGTGGATCGGGCAGATCCTGCCGTTTACCAAACCATTCGAAGCACCAACACCCTGGGGATGTTTCAGATTGAATCTCCCGGGCAAAGAGAGCTCACCGGCAAGCATCAGCCAACCAAGTTCAATGACCTAACGCTGCAGATTTCACTGTTTAGACCGGGGCCGATGAAGGGCAACATGATCTCGCCGTATTTAGATGGCAGACATGGCTTTCGCGAACCGGATTACATTCACCCCGACCTAAAGCCAATCCTTGAGGAGAGCTATGGCGTGGTGGTATTTCACGAGCAGCTGATGCGAATCATGCAGGTGATGACCGGCTGCACCCTGGCACGAGCAGATGAGCATCGCAGGCAATTGGCCAAGCCAGATAAGGCAGTAAAGATTGGTCAATACTTCAAAAAATCTGCCTCCGCCAGAGGCTACTCCAAGGAGGTAATCGAGCGAGTCTGGTCCATCATTGAGGGCTTTGGATCATTCGGCTTCTGCAAGGCTCACGGCGCGGCATTCGCACTCCCGACCTACCAGTCAGCCTGGCTAAAAACCCACCACCCGACCGAATTTATTGCGGGTCTACTAACTCACGATCCAGGCATGTATCCAAGACGTTTGCTGCTGGCAGAAGCCAGAAGACTTGGAGTCAGGCTGCTGCCGATAGATGTGAACTACTCAACCGATGAGTATCGAGTTGAGCGGACCGGAGAAATACTCGGGGTCAGAATGGCACTTTCTGACATAGCTGGTATCTCAAAACCAGAGCTCGAGCGCATCAAGACAAATCAGCCGTTTGTGAATCTCAGCGACTTCTATATCAGGGCTAGACCGTCTAGAAGAACCCTGAGCCGGTTAGCTCTAATTGGTGCGCTGGACACCCTGGCAAAGATCACCCCGCAAACCGACAGTAACCGTGGTGATCTGATGATTAGAGTCCGACAGCTAAGCGCCAAAGCTGCTCCCAAGATGGATCTGAATCAAATGACATTCGACTTTGATGCCGAATCCCCACTAAGCAAAGGCGGGCACAAGCCAACTCGCGAGGAGCAGATTGAGCAAGAACTATCGATCACCGGAATGGAGATTTCAGGCCACCAGATTGAGCAGTTCCAACAGATGCTCGACGAGATGGGAGTGGTTCGCGCCAGCGAGCTGATTTCGCTTCGGAGCAACACCGAGGTGCTGATCGCTGGAGTAAGGATTGCCACCCAGTCCCCTCCGATGCGCAGCGGAAAGCGAGTGGTATTTATCAGTCTGGATGATGGTTCAGGCTGTGCCGATGCCACCTTCTTCGACGAGGCGCAGCGCAGAGCAAGTCAGGTGCTGTTCCACAACCGATTGCTCCTGATATCAGGAAAGACCCGCCGCACCGGAGTGCGAGGGGTCTCTGTCCTGGCTGAGAATGCCTGGGATCTGCGACAACTTTGGTCGCAGTGGCAATCTAAAGCTAGTTAGTCGTTGTTGTTGAAAATCGCCAACAAGCGAAGAATCTCGACGTAAAGCCAGATCAAGGAAGCGGTCAAACCGAAGGCAGCACGCCACTCCATGTCCTGCGGAAGGCGCTGAGCCACACCCTCGCGGATGGCCTCAAAGTCCAAGTTCAGGGTGAAGGCGGCAAGACCAACACCAACCAAAGCGATTAGCCAGCCGAATGGTGAGGAGTAAACGCTCATGCCGGCGAACATTGCAAAACCGAAGTTCACAAGCGCAAACACACCGTAGCCAATAAGCGAAAACATCATGATGCGAGTGAAGCGAGCATCAACCTTGACCCAGCCAAAGCGATAAGCGGCAAACATGGCGCCAGCGGTAGCCAAAGTTCCAAGCACTGCGGTCTGAGCGATGCCCGGGTACATTCCCTCGAAAATCATCGAGAGGCCACCGATAAAGACACCCTGCGCCGCAGCGTAAGCAATCATCACTGCCGGACGCACCTTCTTGCCAAAGGTTGCCCAAAGTCCCAAGCCAAGACCAACGAACATGGCGGGCAATAGCAGACCGGTTAGGTTGAACATCCAGGTTGCACCCGCCGCGATAGCCAACACAACAAAAAGTCCCAAGACCTTTGCTGCGGTTCCCTCAACGGTCATTGGGGTGCCGGTAAGGCGGGAAAACTCCTGATCAACCTGCTGCTGGTCCAACTCGGCGTTCTTGACGCCGGTAACCATTGCCTGATTGAAAATTGGGTTGTGAGAGATAGCCAACCTAAGTCCTTTCCTAAGACTGTTTGTGCTCCGAGGATAAGCGAGAAATCTGGAAATTTGCTGGAAGTTTGAACAGCTCAAAATCCATGTTGCGAAAAGGCAGGTTAGAGATCAGGACTTGAACTGGCTAGAAATAGAAAAGCCCGCCGGAGCGGGCTTGTTCTTTGGTGGACCTGAGGGGATTTGAACCCCTGACCCCCTGCATGCCATGCAGGTGCGCTACCAGCTGCGCCACAGGCCCTTGAACCTCAGTAGTCTACACAACTAATTCTTAATTGGCACAACTGGGCAGTCTCGCCAGAGCCTCTCTAGCGAGTAATACTCGCGCTCTTGCTCGTGCATGATGTGGACCACAAGATCACCAAAATCCAACAGGATCCAACGACCGGTCTCGCGACCCTCGCGGAACCGAGTCTTGATTCCGGCCTTGAGCATCTCGTCTTCGACATTGTCTGACATGGCTTGCGCCTGGCGTTCGTTCTTGGCAGATGCGATCAGGAAGATCTCAGCCAGTGCGAAGGGTTCGGATACGTCTAGGGCGACTAGCTCTTCTCCGAGCTTGTCAGAAGCGGCGGTTGCTGCGATTTGAAGCTGTTCAATTGTTTCTTTGCTTGCGGACAAGTATTACGCTCCTAGCGCGTTCAAGATTGTGATGGTAGCAAGGATTGCTGCCACGGCCATTACTAATCCAGCAACACCCATAGCCCAGGGACGCCACCATCCCTTGCGCAGTACCGACTTCGGCACTACACCGACGTTTACACGCTGGTTGATGATGTCGAGCGCAGATACCGGCTCGACGATAGAGATCACACCGGTGACCGCATCTTGGCGGTCGGCGTTGTCTAACTCAATGCCATCTAGCCCGCCGGTCATGGAACCGGTGGTTGGATCGGTTAGCACGGTAATCGAACCGGTGATTGCAATTTCTCCGGTTTCAATTGGCAGTGCAATAGCCTCAGGAGCCACATCCAAAACGATGGACTGCGTGCTTGGTTCGGCCAGCAGGTTCGTACCGGTGAAATCAGCTGGTGGCAAATCCAATGCGCTGAAGTCCGATACCACGATCTGCTCTAGCTCGGCTGAAGCGATCTTCTCATCTTCAACTTCAACATCTGGAAGGGTGATTTCTACCGAATCAGTCGCCGGCCGAGCTTCTTCTGTCGGAGCTTGCACCTCAGGCAACTTACCGCTGCGCTCAAGTTCGCGCAGCTCTCTACGGGTTAGACCAACAGGCGCGGCTGCCTGAGGTTGCGAAGTCTCGGCCGAGAAACTAGGAACCGTCTGAGGTGCCTCAAAGTCGGTCACAAACTCTTCGACGACTGGCTCTGGCTCGATAGCGGCAGGAGGCAGTTGACCTGTGCGCTCCAGCTCCCTGAGCTGTCTGCGGGTTAGTTGCTCGGTCAATTCTCACCTCGATAAAGCTTGTGCTTACCAATGTATTGAACTACACCATCAGGAACTAGATACCAGACCGGTTTTCCAGCACTGATTCGGTCTCTGACATCTGAAGAAGAGATCGCCAAGGCTGGCACTTCCAAAAGTGACATGGAGGCCTCAGGGGCTTCCGGTAGCTGAAGTTTGTGACCCGGGCGAGTTACACCGATGAAGGTGGCGAGAGTCCAAAGCTTCGCGTAGTCCTTCCAGGCAACAATCTGCGCGATGGCATCAGCGCCGGAGATAAAGAAGAGATCTGCGTCTGGTCGCTCACTCGAAAGTTGAGTCAGCGTATCGATTGTGTAGGTAGTTCCTGGGCGATCGATATCAACCCTAGAAACAGTAAATCTTGGGTTTGCTGCGGTCGCGATCACTGCCATCAGGTAGCGGTGTTCGGCAGACATAACGGGCTTTTTGTGCCAAGGTTCACCGGTTGGAACGAAGATTACTTCGTCAAGCGCAAAAGCATCCGCTACTTCGCTTGCGGCAACTAGGTGGCCATTGTGGATTGGGTCGAAGGTTCCGCCCATAACCCCAATGCGTGGCCGCTTATTGGTCATGAGTTATTAGTGGTGCGCCTGCTGCGAGGAAGTCTTGTGGTCGTGACGGTTCGCAACGCTTCGGTAGGACCAGGTAATTCCAGCTAGGGCTAGAAATGCGACCATGGCGATGACGCCGTACATGATTGCTGGGATCGGAAGTTCGTGGTGGTGCACCACAGCTTCACTGGCAAGAATTGAAAGCAAGTTATCTCCTTATGCTTTGAATAAGTTTAGTCTCGGACCTGGCCGTTGCCACGAACTAACCACTTTGTGCTGGTCAATTCCCGCAGTCCCATTGGTCCCCTGGCGTGCAATTTCTGAGTCGAGATTCCTACCTCAGCACCAAAACCGAACTCACCACCATCTGTAAACCTGGTCGAGGCGTTCACCATCACCACTGCCGAGTCAACCTCTTGCAAGAAGCGCTCGGCATTGGACTGATTCTCGGTGATGATCGATTCGGTGTGGTGTGTTGAGTACTTCGAAATGTGGCTGAGAGCCTCATCGAGGTCGGCAACCACCTTTACCGAGAGGTCAAGGCTGTAGTACTCGGTTTCCCAATCGGTTTCGGTTGCCGGAACTCCGGTAACCAATTTCAAAGTCTCTTCGCACCCGTGAATGGTGACTCCGCTGGCCTCTAGGGCCTTGGCAATTTTTGGTAGGGCAACAGAAGCAATGTCCTGGTGCACGAGCAAAGTTTCCAACGCGTTGCAAACCGAAGGACGCTGAACCTTTGCGTTCAAAACCATCGGAACAGTCTTTTCCAGATCGGCAGTCTCATCTACGAACATGTGCACGACGCCATCACCAGTTTCGATTACCGGGACCTTGGATTCGGTTACCACGGTGCGAATCAACTGAGCGGACCCGCGTGGAATCAAGACGTCGACATAACCTCGGGCCTGCATCATTTCGACCGAGCCCTCGCGACCATATGGGTCAATCGTCTGCACAGCTGAGGCCGGTAAGCCTGCTTTCGCGAGCCCCGCCTGAATCAGTTCCACTAGTACACGATTGGTGTTTTGAGCTGCACTTCCTCCTCTGAGAAGGACTGCATTGCCGCTCTTGAGGGCAAGTGCCGAGATATCTACGGTGACATTTGGTCTGGCTTCGTAGATGACACCGACCACGCCAAATGGCACTCGAACCTGCTGGAGCTTCAGGCCATTAGGTAACGTCATGCCGTCGACACTCTGCCCAATCGGGTCCGGCAGCGCGATAATCAAACGCACGGCCTTTGCCAACGAAGAAATCCTGGGCTGATCCAATTTGAGACGATCCTGCAGCCCGGCTGCTACGCCATTCTCAATCGCGTTTTGAATGTCTAGAGCGTTGGCCTCGAGAATTTTAGGGATGTTACCCTCAAGCTCGAGTGCAAAATTCTCTAGAGCCGAGTTTTTGAGGTTGGAATTTGCCCGCGCCAAGGCGGAACTGGAGGCCTTAGCCGCCTTGAAGATTTCAACAACACTCATCGTGCAATCCTATCCGCGGGCTCAAACCAGGTGTTTCGGCAATCTCCCGAATCGATTGAATCGATGTTTGAGGTGCTGGTCAATAAGACACCAACTCCCCCAGCGGTTGCCAATTGAGCAGCCGCCAACTTAGTTAGAGCGCCGCCGGTGCCATAGCCGGTTGAAGTTCCCGAGACTTGCAAATCACTGAGGTCCTGCCCGAATGCAACCACTGGAATTGGTGCTGCACCAGGCTCGGTTGGTGGTTTCGTGTAGAGCGCATCGACATCGCTAAACAGGACGAGCAAGTCGGCTTTAGCAAGCAGTGAAACCCTTGCAGCCAGCTGATCGTTGTCACCGAATCGAATCTCTTGGGTGGCTACCGAGTCGTTCTCGTTGATGATTGGAATGACTCCAATCTCCAATAGTCGCTCGAGCGCACGCATAGCATTCTCGGTGGTTGATTCTTGATCTAGGTTGTCCACGGTCAAAAGCATCTGTCCAGGAAGCAAGTCATACCTAGCAAGGCTGCGCTCATAGCGGCCCATTAGCTTGGCCTGTCCGATGCTGGCCAGGGCCTGAGATGTGGCTAGATCCTCTGACCTCACAGTTAGGCCAATCAGTGGCATTGCAGTTGCAATAGCTCCAGAGGAAACCAGAATTACTTCTTTACCAGCGCGTTGCAATCGGACCAGGAAGTCAACCAACTGGTCAAGATTTGACTCATTAGCGCCGGTGATTGAACTCGAGCCAACCTTGACTACGACTCTTTGAGCTTGAGCTAAACGTTCGGATGTCCTCATCAGTCCTCGTCTTCTGCGAAAACGCTTGCTTCTCGAACTGCCTCACGCTCCGCGCGACCGCGAGATCGCTGGTCCATCATCTCGTGATACTCCTGGCGACGGTCTTGGTTGGTTCTGCGCTCGTCGCTAACCAATTCTGCAACCGAATCGACCAATGGATCCCAGTCGAATACGACACCGTTTTGCTCGCCGATGATTACCGTCGAACCGCGCTTAGCGCCCTTCTTATAGAGCTCATCCTCGATGCCAATCTTTTGCAGACGCTCGCCGAGGTAACCGACAGCGTCTTGATTGCTGAAGTCACACTGTGCGACCCAGCGCTCCGGCTTTGGACCAACAATGCGGTAGATGATGTTCTCGCCCTGAGACTCAGTGCGAATCTCGTACTTGGAATCGTCCTTCTTGGGAGGAAGGAGCGAGATTCGCTTGGCAATCTGCTCGGTTTGGCTCTTGCGCTCCTCGGTAACCAACTGACCGAGTGCGAAATTAAGCTCTCTGAGACCCTGGTTGGTTGCGCTTGAGATCAAATAGACCGGGTAACCCCTGGCCTCAAACTCAGCCTTTACAAACTCTGCAAGCTCAAGGGCATCAGGAATGTCAATCTTGTTCAGTGCAACCAGCTGAGGACGCTCAATCAAAGGAGTCTGACCCTCAGGCACCTGGTAGGCAGCCAATTCGGCAAGAATCACATCGAGATCGCTGATTGGATCGCGACCAGGCTCCATGGTGGCGCAGTCAATGACGTGCAGCAGGGCGCTGCAACGCTCGACGTGGCGCAGGAACTCAAGTCCGAGCCCCTTACCCTGGCTGGCACCCTCGATAAGCCCCGGAACATCGGCGATTGTGTAGCGCATTTCGCCGGCCTGAACCACACCGAGGTTTGGGTGCAGGGTGGTGAATGGGTAATCCGCGATCTTTGGTCGAGCAGCACTCATGGCGGCAATCAAGGAAGACTTGCCGGCGGACGGGAATCCAACCAGCGCTACATCCGCAACAGTCTTGAGCTCGAGGATGATATCCCCGGCCCAGCCAGGAACGCCAAGCAGGTGAAAATTAGGTGCGATACGCATGCGGTTGGCAAGGGTCATGTTCCCTAGGCCACCCTGGCCACCCTCGGCAACCAGGAGCTCCATGCCCGGTTCTGAGAGATCAGCAAGAATCTTGCCGTCGGCATCCTTGACCACAGTTCCAACCGGAACCGGAAGGGTTAGGTTCTCGCCCTTAGAGCCGTTGCGGTAATCGCCGGCACCAGAGCCACCAGAGGTTGCAACTCGGTGTGGGCGGTGGTGATAGTCCAACAAGGTTGTGACGTTGTTGTCGGTGACCAGCGTGATTGAGCCACCATCGCCACCGTCAGCGCCATCTGGGCCTGCCAAAGGCTTGAACTTCTCACGCTTGATTGAGGTGCAACCGTCGCCGCCGTTTCCGGCACGCAGATGGAGAGTTACCTGATCTACGAACGTAATCATGAACTACTCCTAATACAGAAAGAGGCGGACCTCATGGCCCGCCTCCCTATTGAAAAACTAGTTACTGGGTAACGATGTTTACAACGCGGCGGCCAGCCTTTGAGCCAAACTCAACAGAGCCTGCAGCCAGTGCGAACAAGGTGTCATCCTTGCCACGGCCAACGTTTACACCCGGGTGAAAGTGGGTACCGCGCTGACGAACCAAGATCTCACCGGCGTTTACAGCCTGGCCGTCGTGGCGCTTTACGCCTAGACGCTGAGCGTTTGAGTCACGACCGTTGCGGGTGGAGCTAACTCCCTTTTTGGATGCCATTTCTACCTACTTACTTGATCTCGGTGACCTGGACACGGGTTAGGTCCTGGCGGTGGCCCTGACGCTTCTTGTAACCGGTCTTGTTCTTGTACTTCTGAATAATGATCTTTGGACCGCGTAGCTGGTCTAGAACTTCTGCTACAACCTTTACCTTGGCCAAGGCGGCAGCGTCGGTTACGACCTTGTCGCCATCTACAAGCAAAAGTGCAGGCATCTCAATGGTGCCTGAGGTAGCGGCAATGCGGTTCATGGTAACGATGGTTCCAACTGAAACCTTCTCCTGGCGACCACCGGCGCGAACAACTGCGTAAACCACTTCAAAACCTATCTATCTTGGAATTTGAATCTGGCCCATCGGAAAACCCGTGGGCAACAGCGCCTCAGCCTAGCAAGAAACTAGACAGGGGTCAACCTTATTGCTCGCTATTTTCAGACGAATCTGAAGACTGCGGAGCACGAGCAGCACTGGTAACCCTGCGGCGCTTTGGCTTCTGGGTTGGTTCTGCCTCCGGAAGTGAATCCAAAACCGCATTCAGCATCTCGGTCTTGCCCTCAGGCTCCTTGGAGGAATCTTCGCTCTGAGCGGCCTGGGCGATCTGGTTTACCACGTTCTTGAAAGCATCTGCCTGCTCTGCGGTAACAACCTTCTTCACAACCTCAGGCTTCTCTTTGCCCTTTTGCTTGTTCTTTTGCTTGGAGTTTGACTGCTCCGGCATCTTGAACCTTGGCTCGCTGTGGATCACAACACCACGACCGGCACAGCAGTCACAGGTCTCGCCGAAAGTCTCCAAAAGACCAACACCGATCTTCTTTCGAGTCATCTGAACAAGTCCCAGCGAGGTAACCTCGCCCACCTGGTTCTTAGTGCGGTCACGGCTCAGGCACTCAAGCAGGCGACGACGAACCATCTCCTGGTTGGATTCCTGGATCATGTCGATGAAGTCGACCACGATGATTCCACCGATATCGCGAAGTCTGAGCTGACGAACCAGCTCCTCGGCAGCCTCAAGATTGTTCTTGGTGACGGTCTCTTCTAGGTTTCCGCCGGAACCGATGAACTTTCCAGTGTTTACGTCAACCACGGTCATCGCCTCGGTGCGGTCGATAACCAAGGAACCTCCGGAGGGCAGGTAAACCTTGCGATCCAAGGCCTTTACGATCTGATCACCGATGCGGTAGAAGTCAAAGATGTCTTCCTGCGCGGTGTAAGCGCTTAGGCGCTCAACCAGCTCAGGCGCAACCGAGGCAAGGTACTCGCTGATGGTTGCAAATGCCGATTCGCCGGAGATAACAAGCTTCTGGAAGTCTTCGTTAAAGACATCGCGGATGATCTTTACCAATAGGTCTGGCTCGCTGTGCAGCGGCATCGGAGCCTTGCCCTTAGCAACCTTCTCGTTGATGGACTCCCACTGAGCCTTCAAGCGCTCCACATCGTGGATTAGCTGCTCCTCTGAGGCACCTTCGGCTGCGGTGCGAACAATCACACCGGCATCCTCAGGTAGAGCGTGCTTGAGAATCTGCTTTAGACGCTGACGCTCACCCTCCGGTAGCTTGCGAGAAATTCCAGACATGTTGCCGCCTGGCACATAGACCAAGAAGCGACCTGGGAGCGAAACCTGAGAGGTTAGACGGGCACCCTTTTGGCCAACTGGGTCTTTGGTCACCTGAACCAAGACCTGGTCACCAGACTTGAGCGCAAGTTCGATTCGCCGTGGCTGGTTGCCGGTCTCGGCAGCTTCCCAATCGACCTCGCCGGAGTACAAAACAGCGTTGCGACCACGGCCAATGTCAACGAAAGCAGCCTCCATGGAAGGCAATACGTTCTGCACCTTACCTAGGTAGACATTGCCAATCAGCGATCCGCCCTGGCTCTCTGCGACGTAGTGCTCGACCAGCATGCCGTCCTCGAGCACACCAATTTGAATCCTGGAATCCTTCTCGCGAACCACCATGGTGCGATCAACCGATTCGCGACGAGCTAGGAATTCTGACTCGGTGACAGAGGAGCGTCTTCTGCCGCCGTCTCTTGAGTCGCGACGACGCTGACGCTTCGCATCAACGCGAGTTGAACCGGTTTCCTTCTCGGATTCCTCAGGCTTGACCTTTTCCTTTGGAGCTTTCGCTTCCTTAGGCTGCCTAGTCTTTGGCTGCGGCTTTTCGACCGGCTTCTCGTCCTCGGCTAGCTTGCCGCTGCGTGGATTTACCTTCGGGGTAGGAAGGTCGGGAGCCTGAAAGATAAGTTGGATTGCTGCCGGCTTAGCCGGTTCTTCTTTTTTCTTAGCCAATTTTTTAGCCTCTAGGCCTGCGGGACACACCCGTTGGGCCATCTGTCGTGACCTAGGCCGCAGCCGAGGTCGAATTCTAAAAGCGTCAGAATCTAAATCTGACCAAACCTTCGATGCGAGTGTGTTCGCATCTACCCTCGATTATGCCAGCAAACCCAAACAAATGCGATAATTCGGAGGTGGTATTTCCTTTAACTCTGATTTTGACCGGCATTGCTGGCTGGGTGGCGAGCTTTGGCCTGACCCTGGAGCGCCTGCATGTCATGGCAAATCCATCGGCCGCAACCGCCTGTGACATCAGCCCATTTATCAGCTGCAAGTCTGTGATGCTCAGCGAGCAGGCAGCGCTATTTGGTTTTCCAAATCCACTTATCGGCATCGCAGCGTTCTTTGCTCCAGTGGTTATCGGTATGGCAATTTTTGCCGGAGCTAAGTTCAAGGGTTGGTTCTGGAACCTGTTCCTTACGGGAACCCTGTTTGCAATGTTCTTCGTGATTTGGCTAATGAGCCAGAGCGTTTACGTAATTGGATCGCTATGCCTTTACTGCATGGTGGCCTGGACCGCGACAATCCCACTGTTCTGGACCGTGCTTGGCCACAACCTCAGAGAGGGTTTCTTGGGAGAAAAGCTCAAGACCGCTGTGGTCTATGAGTGGACCTGGGTGATTGTGCTGTTGAACTACCTAGTGTTCTGCCTACTGATTTTGATTCAGTTCTGGAACTTCTGGCCAACTCTGTTCTAGAACCAGAGCTCAAGCTCCCTGGCAGCAGACTCTGCAGAGTCAGATCCGTGCACCAAGTTTTGCACAACCTTGGTTCCCCAGTCGCGAGATAGGTCTCCGCGAATGGTTCCGGGAGCTGCAACGGTTGGGTCGGTAACTCCAGCAATCACGCGGAAACCTTCAATAACCCTGTGACCCTCAAGGCGAATCGCCACGATGTCACCGGAGAGCATGAACTCCATAAGTGGCTCGTAAAAAGACTTGCCCTCGTGCTCGGCATAGTGCTGAGCCAATAGCTCCCTGGATGGGGTGAGCTTCTTTAGAGCGCTAACGGTGTAGCCCTTTGCCTCACAGCGAGAAATAATCTCGCCGATAAGGTTGCGGCGAACGCCATCTGGCTTGATCAATACCAAAGTTGCTTCAGACATTACTTTCCCTCGATTTCCATTTCGAAATAGATCTTCTTGGCCCTATCGATTGTGGAGCCAGCGATCAGAGCCCAAATCCAAAGTCCGGCAAGCATTACACCGATCAAAAACATGCCCCACAAAAGCACTCCCGATGCAATCAATAGCACCTGCCACAGGCTGCCGATCCAGTAACCCCAGTTGTAACGCAAAACCGCAGGAGTCAGCATCATCAAAAGAGCACAGCTGAGACCAACTGACCAAACGATTTGCGGATCTGCAACTTTCAGCCCAAATGCCGCCAGGGTGGCAAAGAATGCCACGAAGGACTCAAAGGCTAAAACGATTGAGGCCAGGGTTTGCTTGGAAGATCTATTCCTCATCTTCATCGTCCAATCTCTGGTCCTGGATGTACTTCAATACATCTCCGATTAGGTAAAGCGAGCCGGTTACGAACAAAGCCGCCTTTTCCTCTGCAGCAAGCCTATTCGCTAACTTGTAGGCAGCGGTAACACTCGGCTCGATGGCCAACACCTCAATGCCGTGATCTTCGCAAATCTGAGCGAGCTCTCCCGCCGGCAATCCCCTTGGTGACTCGGGCTGCGTGCAGATCACCTGGTCGAAAGACTTTGCCAGCTCCGCAATTGTCCCGCTGAGATCTTTATCGGCCAACATGGCTACCAAGCCCAGAGTCTTAGGTGAGTTGAAACTCTCGTTGATAGCAGCAGTCAGCGATGCCATGCCTGCAGGATTGTGGGCTCCATCTAGCACCACCAAAGGCTCCTTTGAGACCACCTGCAGTCTTCCGGGACTGACCGCATCAGCAAGCGCTGAGCGCAGCACCTCATCTGCGATTGGCCTTAGGCCCTCGCCTAGGAAGAGCTCCACGGCAGCTATAGCGGTGGCAGCATTTTGGGCCTGGTGGAAACCGATGATTGGCATCCAAACCTGTGGGTAATCCGTTGCCAGCCCCCGCACTGAGAAGCGCGTGCCAAAGCCATCCGGCATAACATCGCCATATTCGAAGTCGCGACCGGAAAGCTTGAGGTTTGCAGTGCGACTCTCGAGCACCTCAATCACGCCTGGATATTGCGGACTGGACACCACCAAAGATTTGTCTTTGATGATTCCCGACTTGGTGGTTGCGATTTCCTCGACCGTGTTACCAAGGGACTTCTGGTGGTCTAGATCGATTGCGGTGAAAACTGCAACATCTGCATCGGCAACATTGGTGGCATCCCACTCTCCACCCATGCCCACCTCGAGCACCAAAACATCAATAGGCGCATCCGAGAACAGCTGGAAGGCCAGGGCGGTGAAAGCCTCAAAGAAGGTAAGTGGCTGGTGGCCCTCTGCGATTAGCTGCTGATCGACAAGCTCCATGAGCGGCTTATTGTCGCGGTAGGTGTCCACCAATAGCTCATCGCTAACCGGATCGCCATCAAGCGCGATTCGCTCATTGAAATTCACCAGGTGAGGGCTGGTAAGTCTTCCGGTGCGCAGTCCGTGTTCCCGAAGGATGCGCTCGATGATCCTCGAGGTCGAGGTCTTGCCGTTTGTGCCGGTGATATGAATGATGCCGTAGTTGTTCTGCGGATCACCCATCAGACCAACTAGTCGAGCGGTTGGCTCGAGTCTTGGCCTGATGTGCTGCTCTGGTTGCCTCGCGTATAGCTCAGCAAGAATTTCATCGAGTTCGTTCTTTTGGGTCAATTCTTAGCTAGCTCAATCTCAATCAGGCCGGAGTCGCCAATCGATAGCTCACCGGAAACCGATGCGGTGGCAATCACAAACTCGACCGCAAGGGTCTCGTTAGCAATGAACTCTCGGTGCGCCTCAAGAGCTGCAAGAGACCCCTCGTCGCATCGAATGGTCAAAGTAATGCGGTCTGAAACATCCAGCCCGGCATCCTTACGAGCCTGCTGAATGTGACGGATGGCATCGCGTGCCGCACCCTCGGCCTCAAGCTCAGGCGTTAGGACGGTGTTTAGCAGCACAAAACCGGCGGAGGTGATGCCGACCGCTTGATCTGAATCCGCCTGGTTTGCAACCATCGCCACTTCAAATTCACCTTCAAAGAGCTCGGTGCCATCAACCAGAACCAAATCACCCTTTTGTGACCAGTTTCCAGCCTTAGCTTCGCGAATAATTCGCTGGACATCGCCACCGACGCGGGGGCCTAGGGCCCTTGCGTTGACTGTAAGGGACTTCAGCAGTCCGTACTGCCCAGCCACCTCATCGGAGGCCTGAACCACCGATACCTGCTTCACGTTTAGCTCGTCTGCAATTAGGTCTGCATATGCTGCAAGGCTTTGAGCGTTTGGTGCGGCGATGGTGAGATCACTCAGTGGCAAACGAACGCGAAGGCCTGCGGACTTTCTCAGCGCCTGGGCAACAGAGGCAGCCTCGCGAATGGCGTCCATGTCCAAAACCAACTGCTCGTCGGCTGGGAATTCAGATGCATCTGGCCAGCTCTCAAGGTGAACTGAGCGCCCTGCGGTTAGTCCACGCCACATTTCCTCGGCGGTCAGTGGTAGTAGCGGAGCTACCACGCGCAATACGGCTTCCAGAACTGTGTAAAGGGTGTCGAAAGCGTCCTTGTCACCCTCCCAGAAACGATCACGGGAGCGGCGCACGTACCAGTTGGTTAGCACCTCGGCGAAGTCTCTGACCTTTGCGCTCGCCTGGTAGCTGTCAAAGACATCAAGATCAGCCTGAACGTCCTCAATCAGCTTGCGAGTCTTGGCCATGATGTAGCGGTCAAGTAGCTGCTGAGAAGAAGTCGATGGCGAAGCCTCGTAGTTTGCCGCGTTGGCGTAGAGCGCAAAGAAGTAGTAGGTGTTCCATAGCGGCAACAAGGCCTGGCGGACACCCTCTCTAATTCCCTGCTCGGTAACCGAAAGGTTTCCACCGCGCAGGATTGGGCTAGACATCAAGAACCAACGCATTGCGTCAGAGCCATCGCGGTTGAACACTTCGTTGACATCTGGGTAGTTGCGCAAGCTCTTGGACATCTTCTGTCCGTCATTGCCCAGCACGATGCCGTGGCTAATGGCGTTCTTGAATGCTGGTCGGTCAAATAGTGCGGTGGCTAGCACGTGCAGGGTGTAGAACCAGCCCCTGGTCTGCCCGACGTATTCAACAATGAAGTCGCCTGGGAAGTGAGAGTCGAACCAGTCCTGGTTCTCAAACGGATAGTGCACCTGAGCGAATGGCATTGAGCCAGATTCGAACCAGCAGTCCAAAACCTCTGGGACGCGACGCATCATCGACTTACCGGTTGGGTCATCTGGGTTAGGGCGAACTAGCTCATCAATCACCGGACGATGGAAATCAGAAGGGCGAACACCGAAGTCAGCCTCAAGCTCTTCCATCGATCCGTAAACATCGACACGTGGGTAGTTTGGGTCGTCCGATTTCCAAACTGGAATCGGTGCTCCCCAGAAGCGATTTCGAGAAATCGCCCAGTCGCGAACGTTCTCAAGCCACTTACCGAAACTGCCGTTCTTGGTGTGCTCAGGGACCCAGTTGATCTCCTGGTTTAGTTCCAGCATGCGATCGCGCAACTTGGTGGTCTCAACAAACCAAGAGGAAACCGCCTTGTAGATCAGCGGGTTCTTGCAGCGGTAGCAGTGCGGGTAGCTGTGCTCGTAGGAGGCCTGGCGTAGCAGGCGACCCATGGTCTTTAGGTCTTGGGTGATTGGCTTGTTGGCATCAAAGACGTGCTGCCCCTGGTAAGGAGCAATGACCGAGTTGAACTGCCCGCGCTCGTTGATAGAAACGTAGGTTGGAATGCCTGCGGCCTGGCAAACGTTCTGGTCGTCTTCACCGTAAGCCGGGGCTTGGTGCACGATACCGGTGCCGTCAGTGTCGGCAACATAGTCGGCAACCAGCACCTGCCAGGCATTTGCAACATCAAATAGCTCCGGGTTGGCATAGAAGTCAAAGATTCGCTCGTACTTCAGACCATCTAGTTCGCTACCGAGGTAAGTCTTGGTGATTGCGGCCTTTAGCTCCTCGGCACTTTCGTAACCGAGCTCCTTGGCATAGCCACCGATCAGGTTGGTAGCCATCAGGTATTTGGCAGAGCCATCCTTTGAAGGTGCAACTGAATACTCGATCTTTGGACCGACCGCTAGCGCGAAGTTGGTTGGCAGAGTCCATGGGGTCGTGGTCCAAGCAACGAGGTTCACGCCATCTAGATCGTGACCTGGGCTGGTGATCGGGAAGGTGACGCTAACGGACTGGTCTTGGCGGTTTTTGTAGACCTCATCGTCCATGCGAAGTTCGTGGTTGGAAAGTGGGGTTTCACATCTCCAGCAGTAGGCCAACACCTTGAAGCCCTCGTAGACCAAGCCCTTTTTGTAGAGCTCTTTGAAAGCCCAGAGCACGCTCTCGGTGTAGTTGGTGTCCAAAGTCTTGTAGTCGTTATCAAAATCGACCCAACGTGCCTGACGAGTCACATAGGTGCGCCAGTCTTCGGTGTACTTCAGAACCGAGGTCTTGCAAAACTCGTTGAACTTTGCAACGCCGAACTTTTCGATCTCAGGTCGACCGGAGATGCCAAGCAGTCGCTCAGCCTCAACCTCTGCGGGAAGACCGTGAGTATCCCAACCAAATCGACGCTCAACGCGATTGCCGCGCATGGTCTGGTATCTCGGGATCAGATCCTTGGTGTATCCGGTGAGGAGGTGCCCGTAGTGCGGCAAACCATTGGCAAATGGAGGTCCGTCATAAAAAACGAATTCGGGTGCTTCTTCGCTTACGCGATTGTCAATGGAAGCCTGGAAAGTGTCGTCCTTAGCCCAGTAAGCCAAGACCTCCTCTTCGACCTTTGGGAACGAAGGAGAGGCGAGCGGACCATCAGGTCGGTCTGAGTGCTTTGGATACATCACGGCTTTCGGAGAAGTTCTAGAACTTAACAATGTTAATCTAGAGGCCTGCTAACTCGGAGACTAAATAAGTGAACGCTTCAAAACCAGAACCACTAAGACCGGCCACTATTCCGGATAAGGCTACCGTTGATGGCCTAGAAGCCAAGTGGGTACCGTCCTGGGAGCAGAACCAAACCTTCGCATTCAATGCCAACGCCTCGAAAGCAAACGTCTTTTCAGTGGACACTCCCCCGCCAACCGCATCCGGCTCACTGCACGTAGGTCACGTTTTTAGCTACACCCACACCGATGTGATTGCCCGCTACCAGAGAATGCTGGGCAAGGATGTCTTCTACCCAATGGGCTGGGACGACAATGGTCTGCCAACCGAGCGTCGCGTGCAGAACTACTACGGTGTTCGTTGCGATCCGACACTTCCATATGTCGAAGGCTTCACCCCGCCATACGAAGGCGGCGACAACAAGAGCTCAAAGGCTGCCGATCAACTTCCGATTTCAAGAAGAAACTTCATTGAGCTTTGTGAGCGTCTAACCGAAGAAGATGAAAAGGCCTTCGAGAACCTCTGGCGCGACCTAGGCATCTCGGTGGACTGGGCACAGACCTACCGCACCATTTCAAAGGAAGCGCAGCAGGTTTCTCAGGCAGCGTTCCTAAACAACCTTGCCCGTGGCGAGGCCTACCAGGCAATGGCTCCAACTCTGTGGGACGTAACCTTCCGCACCGCGGTAGCTCAAGCTGAGCTGGAAGATCGCGAGATGCCAGGTGCATACCACCGCATCGGCTTTGATGGTCCAGAAGGCAAGATTTTTATCGAGACCACTCGCCCAGAGTTGATTCCAGCTTGCGTGGCGTTAGTGGCTCACCCAGACGATGAGCGCTACCAGCCATTTTTTGGAAAAACCGCAAAGACCCCGCTGTTCGGTGTCGAGGTTCCAATCGTTGCCCACCGCCTAGCCCAGAAGGACAAGGGCTCAGGTATCGCCATGATCTGTACCTTCGGTGACGTAACTGACGTCATCTGGTGGCGCGAACTCAACCTTCCAAACCGAGCCATGATTGGGTTTGACGGTCGAATCCTGTCAGAGGCTCCAGAGGTAATCGCTCAGAGCAAGGGCGCCGCACTATTTGCGGAGCTTGCCGGCAAGACCGTGTTCACCGCAAAGGAGATTCTGGTTGAAGCTCTCAAAGCCTCCGGCGACATGATTGGCGAGGCTAAGCCGATTAGCCACCCTGTCAAGTTCTTCGAGAAGGGCGATAAGCCACTAGAGATCGTTTCAACTCGCCAGTGGTACATCACCAACGGTGGCAAGGACAAGGAGCTGTCTCAGCAGCTGATCTCGCAGGGTCGCGAACTTGAGTTTCACCCGAGTTTCATGCGAGTGCGACTAGAGGACTGGATCAACGGACTAAATGGTGACTGGCTAATCTCTCGCCAGCGGTTCTTCGGCGTGCCAATCCCGGTTTGGTACAAGCTAGATTCCGACGGAAACCCGCTGTTTGATGAGCGAATCATCCCGACTTTGGGGCAGCTACCAATCGACCCAAGCTCCGATGTGCCAGCCGGCTTCTCAGAGGCTGAGCGCGGCAAGCCAAATGGCTTTGTCGGCGAGTTGGACATCATGGACACCTGGGCAACCTCATCTCTCACCCCGCAGCTAGCCGGTGGCTGGCTATCCAAGCCGGAGCAGTTTGCCAAGGTCTTCCCATTTGACCTTCGCCCACAGGGGCAGGACATCATCAGAACCTGGCTGTTCTCCACACTGCTTCGCAGTGAGCTGGAGCACGGCGTGTTGCCATGGAAGAACGCTGCCATCTCGGGCTGGATTCTCGACCCAGATCGCAAGAAGATGTCAAAGTCCAAGGGCAACGTGGTCGTTCCAAATGAACTCTTGGAGACCCACGGTTCGGATGCGGTTCGCTACTGGGCCGCTAGTGCTCGCCTGGGTACCGATGCCGCATTTGACGAAGGTCAGATGAAGATTGGTCGCCGACTTGCAAACAAGCTGTTGAACGCCGGTCGCTTCGCGCTTAGCTTCGAACTTCCAGCAGGTGTTACCGAGGTGACCGAGCCGGTCGATCAGGCAATGTTGGCAGCACTGCGAGAGGTCGTAGAGAGCGCCACCAAGGCATTTGACGGCTACGACCACACCAAGGCCTTAGAGACCACCGAAACCTTCTTCTGGACCTTTACGGACGATTACCTAGAGCTTGTAAAAGAACGTGCCTATGGCAACTCTGGTCAATCCGCTCAGGAAATTGGCTCGGCGGTAATTGCCCTGCGAGAAGCGCTTGCCATCTTGGTAAGACTCTTTGCTCCATTCATCCCGTTTGCAGCCGAAGAGGTCTGGAGCTGGTGGCAGCAGGGTTCTGTTCACCTAAGCCCCTGGCCAACCACTTCGGAAATCCAATTCCAAGACTCTGCGATTATGAAGATTGCCAGCACCGCGCTGGTGCAGATTCGCAAGTCAAAGTCAGACGCCAAGCTATCGATGAAGGCAGAAATCAAGACTGCAACCCTCACCGGAGCGAAAGAACTCGAGCTAATTGCTGAGGATCTGAAGTCGGTCGGAAAGATTGCAGAGCTGAAGTTGCTAATTGGCAACGAATTTGCACTTTCGGACTTGGAGTTCGCAACAGAGGAATAGCATTTTGGGATGACTAATCCCCTAATGCAAGCATCTGTCCTAGACAACGAACTTCCAGATTTCGCAAACCTGCGCGACGAGCACTACCTGCCAGCCTTTCAGCACGCGGTAGCGGAGCACAACAAAGAAATCGCAGCGATCCTGACCCAGCCGGTAGTGACTTTCGAGAACACCCTTGAGGCGATGGAGCGCTCGGGTGGTCTACTGAGCACGATGCTGATGGTCTTCTACAACAAATCATCCAGCGACACCAATGAAACTCTTCAAGAGCTAGAGGCTGAAATTGCGCCTCGATTTGCAGCCCACATGGACAGCATCCGCCTAAACCCAGCGCTCTACGCTCGCATTACCGAGCTTGACGCAAAGCGTTCGGAGCTTGGTCTCGACTCCGCCAGCGATCGCCTTCTTAGCAAGTACCTAGAGGACTTCAACTTTGCAGGTGCTGGCCTCAGCGAAGCCTCACGCAAGCGCGTTGCCCAGATCAATGAGCGCTTGAGCTCTTTGGAGGCAGAGTTTGACAAGAGACTACTGGCCGACACCAACGACCTTGCGGTTGAACTCAGCGATGACTCCCGCCTGGGTGGCTTGACCAAGGATGAAATTGACAGCCTTGCTCAAGCGGCAACCGAGCGTGGCAAAACTGGTTTCGTCATTCCACTTTTGAACTACTCCGGACACCCATTGATTGCAGCCCTCGAAGACCGTGAGCTTCGTCAGGAACTAATGGAGCGCACCCTGTCTCGTGGCTCTCGAGGAAACTCGAATGACACCAGCAGCGTAATCAAGGAGCTACTAGACCTTAGACGCGAAAAGGCTGCACTATTCGGCTTCGCCAACTACGCACAGTATGTGCTGACTCAGCAAACCGCCAAGAGCCCGGATCGCGTTCACGAGGTACTTCGCAAGATTGCTCCGGTTGCCAAGCGCAATGCCGTTGCCGAGGGCGAGGCATTGGCCGGCCTCATGCAGCGCGAGACCGGTGCCTCAGATCTAAAGTCCTGGGACTGGGATCGCTACACCGAGCAGCAGCGCAAGGAAAAGTACTCCATCGACACTTCGGTACTAAAGCCATACTTCGAGCTGAACCGGGTTCTAGAGGATGGTGTTTTCTTCGCCGCCGGCCAGCTCTACGGCTTGAAGTTCACCAGACGCCCCGACCTTGTGGCTTACCACCCAGACGCCAATGTCTATCAGGTGGATTACGAGGATGGGTCACGCTGTGGTCTGTACATCTTTGACCCATATGCACGTCCATCGAAGCGCGGTGGCGCTTGGATGAACAACCTGGTTGACCAGTCTCACCTGCTTGGCAAGTTGCCGGTTGTTGTGAATAACATGAACATTCCAAAACCTGCAGCAGGTAACCCATCGCTAATGACTTTGGATGAAGTGAACACGCTGTTCCACGAGTTTGGTCACACCCTGCACGGTTTGCTGTCCGACGTGAAGTACCCAAGATTCTCTGGCACCAGCGTCGAGCGGGACTTTGTTGAGTTCCCATCCC
>JARXAN010000025.1 GCA_029865895.1 Actinomycetota bacterium
GGATGTGGAAGTGCTGAAAGGCATGGAGCTGACCCGTACTAATAGCCCGATAACTTGATACAACTTCAAATTTGTGCTTGCGTCCACTGTGTGGTTCTCGAGGTATGGTCGAGAACCGAAGAATGATCTTCGATTCACATAACTCAATAGTGTTTCGGCGGCCATAGCGAGAGGGAAACGCCCGGTCACATTCCGAACCCGGAAGCTAAGACTCTCAGCGCCGATGGTACTGCAAGGGGGACCTTGTGGGAGAGTAGGACACCGCCGGACTTACTTTAGAAATGGCCACTCCTTATGGGGTGGCCTTTTCTATTTAAGCTATCTTCAAGGAAGACAAATGGAATCCAGAAGACCAAGGCCTCAGGCCGACAAAGAAGGCCCATCGGGCCGTGGGGTTCGCCAAGAAGGCGATCGCCCAGTTTGGCAACAGCGCGTCGAACGCACCAAGGACGTCGAGAAGTCCCCGCTAATTCCTTCGGAGATCACTCCCGAGGATCTTGACATGGGCGCCAGGGTCCAACTAAAGACCCTAACCGCGGAGAACGCCGAGATGGTAGCCAGGCACCTAGCTATGGTGTCGCTTCTTATCGATTCTGACGCTGAACTTGCTCATAAGCATGCTCTCGCGGCATCTCGCAGAGCGGGTCGCTTGGCTATCGTCCACGAAACACTTGGCATTACCGCCTATAAAACATCAGATTTTGCACTCGCACTGCGCGAGTTGCTGACCCACCGCAGGCTCACTGCATCTAACGACCAGCTTCCGCTAATCGTTGACTCAGAGCGCGGAATGGGTCGACCCGAGCGCGCCCTAGAGGCTGTTTCCGGTCTTGATCGCAGCAAGCTCGCGGTCGGTATCCGCATCAACCTCGCGGTAGCGCTATCCGGTGCCCGCCTGGACATGGGGCAGGTGAAGGAAGCGAAGCAAGAACTTGAGATCGCTGAGCTAACACCGAAGACCGTATACCCGCAGTCACCACTTCTGTTCCGCAGCTATGCCGAGGTATTGCGTGAACTGGGGCAAGACGGTGCGGAGTGGGACACCCTTGCAGACCGTGCAGACCACGCTCTAGCCAACCAGGATGGCGAGCTATTTGAGCTTGTTGAAGAGATTCACATCCCCACCAGCGAAGAGTTTGATCGAACCAAGAAGCCTGAGCGCAAGTTCACCCCGCGCGATGGCGAGAGACGTGAGCGCCCTGCTGGCGATAGGCCGAGACCGGCTCGCGATGGAGAGAAGCGCGAGCGTCCAAGTGGGGCAGATCGCGATCGTCCACGCCCACCGCGTGATGGCGAGCGGAAGTTCCCGGCCCGTGATGGCGACAAGAAGCCATGGGTGAAGGATGGCGGAGCCAAGAAGTTTGGCGGTAGATCACAAACCTCAGGTAAGGATTTCAAGCCAAGGGGAAACCGTGGCAAGACTGGTTGATGGTTACGACTCCCTGCTTCTGGATCTAGATGGAGTTGTCTACCTAGGTTCGCAAGCCATTGAGCACGCTGTTGAGAGCATCAACTCAGCGCAACGACAAGGCCTCAAGATTGGTTACGTAACCAACAACGCCTCCAGGAAGCCAGAAACAATCGCAGCTCAGCTTTCGGGATTCGGCCTTCAGGTTGACCCAGACGAGGTAGTCGGCTCTGCAAGAGCAGCAGTGAAAATGCTCAGTGAGCGAATTCCCGCGGGTTCCAAAGTTTTAGTAGTCGGGGGAGAGGGGCTGACCTCCGAGGTGGAAGCCGTCGGCTTCCAGTTGGTTTCGTCGGCGTCTGACAAGCCAGCCGCAGTCATCCAGGGCTTTAGCCCTGAAGTCGGATGGAAGCATCTAGCCGAGGCTGCATATGCAATTCAAGGTGGCGCTATCTGGCTCGCTACCAATCAGGACTGGACTATTCCTCGTGAGGGCGGCATTGCACCTGGAAACGGAACATTGGTCTCTGCTGTTCATACCGCTGTTGGAATACTTCCCGATTTTGCGGGCAAGCCATTCCGGCCGATCTTTGAATCTGCAGTCTCGCAGCTCAACATCTCGCGTCCACTAATGATTGGCGATCGCCTGGATACTGACATTCGAGGCGGCGTCGGATTCGGCATCGATACGGTTTGCGTTTTAACCGGTATCGCGTCAAGAAAAGACCTGATTGGTGCTCGCCCCGAAGATCGCCCCACCTACATACTCGAAGATTTGCGACAGCTGTTTGAGCCATATCCAGTTGTCAAAACGACTAAACGTGGCGTGAAGCTGGGAAAAACCGAAGTCGAACTGATCGGAAACAAGGTGCTTCTGACCGAGGGGGATCCACGCTCACTCGAGGCTCTTCGAGCAGCCTGCTCGCTAATCTGGAATTGCGGCACTCCAATTTACGGTTTAGATGTTGAAGCCGCTCTCTACGAATAGGACTCTGATGGACATCGAAAAGCTACTTCACGGCATTGACGAGCTAGAACCTCAGGCCCAGCTGGAACTTTTGCAGCAGATTGTGAACGAGCTCGAGAAGCTAGTGAACCAGTGAGTGAACGCCTAGACATTGAGCTGGTGATTCGCTCAATTGCTCGATCGCGATCACATGCAGCATCGCTAATTGACCAGTCACGAGTTTTGGTAAACGGAAGAGTAGCGACCAAACCAGCTCAAAAGATATCCGTAAAGGATGAGCTGAGCTTGACCCAGGGGCCAGATTTTGTTTCCCGAGCTGGCCAGAAGCTTGACGATGCGCTCAAGGAGTTTGATATCTCCATATCGGGTTGGTGCCTAGATGCTGGAGCATCCACCGGCGGTTTCACGCAGGTGCTTCTTGAAAGCGGTGCCGCGGGAGTGGTGGCGGTAGATGTCGGGCATGACCAATTGGTTGACCTGCTCAGAAGCGATGAGCGCGTTGTCAGTCTCGAGGGTTGCAACCTTAGAGAACTGACGGTTGAGAGACTGGGCGAACTAACCGGAAGAACTTTTGACTTCTCTCACGTGGTGGCGGACCTCAGTTTTATTTCTCTCACCCTGGTCTTAGAGCAGCTTTCCAAGCTGGCCCCAAAGGCACCGATGGTGCTGTTGGTAAAGCCGCAGTTCGAGGTCGGTAAACATTCGCTAAATGCTTCGGGCATCGTCACCGACTGGCGAGAAAGACGCCGGGCATTGGAGCAGGTTGTTGATTGTGCCGCTTCGCTGGGTTACGAGATCTCTGGTTTGGTGGAATCTTCGATCAAGGGAACCCACGGCAATACCGAATACTTATTGTGGATAAGCCCAAATGGAGTCGATAATCGGCAACAATGGTCAGAGGCAATTTCTCAATTGGCTAAGAAGGAACGATGAGTCGCAAGGTTCTCTTGGTATCCAGCCCTCAGTACTTGGATAAGGCTGAGCTGGTACTTAGCGCGTGCTCACATCTTTCGCAGCATTCCATCACCGTCTTGCTTGAGCAAGAGCACATCGACTCCCTGAACAAGCTTGGGGTAGTTGTACCAAGTGATGTCCTCAGCTACGACGGATCAGAGGTCGAGCTGGCAGTTGTTCTAGGTGGCGACGGCAGCATCCTTCGAGCAGCCGAACTGCTGCGAGGCACCAAAGCACCGATTCTTGGCATAAACGCTGGCCATTTTGGATTTATGGCTGAGGCTGAAAGTGGAAGCTTGATTTCGGCTTTGGATGTTGTGATTTCCAAGCGCTACCAGGTGCGCGACCGGCTTGCTCTCGAAGTGGTTGTCACCAGCCAGGGGAACGAGACCTACCGTTCTTGGGCGTTGAACGAAGTCACTTTGGAGAAAAGCGCTCGTGAGCGCATGCTCGAGGTTGTTATTGAGGTTGACTCTCGACCGGTCTCCTCATTTGGTTGCGATGGTGTGCTAGTTGCCACCCCAACTGGATCAACGGCTTATGCCTTTAGTGTCGGCGGCCCTGTAATTTGGCCCAACGTCGAAGCACTAATGATGATTCCGCTAAGTGCACATGCTCTTTTCGCCAGGCCACTAGTGGTTGGGCCACAGACCCAGCTCGCGATTGAGGTACTGCGTCGCAGTTCCGGTGCGGGTGTGCTGTGGTGTGATGGCCGCCGGACTTTCGATCTTCCTCCAGGTTCTCGCGTTGAAGTTCGACAGAGTGGCGAACCGGTTCCGATGGTGGTTTTGGAAGATGAACCTTTTGCAGATCGAATTGTGAAGAAGTTCTCGCTGCCGGTTACCGGCTGGAGAGGTCCAGACAGCGAGAAGTGATTGAAGCAATCGGAATCCGAAATCTTGGTGTTATTGAATCTGCTCAGCTTGAGCTAAGGCCAGGATTTACAGCCCTAACGGGTGAGACCGGTGCCGGAAAGACCATGGTGCTCAACGCGCTGAGCCTACTTTTAGGTGGCAGGGCAGATTCCAGCTCCGTCAGATCCGGCCAGCAGCAACTGTTTGTTGAGGGCAGTTGGCACATCACGGATCCAGAGCTGATTCAAAGCGTTGAGGACCTCGGTGGGGAAGTGGATTCCAACACTCTGATCGTAAACAGAACCGTAACCGCCGATGGTCGCTCTCGCGCCGCATTGGGCGGGGCCCAAACCCCAGCCGGGGCACTAGCGGAGCTTGCAGCGAAATTGGTCACCGTCCACGGCCAATCAGACCAGCTGCGACTTCGCTCACTTGCCGCTCAGCGCGAAGCGCTTGATGAATTTGGCGGGGCCACGGTGCTAGCCGCGAAATCTGCCTACACCGCAAGTTTCCAAACTTTCAAAGAATTACAGGCTCGCCTAGAGCGACTGCAGTCTGCCGCGTCCTCTGATCAGAGGCGTGTCAACGAGCTCAGAGAATCGCTGCTTGAAATCGAGAAGCTCGCACCGCTCGAAGGTGAGCTCGAGGATATCGAAGAGCGGATTAATCGACTTGCGAATGTTGAATCGCTTCGAATTAGTGCGGCAAGTGCTCATGATGCCCTCGCCGAAGCTGAGCCATCGGCGCTTGAACTATTGGGGTTGGCTTCAAGAGCCTTGGAGCAATCCAGCGATGGCGAGCTTCGGGAACTGGGAACACGGCTGCGGGAGGCAACTGCAGCAGCGTCTGATGTGTCGGCAGACCTAGCTTCCTTTTTGATTGACCTTGAGGCAGATCCGGCACAGTTGGAGCAGCTGCAGATGCGCAAGGCAGCGCTGGTACAGCTTGAACGCAGGGTTGGCATGGGGCTCGCGGAGGTTATCGCAGCGATTCCAGGCTGGCAGGCTGAACTTTTAGACCTGGATAGTTCGGATGAGCAAGTAGAGCGTTTGGAATTGCAGCTGGCTTCAGCCCTCAGTCAGCTTTCTGTTGACGCAGCCAGGCTGAGTCAAGTTCGAGAGCAAGCGGCCGAAAATCTAACGACCCGGGTTTCCACAGAGCTACATGACCTTGCAATGCAGGGGAATCGGTTCAGCGTGAATATTGCCCCGCTTGGGGATTTTGAAACCAGTGGCCGGGATCGCATCGAGTTTCTACTCTCGAATGCCGGTAGCGACCCAAGGCCTTTAGCCAAGGGAGCTTCAGGCGGTGAACTTTCGAGAATTATGCTTGCAATTGAGTTGGTTCTAGCCGGCGATCACCCGATGCCCACAATGATTTTCGATGAGGTAGACGCCGGGGTCGGCGGTCAAGCCGCGGTTGAACTCGGGCGAAGGCTTCGACGTCTTAGTGAAAACACCCAGGTGATTGTTGTTACCCACTTGCCTCAGGTGGCGGCTTTTGCGCACCAGCAGATCAAGGTGGCAAAGGAAGTTTCGGGAGAAATCACCAAGTCTTCGGTTCAATTGCTGAACCCGGCCGACAGGACACGTGAGCTAGCGAGAATGCTTTCGGGCAATCCAGATTCTGAAGTTGCACTGCAACACGCACAAGAACTTTTGAATTCTCACTAGCAACTTTCGTGTCACACGCTTTTTGTGTGATTTGAACTGATAAATTGAAGTTCCATGGCTCAAAGCTCTGGAATCCCCTCACACATCTTCGTAACCGGTGGCGTTGCGTCTTCACTAGGTAAAGGTTTGACCGCGGCATCGCTCGGCAACCTGCTGACCGCAAGGGGATTGCGGGTGGTAATGCAGAAGCTAGACCCCTATCTAAACGTTGACCCCGGCACCATGAACCCTTTCCAGCACGGCGAGGTATTCGTGACCGATGACGGCGCTGAGACCGACTTGGACATTGGCCACTACGAGCGCTTTTTGGACATCAACCTAAACGCTGCAGCCAACGTCACCACCGGTCAGGCCTACTCAACCGTGATTGCCAAAGAGCGTCGCGGTGAATACCTGGGTGACACCGTGCAGGTAATCCCGCACATTACCGACGAGATCAAGCGCAGAATGCGCCTACAGGCAAACCAGGAGCCAATTCCCGACGTAATCATCACCGAGATAGGTGGCACAGTTGGCGATATCGAGTCGCAGCCATTTATGGAGGCGGCACGTCAGGTTCGTCGAGATGTCGGCCGTGACAATGTGTTCTTCGTCCACGTAACTTTGGTTCCCTACCTAAAGCCTTCGGGGGAGCTCAAGACCAAGCCAACCCAGCACTCTGTTGCCATGTTGCGCTCATTGGGAATTGCTCCCGATGCGATTGTCTGCCGCTCAGACCGAGAGCTGCCAGATGGCATCAAAAACAAGATTGCAAACATGTGTGACGTCGACCGCGAGGCGGTTGTGACTGCAGCTGATGCCGCGTCCATCTATGACATTCCTAAGGTGCTGAATGCGGAGGGTCTAGACAGCTACATCATTCGCAAGCTAGGACTAGAGGCCAAAGAGGTTGATTGGACCACCTGGTCACCGGTACTGGCTGCGGTGCACGAACCTAAGCACGAGGTAACCGTCGGCTTGGTGGGTAAGTACATCGACCTGCCAGATGCCTACCTGTCTGTTACCGAAGCACTCCGTGCCGGCGGTTTTGCTGAGTCCACCAAGGTCAATGTCTGCTGGATCAAGTCGGACGACTGCGAAACCGAGGCCGGCGCTCGCGAACTACTGAGTGACCTTGATGCAATCTGCATTCCCGGCGGTTTTGGTATTCGAGGCATTGAGGGCAAGCTCGGCGCATTGCGTTTTGCCAGAGAGAACCAGATCCCAACGCTCGGTCTTTGCTTAGGCCTGCAGTGCATGGTGATTGAGTACGCAAGAAACGTTGCAGGTATTGCTGGAGCGACCTCGAGCGAATTTGAACCTGGAGCACCACACCCGGTTATTGCAACCATGGCAGAGCAGGTTGATGTTTTGGCCGCTGGCGACATGGGTGGAACCATGCGATTGGGGCTTTACGAAGCCAAGTTGCAAGAGGGTTCTCAGGTTGCCAAGGTCTACGGAGCACTTACCGCTACCGAACGCCACCGCCACCGCTACGAGGTAAACAACCACTACCGCGAGCAGATTGCGGCGGCCGGCTTGGTCTTCTCGGGTACCAGCCCAGATGGCCACTTGGTTGAGTACGTTGAGCTTCCAAAGTCAGTGCACCCTTACTACGTTTCGACCCAGGCTCACCCTGAATTCAAGTCCCGCCCAACCAAGCCAAACCCGATGTTCCACGGCTTGATCCAGGCAGCTCTCGAGCGTCAGCAGCAGCAAAAGCTATTTGACGAGGCATAGGTGACAGCGCCGCTGGATGGTTACCTGCGGCACCTCGCTGTGGAGCGAGGCCTGAGCAAAAATACGCTCAGTGCATACAGGGCAGATCTTTCAAAGTATCGAGATTTTCTGGATCAGAATGGCCTGACCGAACTAGAGGTAACCAGGGCTCAGCTTGGCGATTTTCTAATGTGGCTGAATGGTCAGAGCCTAAAAGCCGCATCATCCGCGAGAATCCTTGCTGCGGTTCGCGGTTACCAAAAGTACCTTCTGCTGGAAAATCTGCGAACTGACGATCCAAGCCAGCAGGTGAAAAGCCCCAAACTTCCAAAGCGTTTGCCAAAGGCTTTGGCGCAAGCTCAAGTCATGTCTTTGCTTGCAGCCTCCGGTCCAGAACCTGACGACGAAACTGCCGATCCATTGAGACTTCGTAATCGTGCGATCTTGGAGCTGATGTATTCCTCCGGCTGTCGCGTGAGCGAGGTGGCGCAACTGGATCTCGATGAGATGGTGCAGGGCGGCTGGGTAAGGATTCGGGGTAAGGGCTCCAAAGAACGCTTGGTGCCGGTGGGTTCTTTTGCGCAGCGAGCCAACGATGCCTATCTGGTGCGCTCGAGGCCGCTGCTTGCAGCTAAAGCCGGGGGGCCAGCGCTGTTTTTGAATCAGCGTGGCACAAGGCTTTCTAGGCAAAGCATCTGGGAGATTATTCAAAGTGCGGGGGAGGCGTGTGGGCTTAGCGTGTCCCCACACTCGCTGCGACACTCATTCGCGACCCACCTGATTGAGGGTGGGGCCGACGTGAGGGTGGTTCAAGAACTACTAGGTCACGCATCGGTGGCAACTACCCAGATTTACACCCTTGTCACAATTGATACCTTGCGAGAGGTTTATGCGTCTTCTCACCCCCGTGCACGGAGGTAGGCTATTGGCAGAGAAAGTTGGAGGCACCGGTGAATCTTTCTAAGAAGGAATTCCCAGTTCCGGCCAAGCTCAAAGAGCACGGACCGGCACGCATCATTGCAATGTGCAATCAAAAAGGTGGCGTTGGTAAGACCACCACCACAATCAACCTTGCCGCGGCACTTGCTGCCTACGGTCGCAAGATCCTGGTTGTTGACTTTGACCCACAGGGCGCATTGTCGGTGAACCTAGATGCGGATTACCAAGATGCCCCAACCATCTATGACCTAATGATGAATGTCACCATGGACCCCCACGAGGCAATCCAGAAGACCGAAATCCCTAACCTCGACGTAATCCCAGCAAACATTGACTTGTCAGCTGCCGAGATGAACCTGGTGACTGAGATGGGTCGCGAGCGTGTTCTCGACGGCATCTTGCACAAGGTCAAGGACGAATACGACGTCATCTTTATCGACTGCCAGCCTTCGCTTGGTCTTTTGACTGTGAATGCTCTCACCGCAGCCCACGGCGTTTTGATTCCAATGGCGACCGAGTTCTTTGCCCTTCGCGGTGTTGCCCTGCTGGTTCAGACCATCGAAAAGGTGAAGGCCAGGACCAACCCAACCCTGCAGCTCGATGGCCTGATTCCAACCATGCACGATTCCAGAACCCTGCACTCTCGCGAGGTGCTGGAGCGTTTGCAGGAAGCCTTTAGCGGCAAGGTGTTCCAGACCGCGATCGCCAGAACTGTCAAGTTCCCTGATGCCACCGTTGCCCGCAAGCCAATCACTGAATTTGCACCTAGCTCAGACGCCGCCGAGGCTTACCGCCGGGTAGCAAGAGAGCTGGTAAGCCGTGGCTGTGCAGCTTGACTCTGAAATAGATTTTCAGCTTCAACTAGAGAACTTCGAGGGTCCATTCGACCTGCTGCTTCGCCTTATCGGCAAGCACGAACTGGATATCACCACCGTCTCGCTGGCTCGCGTCACCGATGACTTCATTCAATACGTAAAGCAGCTCGATGAGCAGGCCGGCATCGAAAGTGCCTCAGAATTCTTGGTTGTTGCTGCAACTCTGCTCGATCTGAAAATCGCATCGCTTTTGCCACAGGGCGAGGTCGTCGATGCCGAAGACATTGCACTTCTAGAGGCCAGAGACATCCTGTTCGCCAAACTGCTGCAGTATCGAGCCTTCAAGGAAATCGCTAGCTGGTTTGGCACTTCGCTAGAACTTGAATCAACCAGAATTCCGCGCGAGGTGAGGCTAGAGGAGCGCTTTAGAAATGCTCGCCCCCAGTTGCAGTGGGACACCTCCCTTGCGGACTTCGCCCAGATCGCTCAGCTGGCATTTGCACCGCGCGAGATCCCAGGTGTTGGGCTAACCCACCTGCACGCATCCAAGGTCTCGATTCGCGAGCAAGCCCGCATCATGGTGGAGCGTTTGCGTAAATCTGGCAGCCTTACCTTTAGGGAATTGATCGCGGATTGTGCCGATCGGGCAGAGCTGGTTGCCAGGTTCTTGGGCATCCTGGAGCTGTATCGAGTTGGCGCGGCATCATTTCAGCAGAGCGATCCATTCGCAGATTTCACCGTGGTCTGGGAAGATAAGACCTTTGCGATGGATTCACTAGGGATGTTAGGGGCTGACTATGGCGACTGATTACGCCCTAAGGGCGGCTCTAGAGGCAATTCTCACGGTTGCCGAAACCCCACTGAACCTAGTTACCCTGGCCGGAGCGCTTGAGGTGCCGATCGCCCAGGTAAAACAAGAGCTTGAGGGTCTGGTTCAAGATTACGAGAGCGCGAACGATGGATTAGGTCGCGGCTTTGAACTTCGCGAGGTCGGCGGCGGCTGGCGACTATACGTTAGGCCGCAGCACGACTGGGCGGTAAAGCTTTTGGTAGCCAACGAAAACCCAGCCAAACTCTCTCAGGCAGCGCTTGAGACCCTCGCGGTGATTGCCTACCGCCAACCAATTTCTCGCGGACAGGTTTCCTCTATCCGCGGGGTAAACGTTGACTCGGTAGTCAGGACCCTGCTTTCGCGCGGTCTAATTACCGAGCTATACACCGACGCCGAGACTGGGGCAGCCATGTTTGGCTCTACCGAGTTGCTACTCGAGGTGCTGGGAATTAATTCAATCGAGGAACTACCGGCTATCAGCCCGTATTTGCCGGGACAGGATGACATTGACTGAGAACGAAGGCGTACGCCTACAAAAGGTATTGGCCGCAGCCGGTGTGGCATCGCGCCGCGCGGTAGAGGAGATGATTGTCAAGGGTCGCATCAAGGTCAATGGCAAAGTCGTCAAGGAGCTTGGCACTCGCATCAATCCCGATGTTGACCAGGTGCAGGTGGATGGTAAGCCGTGGCAGCTAGACCCGGAGCGCATCTACCTGGCCTTCCACAAGCCAAAGGGCGTGGTGTCAACCATGGCCGACGAGAACGGCAGGCCTTGCCTAGCCGACTACTTTGTGGGCTTTGATCGCGTCTTCAACATTGGAAGACTCGATGCGGAGACCACCGGTCTGATCTTGATGACCAACGATGGTGAGATGGCCAATGAATTGGCTCACCCCTCCTTTGGAGTCGAGAAGCTCTATGTTGCCAAGGTCCGCGGCAAGATCACCGCGGTGGAAATGCGCAAACTCAAAGAGGGCGTAAAGCTGGAGGACGGTCTGGCTCAAGCCGATGCCGCCCGAGTGCTGGATCAAAACGAGCAGTCCTCACTGGTTGAGCTGGTTTTGCACTCTGGAAAGAACCGAGTGGTCAGGCGCATGATGGAAGCGGTTGGATTCCCTGTGCTGGAGCTCACCAGAAAGAGCTTTGGTCCAATGCGCTTAGGCAATCTCAAGCCCGGTCAGTTCCGCGAGTTGAGTAAACTTGAGGTGAGCATGCTTATGGAAGCTGCCACCGGGAAAGAAGTAGCTAGAAAGAGGCGCTAATGGCCGTTCGCGCAATTAGGGGAGCCATCCAAATTAGTCAGGACGAGCGTTCTGAGCTACTCAAGGGCACTGCAGAACTCGTCACCAAGGTGCTGCACGAGAACAACCTGGACCTATCCGACCTAATCTCTATTTGGTTCACGGCAACACCGGACCTCGTGAGTGAGTTTCCGGCGCTCGCGGCTAGGGAGCTTGGCCTTGGGGATGTGCCACTTATGTGCTCGGTAGAAATGGCTGTCGCAGGCTCAATGCCAAGGGTTATTCGATTGATGATGCACATCGAGACCAAACTTTCCCGCTCCGAGATTAAGCACGTTTATTTGCGTGGCGCGGCTGCACTTAGGGCTGATCTAGCCCAGTGAAAAACCCAGAAATCAAAATTGTTGGGGCTGGCCTATTAGGCACCAGTCTTGGCTTGGCGTTGGCTAGACAATCAGTTATTGCCACGCTGGAAGATCAATCCAAGGCCAACCTGCGACTGGCGGTCGAGTATGGAGCCGGTGTTGAGGTTGGCCCGGAGCCAGATTTGGTCATCGTGTGTGTTCCTCCGGACCTAACCGCTGACCTGGTTATCGAGCAGCTAAAAAAGCATCCGAAGGCCATAGTCACCGACGTTGCCTCGGTGAAGAGCAAGGTTGCCCAGGACGTAGAGCAAGCTCTCCCAGGGCAGGCGCATCGCTACATCGGCTCGCACCCGATGGCAGGTCGCGAAAAGGGCGGGCCATCGGCGGCCCGTGCAGATTTGTTTTTTGCCAGACCGTGGATCATCACCGCCTCAACACAATCTTCTCCAGAGGCGATTGAACTAATCAGGGACGTGGCACTGCGATTAGGAGCACTCCCGGTGGAGCTCAGCCCAACTGAGCACGATCAGGCCGTTGCCTTGGTTTCCCACCTGCCACAGTTGGTTGCATCGCTATTGGCAAACCGACTAAACCTCGGAACCATTGAGCAGCTGGGACTTTCGGGCCAGGGGCTAAGAGACACCTCGCGGATTGCAGCCAGTGATCCGGAGCTTTGGGTGCAGATCATTTCGCAAAACTCGGACGCCATCACGCCGCTACTGGCACTGCTGCAAGAGGACCTAGCTCAGCTGGCGCAGTCGGTGGCAAACATCGATGAGTCTGGAAGCTTGGCAAAGATCCATGGGCTACTGCAGGGCGGAAACTCCGGTGTGGCTCGCATCCCCGGCAAGCACGGTGGCAAGAGCAACAACTATCAGGTCGTAACCGTGGTTATCGAAGATGCTCCCGGAGCTCTCGCCAGCCTCTTGACCTTCATCGGTGAGATTGGCGTAAACCTTGAGGATTTGAACCTTGAGCACTCACCGGGAGCCCCTATCGGTTTGGTTGAGCTTCAGGTATTACCAGAAGTAGCAGCGAAGCTAAGTGAGCAACTGGTTTCGAATGGCTGGCGGTTGGTCTAGTGGCCGAGTTTGTAATTGCTATTGATGGGCCAGCAGGCTCTGGCAAGTCCAGCGTCTCTAAAGAAGTGGCACGACGATTAGGTTTTGGTTACCTTGACACCGGAGCTGGCTATAGAGCACTTGCGCTGCATGGCCTAAATAACCCCGACCAAGAGCTTCAGCAGCTGTTTGAAACCTTCGACTATGCCATTTCGCTTGATCCGGAATACCCAGAGGTGATGCTCGGTGACGAAGAAGTGACAGCCGAGATTAGAACTGAGCGGGTTGCCAGCGCGGTTAGCCAAATCGCCAAACTACCTGAGGTCAGAAAGTTCCAGCTGGAGGATGCCAGAGCGCTCATTGCTGCCTGCGATATGCCGGGAATTGTGGTTGAGGGCAGGGATATCACGACCGTTGTTGCCCCAGATGCCGATGTGCGAATATTGCTTACTGCCAGCGAGGCCGTTAGGCTCGCTAGGAGAGGTTTGGAAAACAGCGAGAGCGCTGAGAACCTCAAGGCCCGTGACGCTTCCGATTCGAAGGTTGTCGAGTTCATGACTGCGGCCGAAGGTGTTTATTTAGTTGATACCACTGACTTGGATTTTGAATCCAGCGTGGCTGAAGTATTGAGATTGGTAGAGGTGGTGAAGCATGGCTGAAGAGTTCGATCCAGTATTGGCCGAAGCTCAGGCGCA
>JARXAN010000043.1 GCA_029865895.1 Actinomycetota bacterium
CCCTCATACCAATCAAGCCCGCCGGTCGCAGTCTCGGCAAGAGATACGGCAACAGCCATAACCAATGCCTGAACAAAGGCACCAGCAAAAGTCAAACCAAAGACCATTCCCATGGACTCAGTGCCCGGGTTGTCCTCGGGAGTCTTGCCCATGAGCTTCCACCAGATTGGGAAGAAGGTCTTAGGGCCGAACCAGATGGCTCCTATCATTCCGCCAGCAACTGCTGCAATAACCACTGATAGCCAATTGATTTCCATTAGGTTCCTTAGGTCAGGTATCCCCCAGAGCCGACCACGGGACTCGAACCCGTAACCCCCGCATTACAAGTGCGGTGCGCTACCAATTGCGCCAGGTCGGCTTGTTGCCCACAAAGTTTATCGGCGTTTAGGGGGTTTTGTCCCAAGGTGTCTTGTCAGACCGATTGTTGCCTAGTCCTTAGCCTCAGCCTTGTTCTTCTTGGCGTCTACTGCTGTTGCGGCGAGCGACCAGATTGTGGTGATGATCAAGGTAACCAAAATCACCATCAGGGACAGCTCGGTTGGAATCTCAGGAATTGCCTTCACTGGTTCGCCGCCGTTGATGAAAGGCAGCTCGTTCTTGTGAAGGGCGTGGATAACCAGCTTGAAACCGATCCAGGCCAAAATTGCCGAGAGTCCGATGCCGAGGTACTTCAACCTCTCCATCAAACCGCCCAATAGGAAGTAGAGCTGTCGCAGGCCGAGTAGCGCAAATACGTTTGCCACGAAGACGATGTAAGGCTCTTCGGTTAGTCCGTAGATGGCAGGGATGCTGTCAAGCGCGAACAGCAGGTCGGTAAATCCAATCGCCACCATAACTAGCAAAAGTGGCGTCGCGTAGCGCTTGCCATTTTGAATGATGGTCATCTTCGCACCGTGGTACTCGTCGGTGGTCCGCATGTGCTTTTGCAAGTATTGGATTAGTTTGCCGCCGGCAAACTCTTCATGCTCGGGTTCTTTCAAGCCGTTGAAGGTGTCCTTCATGATCTTCACGGCGGTGAGCAAAAGGAATGCTCCGAATGCATAGAAAGCCCAGCTGAAATTCTCGATGAAAGTTGCACCCAGCAAGATAAAGATGAACCTTAGAACCAGGGCAATCGCGATTCCGATGAGTAGGGCCTGGCTACGCAGTGCCCTTGGCACAGCGAATTGGGTAAAGATGACTAGGAAAACAAAAACGTTGTCTACCGAAAGCGACTTCTCAGTGATGAAGCCGGCCAGGTACTCTTGGCCAAACTGCGGGCCCCAGACCCAGCCAATCACAAAGGTAAACAGCAGTCCCAAGGTGATGTAGATCGAGCTTTGGATCGCTGACTCCTTGAATGAGGGGTCATGAGGATTTCGTGCCTGGTAGATGAAATCCGCCACCAAAATTGTGGTCAGAATACCAATGGTGAGTCCCCAGACCCATAGCTCTACGTTCAAGATGTCCTCATCTGTCGAGACGGCATGTGTGCCCAATTGTAGAAGTTTTTTTCTAGCAAATTGAAGCAAGTGTCCGGTTGGAAGCTGTGAGTTTGCCTAAAGAATCTTAAGGTTGAGGAAACAGCAATGCAGCCCAAGCCAATTTGGCTTTCTAACGGGCCAAGGCGGGTAGAAATCTTAGATCTAAGCTGACTTACTCCGCAGACGCAGTCTGCACGAACTGAGCAAAGAACTCTGGCGATACTAGCTCGTCTCCGGTTGCCCAGGTGAACTGGTTGCCGTTGACTAGGACGGTTGGAGTGCCAGTTACCTGAACGCCCTGCTGTGGGGTGTTTAGCACGGTCTGAGTGTGCTGCTCGATGTAATCGGCAAAGCTCTTGTTCTGGATGCAGCCCTTAACCTCAGTTGTGCCGGCTCCAGAGGTTTGTGCAACCTCGAACAGCTCGTTGTCATCGAGACCTTCCTGGCCTTCGGCAGGCTGGTTGATCATGAGGTTTGAGTGCATGTCGAAAAAGCTGTCCGGCACAAAGTTTGCGACGCAGAATGCAGCGTTTGCTGCTCTAGAGGAGTACTCGTTGAGCGATGCGCGGTCTAGGAAGGAAATTGGTCGAATCTCCAAGGTGGCGGCACCGGTGTCAACCCAGGAACGAAGCTGGGCGGAGTTTGGAAGATCGAATGCTTGGCAAATTGGGCACTGGTAGTCAACATAGACAACAATCTCAGGTGCCTTGGTCTCGGATGCCTCTGGGGTCGGGGTCTTGTCCGCGGTGAAAGCCTGAAGGCCAACACCAATCTTTAGTCCACCAAACTCGCTGAGGTTCTTTGGAGCATCCTCAACTACTGGGGCGGCAACCTTGTTTGCGGATTCGATCGCAATTACCGCTGCCACGCCACCAACGATGCCCAGCGCCACAAGGACCACCGAGATCTGGACAACAAACTTGGAGCGCTTGGCCTTTTTCTGGTTCTGCTCGCGAAGTGCCTTCGCCTTTTGGCGGGCTGCGTCACGCTGCTCTGAGCGAGTTGGCTTGTGGTTCGAAGTCATGGTTTCCTACTTTTATTCGGTATCAGCTTGGTTACGAAGCCTAATAAGTGTAACCGAGGTGCGATACTTGTGAGGCTGCTTCATTGGGAGCAGCGTCCATTCACGAAGGATCGTCCGGCACGTACCGCCGGTGAAGGAGAACATCATGGCATCAGTGTCATTTCGCAACGCAACCCGCCTATACCCAGGTGGAACCAAGCCAGCAGTAGACAAGTTGAACCTAGAGGTTAGAGACGGCGAGTTTCTAGTTCTAGTAGGTCCTTCTGGCTGTGGAAAATCAACCTCGCTGCGCATGCTTGCCGGCCTAGAAGAGGTAAACGAAGGTGGCATCTTCATCGGTGACCGTGAGGTAACTGATGTGCCACCAAAGGATCGCGACATCGCGATGGTTTTCCAGAACTACGCCCTCTACCCACACATGACCGTGGCAGAGAACATGGGATTCGCCCTAAAGATTGCTGGCGTCAACAAGGAAGAGCGTGCCGCACGCGTCCTTGAGGCAGCCAAGCTTTTGGACCTAGAGCCATACCTAAACCGCAAGCCAAAGGCACTTTCCGGTGGACAGCGTCAGCGCGTAGCCATGGGCCGCGCCATCGTTCGTCAGCCACAAGTATTCCTAATGGATGAGCCACTATCGAACCTTGACGCCAAGCTACGTGTGCAGACCCGTACCCAGATTGCTTCGCTTCAGCGTCGCTTGGGTGTAACCACTGTTTACGTTACCCACGACCAGGTTGAGGCTATGACCATGGGTGACCGCGTAGCCGTTCTAAAGGATGGACTACTGCAGCAGGTTGACACTCCTCGTAACCTTTACGACCGTCCATCCAACGTATTCGTAGCGGGATTCATCGGCTCCCCAGCCATGAACCTAATCCAGCTACCAATCATCGACGGTGGCGTTCAGTTCGGTGACGCAGTGCTTCCAATCGACCGCGACATCCTTGCCAAGGCATCGGGTAACCGCGTAACCGTTGGTATCCGCCCAGAGAAGCTGTCTGTGTCGAACCACGGCCTCGAGGTTGATGTAGACGTAGTTGAAGAGCTAGGTTCGGACGGCTACCTATACGGTCGCGTTCACCTAGACGGTCAGGAGCACAACGTAGTTGTGCGCGTTGACCCAATCGACCACCCACGCGCTGGAGACCGTATCCACCTGCAGGCAGATGCCTCAGCGGTTCACGTCTTTGACGCAGAGAGCGGCGAGCGCCTTAACTAAGGCCCAATGCCTAATCAACTAAACATCACGGCTGCCACGGCAGAACCAGCACTTCTGGATCTGCCGTGGCATTTGCCGTTGGAGGAATGGCCCAAAGAGAACATTGCGGCCCTCCCCAAGGGCCTCTCGCGTCACACCGTAAGGTTCGCTCACCTGGGCGATCACGTGATTGCCATCAAAGAGACCCTGTTCGAACTTGCCAAGCGCGAGTATGAAATGCTCCGCAGGTTAGAAAAACTAGATATTCCCTGCGTTGAGCCATTCGCCATCATCAACAATCGCAACGACTCCGATGGCGAAGAACTACCAGCGGTTTTGATTACCCGACACTTGAAGTTTTCCCTTCCATACCGTGCGATGTGGTCGCAGGGCCTGAGGGAGCAAACCGCCAAGCGTCTGGTAGATGCATTGGCACTACTGTTGGTGCGCCTTCACCTGGTGGGCTTTTTCTGGGGCGATGTTTCGCTCTCCAACACCCTGTTTAGGCGTGACGCTGGAAAGTTTGCCGCCTACCTTGTGGATGCCGAAACCGGGCAGCTTTATGACTCCCGACTATCCAACGGCCAGCGCGAGAATGATCTTGAAATTGCTCGCGTCAACATCGCCGGCGAGCTGATGGACCTGATTGCCTCTGGTAAGGCAGCCTCTGAAATCGACGCCAACCAGATCAGCCAGCGCATCGTGGACAAGTACCACGAGCTCTGGAAAGAGCTAACCGCCACCGAGGTATTCGATCTATCTGAGCGCTGGAGAATCTCTAGAAGAGTTCAGCGTCTAAATGAGCTTGGTTTTGATATCGAAGAGCTCAGCATGATCCAAGAGGACGACGGCACCAAGGTTCGAATCCAGCCCAAGGTGGTTGATGCCGGTCACCACGCCAGAAGACTGCTACTGCTAACCGGGTTAGATGTCGAAGAGAACCAGGCTCGCAGGCTGCTAAACGATATCGACGAGTATCGCCTTGCTCACAAGCGCCCAGGTGCCGACGAGGAAGTTTTAGCTCACGAGTGGCTGAGCGAGATTTATGAACCGGTGGTTGGAGCAATCCCGAGCGAATACACCGGCAAGCTCGAACCAGCCGAGGTCTTCCACGAGGTGCTAGAACACCGCTGGTATATGTCTGAAAATGCCGGAGGCGACGTATCGCTTTTGGATGCGGTGCGCAGCTATGTCTCCGAGGTGCTATCCAAGCGCCGCGACGAAGAAGCGCTTATTGGTTCCCCCACCACCGAGAACATCACCCTGGCCGAAGCCATCCCATCGGGACTCATCGTCGTTGCAGACGACGATGAAGAGGGCGACTGGAGAGATCGCGTCTAAGAGCGCATGCTCGATATCTGGTAGAGCGCAACCGATGCCGCAATACCTGCGTTTAGAGACTCAGTTGCTGCGGTAATTGGAATCGATACCACCTGGTCGCAGTTTTCCTGCACCAATCGCGAGAGTCCCTTACCTTCAGAACCAACCACAACTAAAAGCGGCTTGTCTGCCAAGGTGAATTCCGGCAGCATCACATCGCCATCGCCGTCTAGGCCGATTACGAATACTCCGCGCTGCTTGTATTCCTTGATGGTCTGGTTCAAGTTCGATGCCAAGGCAACCGGCATGCGAGCTGCAGCACCGGCGCTGGTCTTCCAAGCGGCCGCTGTCACACCAACACTGCGACGCTGTGGCAGCACCACTCCGTGACCACCAAAGGCCGCGATCGAGCGAATGATCGCTCCGAGGTTTCTTGGGTCGGTAACTCCATCCAGTGCCACCAGTAGCGGTAACTGACCGGTCGATAGCGCCCGGTCCAAAAGCTCCATTGGGTGCTTGTAGTTGTATGGCGGAACCTGAAGCGCAATGCCCTGGTGGACGCTGTCGCCACCGGTCATGCGATCAATCTCGGCGCGAGTTACCTCAGACAGTGGAATGCCGCGACCGTTGGCGATTGCCATCGCTTCCTTGACGCGATCATCCATCTCGATGCGCTGAGCAACAAATAGTGCGGTTGCCGGGATCTTGGCCTTCAGTGCCTCAACCACGGAGTTGCGACCGGAAAGTACCTCTCCGGAAATCGCGCGAGCACCCATGCCAGAGCGACCGGCAACAAACTCACCCTTGCGGCTAGATCTAGCCTCGGTCTTTGGCTTTACTCCGGCGGCAGCAGCCTTCTTGGCCTTGTATGCCTTGTGGTATGGGCGGTCTTCCGCCTTAGGGGTAGGACCGCGACCCTCTAGGGCTTGACGGCCGTGACCGCCGGTGCCCTTGACGGCACCCTTTTTACCCTTGGCCGCTCCCGGCCTTCCGATTTTTGCCATTAGTTAAGACTCCAGTGTGTTTGGTTTTGTGAATCCGAAAGCTCGATACCGGCTGCGGAAAGTTGTTCTCTGATGCGATCGGCGGTGGCGTAGTCCTTTGCATCGCGAGCTCGATCACGCTCGACGATCAGTGCCTGCACCAATGAATCAAGTGCTTGGTGTTCTTGCGAAACTTGAGACTCCCACTGAGATGGGGCAAGACCCAATACCTCAAGCATCAAGGTGACCTGGTCACGCTTCTGAGAGGCTTCACGCAAGCGCTGCTCGTCCAGGTCTGAATTACCGGAGCGCACCAGCTCGTGAACTACCGCGAGTGCCGCTGGGACATTGAAGTCGTCATTCATCTCGGTCGCAAATTCCTGCGGGATCGAAATAGCTGCGTCAGGGGCGCTGAACCTGGTGGGAGCAAGCTCTCTCGCGGCACGTTCCAAGAATCCCAAAATTCGACCGAGGGCCGCATCTGCCTCCGCCAAGACACTTGGCTGGTAGTCCAGCGCCGAACGATAGTGGGCAGAACCTAGGTAGTAGCGCACGGTCTGGGCACTGGCCAAGCCAAAGAGGTCACTCGAGTAAACCGAGTTCCCCAGCGACTTACTCATCTTCTGACCCACTACGGTCACCAGGCCGTTGTGGACCCAGTAGTTGGCAAACAGATGTCCAGCTGCAGCCGACTGCGCAAGTTCGTTTTCGTGGTGCGGGAAGCGAAGATCCAAACCACCACCGTGGATATCAAAGTGGGTGCCCAAGTAGTGACTTGCCATGGCAGAGCACTCAATGTGCCAACCCGGCCTGCCGCGACCATACTCAGAATCCCAAGCTGCCGTCTCAGGCTCGAAAGGTTTTGCAGCCTTCCAAAGTGCAAAGTCCTGAGCGCGTTTCTTGTCTGCCGAAGCCTCTTGGCCCTCCATGTCCTCCGGGGACTGGTGAGTTAGCTCGCCATAGCCAGGCCAGCTAGCGGTGTCGAAGTAAACGTTGTTGCTGCCATCCAAAGCTCGGTAGGCGTGACCACGCTCGATCAAGGTGGCAATCAACTGCAGCATCTGCGGGATGTGGCCGGTAGCGCGAGGCTCATAGGAAGGAGCTTGAATACCCAACCGTCTGAAATCGGCTGCAAATGACAACTCGTTTGCGTAGGCCAGTGACCACCAGTTTTGCTTTTGCTCTACTGCCTTTTCGAGCACCTTGTCATCGATGTCTGTGACATTTCTAACCAGCGTTACATTCAGCCCAAGGTGAGTTAGCCACCTAGCCATCACGTCATAGGAAAGAGCAGATCGCAGGTGACCGATGTGGGCGGTTGACTGCACAGTCGGTCCGCAGACGTAGATACCGACCTGGCCAGCGTTGTTGGGAGTAAAGTCCCGCAACTCACTGGTCTTGGTATCAAAAATCTTCATGTCCAAAGCCTAACCAAGCACCTTCAACAACGCCGTTGCAACCGCTGCAACACCCTTAGAATCCGCGAGGAAGCCCAGCCCATCGGTGGTGGTTGCGCCGACCGAAACCCGAGCTCCAACCACCTGACTCAAGCGCGTCTCCAGCTCAGCTCGTCTCGGACCAATCTTTGGTTTATCCGCAACTACCTGAACTGCAACGTTCTCAACTGCGAAGCCCTTGGCTGCAATTAGCTTCAAGGTCTCGGCGATAAACACCTCACCACTAGCGCCGGCAAATTCTGGGCGATCGACACCGAAATTTGAGCCGATATCCCCAAGGCCCGCCGCAGAAAGCAGAGCGTCCACGATGGCGTGGGCAATCGAATCGCCATCCGAGTGACCCTCGAGCTTTGGAAGCTCAGGCCAGTTCAGGCAACCCAATACCAATTCACCCGAGTCGGAAAACTTGTGTGCATCGGTTCCGATGCCGGTAGCCCTGGTGCCAAAGTCCTGACGCGCTCTGTCTAAATCAGAACCGGTGGTCAACTTAAAGGCACCGGCTTCACCCGGCACCGACTCAATGGCAAAGCCAAGCGATTGCATTAGGGCGGCATCGTCGGTGAAATCTGCCGATGCGTTTGCAAGCGCCGATCTCAAAGCGGAGGTTTTGAAACCCTGAGGGGTTTGCGATAGGCGCAGGGTGTTGCGGTCTTCGCTAGCAACAATGGTTGAACCAGAAACTCGCTTCACGGTATCCGATACCGGAACCACCGGGATTACCACGTCCGCATGTGAGAGTGCCTCAGCGACAGAAGTAAAAAGTGCCGCGGTTGCAAAGCAGCGAGCTGCGTCGTGAATCAGGACTAACTCTTGGGTAACCAGTGCAACGCCATTTGCCACCGAGCCCTGCCTGGATGTGCCGCCTGGAGCGATGGAGAATTCGCCTGCGTAGTTGGCTCGAACCTGCATCTCGAATTCCGGGATGTGATCCTCGTGGGCAACCACGACCAACTGGGCTGGATTGAATATTTGAATTGCAGCTAGAGCGTGCTCAAGTAGTGACTTACCGCCGACTTCAACCAGCGCTTTGGGAATCCCCGCACCGAGTCGCTCGCCGTTGCCGGCGGCAACTAAAACCACCGCAACGTTCATGATTTAGCTGGCCAATACCTTATCGAGCTCGGCGGAAGCCTTTACCTCGTCAACCTTGCGCGCCAACGCAAGTTCCGAGATCAAAATCTGACGAGCCTTGGCAAGCATGCGCTTTTCACCAGCGGATAGACCGCGGTCCTGATCGCGACGCCACAGGTCGCGAACCACCTCGGAAACCTTAACCACGTCACCAGAAGCTAGCTTCTCAAGGTTTGCCTTGTAGCGACGAGACCAGTTGGTTGGCTCCTCTACGAATTCTGCACGCAGCACGTCGAAGACCTGCTGTACGCCCTTCTTATCGATGACATCGCGAACACCAACCTCGGTAACGCTGTCTTCTGGGACCTGGATGATCAGTTCTTGGCTTGGGCGATCTGGAGCCGGCTCTGAGCCAGACTCGAGCTTTGAACCCTGCACCACTACTCGAAGAGTTAGATATTTCTTGGTTTCACCGCGAATGGTCTTCTCAGAAACTTCGATAATTTCGGCAGCTCCGTGGTGTGGGTAGACAACGGTTTCGCCAACTTCAAATTTCATACGCTTCTTTCGGCTCCAAAACCGCAAGTTTACCACAGAAGCCGTCTAATTCCTAGGCTAGACTTGGGGCAATACGTCCTTTGGAGAGCTTCGTGAACGTAAAGAAAATCGTTTCTTTGTCCTTTGTGGCCCTGGCCACTGTGTCTCTGGCCGGCTGCTCGTTGTCCAACAACATTGAGTCGCTCAGGCCATATGCACCAAGCGACGGTGTTCAGGTTGACGCTCAGTCCCTAAAGGCTCGCAACGTGCTGCTGATCCAGGGCAAGAGCGGCAACGCGGTTCTCATCGGCTCTTTCGTGAACTCTTCCCAGGAAGACCTGATGGCGAGCGTTCAGACCAAGGACTCTGCTGGTCAGGACATTCGCGTTGAGTTTGCGGTCAAGGCTGGAACCAAGTTTGACCTCGGTTACAACGGCACCGAGCCAGTTACCTTCAAGCTAAACGGCATGCCTGGACAGGTTCACGAAGTGGCAGTATCTGGTGGCGGAGACCCTTACGTTCTGAATGTTCCAGTGATGGACGGCTCACTCGAGGAATACCGCGAGTACGCCGAATCTTTGGACTAAATCTCGAACTTATAGCCCAGTCCACGAACCGTCACCAGGTGACGCGGACGAGCAGGATCCTCTTCAATTTTTGAGCGAATTCGCTTTACGTGGACATCCAAAGTTTTGGTGTCACCGAAGTAGTTTGAACCCCAAACTCGGTCAATAATCTGACCGCGGGTCAGCACGCGATTTACGTTCTCCATCAAAAGCTCAAGCAGCTCGAATTCCTTCAGTGGAATCTGAATCTTGTCGCCGTTTACGGTCACCACGTGACGCTCGATGTCCATCACAACCGGACCGGCCTTCAATAGGCCGTGCTCTGCTGCCTGAGGTTCGGCTCCTCGGCGCAACACCGCCTTCATGCGAGCTAGTAGCTCCCTGGTGGAGTAGGGCTTGGTGACGTAGTCGTCGGCACCAATTTCCAACCCGACCACCTTGTCAATCTCGGTGTCCTTTGCGGTCACCATGATTACGGGAACGCTGCTCTCGGCTCTAATTGCGCGGCAAACTTCGTTTCCGGAGAGCCCTGGGAGCATTAGATCCAGAAGCACAATGTCGGCTCCGTGGCTGCGGAAAACATCAAGGGCTGAGTTGCCGTCTTCCGCCTCCACCACGTCGTATCCCTCGCGCTGAAGTAGGAATACCAGTGGTTCGCGAAGGTTCTTTTCGTCTTCTACTACAAGTACTCGAGTCATTACATCTCCTGGGTATCGATTGGGAGTCGAAGGGTGAAGGTGGAACCAACACCGGGTTGAGAAAAGAGTTTTACCTCGCCACCGTGGTTGGCGGCCACGTGCTTCACAATGGAAAGACCGAGACCGGTTCCACCGGTCTCGCGAGAGCGAGACGGGTCAACTCGGTAGAAGCGCTCAAAAATGCGCTTCTGGTCGCTCTCAGAGATGCCAATACCGGAATCGGTTACCGAAATCTCAGCCACCTCATTCACTACCTTTAGACCGATACCGACCTGGCTGGCTGGGTTTGAGTAAACGATGGCGTTCTCAATCAAATTTCTAACCGCGGTGACCAGCATCTCGTAGTCACCCAAAACCACAATGCCTGGCTCCGCGCTGGATACCACCCGAATGTTGCGCTGCTCGGCAAGTAGCAGATTTCTATCCACCGAATCAGAAATGACGGCGGCTAGATCAACCTCGGTCGAGTTTTCACCAACCCTGGCACCCTGCACCTTGGACAGTTGAATGAGTTCCTGAACCAGGTTCCCAAGTCGCTGACTTTCCTTTTGCATCGACTCGGCAAACTTCTTCACCATTTCGGAATCATCGGTAGCACCCTGGATCGCCTCAGCCAAAAGACCAATTGCACCGATTGGGGTCTTTAGCTCGTGGGAAACGTTTGCTACGAAATCGCGTCTGGTGTCTTCTAATTGCTTTGATTCGGTTCGATCATCAACCAAGAGCATTACGTATTCGCCACCGAATTGCGCGGCTCTGGCATCAACCCAAACTTTGTCGCGACGAAGGCCCGTTTCCAAAAAGAGTTCCTTCTGAACCGCTCCGGAGGTCTTCTTGGCTTTTTCAACCAGTTTGAGCAGTGATGCGTGAATCAGCTTGCGGTTTTGCACCAAGCCCAGCTGGATTGCACCAGGTGAGGCTCTAAGCACGTTGTTGTTGAGATCTAGCACCACACCCGCGGTGGCCATCACGTCCACTACCTGGGCGGCAATACTCTGAAAAGCGTCGAAGTCTCTGGACTCTTCTTTTTGAGCGCGACGGGTCGAGAGGAACCCCATGGGCCACCCGCTCTCTAACATCGCTGGATGT
>JARXAN010000047.1 GCA_029865895.1 Actinomycetota bacterium
AGACCCAACTTTTTTCCGAACCAATGGCCAAAGAGTTGGCCGAGATGGTTGCCGCGTGCCACTGCCTTGGGAAAAAGGAAATGCCTCCAACGGCTTCAACCAAACCGGTAAAGCCTGGCTACCTCAACCGCAAAGCTACGCCGCTCTCTCCAGAGATCAGCAGTTGGGCAAGCCAGACTCAACCCTGACCATGTATCAGCAAGCGCTAAAACTTCGCAGCGAACTAAAGCTCGGCGAGGGATCCTTTGATTGGGTATCGAAGACAGCAGTTCTGACTTACCAAAACGGAAACTTGCGAGTGATTCACAACTTCTCAAGCGAACCAGTAGCAATCGAAGGTGAAGTGCTGCTCAGCTCAATGCCTTTGGCAGCAGGCAACCTGCTGCCAAACGACACCGCTTGGGTTTTGGTTTAGCCAAACTTAGGAGCGGTTAGCTTCTTTCTTGGCCACCAGAACTTGTCTCCGGTCATAAACGCGAGCGCCGGCACAATCACGGTTCTCACCAGCAAGGTGTCAAGTAGCACACCGAGGCAGACGATGATTCCGATTTGGAATAGCGCAATCAGCGGCAATACTCCAAGCACTGCGAATACCGCTGCTAGCAAGATACCTGCAGATGTAATTACCCCACCGGTCGCACTGAGGGCACGTACCATGCCCTCGCGGGTACCGTACTTGACCGCCTCCTCCTGGGCTCTGGAGACCAAGAAGATGTTGAAGTCAACACCCAGTGCCACCAAGAAGAGGAAGGCGTACAGGAAGACGCTTAGGTCAAGTGCTGGAAGCCCGAGTAGCTCAACGAAGATTATCCAAGCGGCACCCATGGCGGCAAAGAATGAAACCACAACTGTTCCCAACAGCAGAACCGGCGCAAGCAGTGAACGCAAGAGCAAGATCAGCACGATCAAGACCAACAGCAGAATAAGTGGAATCACCAGTAGCTGGTCGTTTTCGTAAGCGGTCTTCACATCCAGGGTTTCGGCATCTAGGCCACCCACCAGTGCATCTGCCGAGTCTAGAGTTGCAAGCTCGGTGCGCAGGTCACGAATCGACTGGTAGGCCTCCTCAGAACCTGCGGTGGCGTCTAGCACCACGCTCAGAGCGACAATCTCTCCGTCGGTTTCGCCAACGGTTACTTCGGCAACGCCCGGGACCGTTTCAGCGACCTTTGCAGCCTCTGCTTCGGTGCCCTTGTTCACGATCACCGTGGTTGGGGTGGTAGCACCCGCTGGGAAGGCATCAGCCAAAATCTCCTGACCGAAGACCGCCTCTGGCTTCTCGCGGAACTGCTCGGTGGTTGAGAGTCCAACCTGGATTCCAGACGAGCCAACTGCAAGGCCAGCAAGAACTAGGACACCAAGGATGGAAACAATTGCTGGTCGCTTGCTAACTCCGCGACCAAGCTTTGCCCAGACACCGGTGAGGCTCTTGTTAGTGCCACCAAACCTTGGAATGAATGGCCAGAACAGGCCTCTGCCAAATACAACAAGTGCGGCGGGCAATACACCCAAAGCCGAAATCATCGCAATCACAATTCCAGTTGCACAAACCAAACCAAGGGTCCGGTTACCACCTAGCTCAGCCAGGGTCAGCGTCAATAGGGCGAGCGCGACGGTCGAACCGGAGGCGATAATCGCCGGGCCAGCACCGCGAACCGCGGCCGCCATGGCGATGTGACGATCTTCATGGAGCAATAACTCCTCGCGATAGCGCGCAATCAGCAACAGCGCATAGTTGGTGCCGGCACCAAAGACCAATACCGCCAAAATTCCCGTTACCGAACCATCCGGAACCATGCCAAACAGAGTGGCAACCTGGCGACCGAGCTGTCCTGCCATTCCGTCTGCGGTGCCAACCACCAACAGCGGCACAATCCAAAGAACCGGCGAGCGGTAGGTAATCAAAAGTAGAACCGCAACCACAATCACGGTTGATAGCAACAGCGTGAAGTCCGCTCCCGCAAAAACGTTATTCAAATCAGCCTGGAAGCCCTCGGGTCCAGTTAGGTAAACCTCGAGACCAGCTGGCATACCTTCGGCAGCCAGCTCTCTAATCTCGCTCACACGCTCGGTGACAATTTCAACCTCGTCGGACTTTTCGAGAGGGATGGTCACCACTGCAACCTTGCCGTCTTCTGAAATCTGGGCTGGAGGGACAAATGGCTCCCCCATCAATTCTGCGTTGGTGATCTCTAGGAACTTCTCGTTCACACCACCGGCTGGCATCTGAGTAATTGGATCGAAGCTTCCCTGCAGCCACAAAATCTCATCTTCGGTGAACTTGGAATCTGACTTGTAGACCAGAACACCTGCGGTGGCATCCGAGCCCGGAAGTCCCTCAAGAGCCTTGCTCACCAGAGCAGTCTCGGAAGTCTCGGAGAGCCCATTGGTAGGGGCGGTTTCAGTGGTGGCAGCGCGCAGCGGACCAAAGGCCAAGCCAGCAAAGATAAGACCGATTAGCAGAGTGACCCAAGCGGTCTTCTTGCCAGTAATGAAATTGATTAGGGCGTTCATGAATTCTCCAGACGATACTCAAGATAAAACCTACTGGGTTGGAAAAAAGTTCCCAGCATGGGCTTGATCGTTACAGGCCCTTGGATTTTCTGAAGTAGGCAACCAAGGCGTTGGCGTGACCGTGGCCTATTGCAAAGTTGGTCTTCAGGTGCACCACCTGCTCCATGTGAGCCAAGTTCAAAACGGCCTCGAGCTCGTCAAACCAGTGCTGCACCGGTTTGCCATAGGTCTTCTCAATAGAGGGGAAGTAGGAAGCTGGTCCCTTTACTTTTTCTTCAGCCATGCCTGAAGTTTATTGAGGTCTTGTTTACTCTGCAGGATTCTCGCTTGGCCCGGTTGAAGCGTGTGCGGCAGCAATTGCTCGCTTTCCTGCCGGGAGCACGACCGCGAGAGTAGCGATAACCACAGTTGCGGCACCGGTCACAATCAATAGCAGCTCAACCGACACCACGTCAGCCAGTGGCCCCAGGATTGCCATGCCAATTGGCATGGCGAGCGACATGACGATGCCCACAAAACCAAAGACTCGACCCTGACGCTCAGGTTCAACGGTTTCCTGCAGCAGTGTGAATGAGGAGGTCGAGAAGGCAGGAACAGTCAAACCGATTAGGAAGAACAGTGCATAGAACACGATCAGGTTGGTGGTAAAGCCCATCGCAATGGCCATCACACCAAACGCGATTGAGGTTCCGATGATGGTGGCAAGTCGATCCAGCTTGGATGCGAAAATCGCAATCAAAGCACCACCAAGAACCATGCCGACTCCGAAGGATAGCTCCAGCACGGTTAGCATCCAGACCTCATCACCGAAGGTCCTAACCAACATCAAAGGCGAGAGGTTTGATGGGGCAACAATCAATAGGAAAACAATCGCGAAGATGACCAATACCCAGCGAACTAGGTCGTGGGTGAAGGTGTACTGGATGCCGTCTTTCAAGTCTGCAAAGTAAGAAGGCTTATCCAGACTGGCAGCGCGAGCCAGGGTTGGCACCTTCACGGTTGCTAGCAGCACAACGCCGATGACGGCAGTTACAACGTCAATAAACAAGATGCCGGTCAGCGACATTGTCGCGTAAACACCTGCGGCAGCAACGGGAGCAAGAATCGTAAGTGATGACTGCACGCTGCTGTTTATGCCGTTTACGCGCATCAGCTGTTCACCCGGCACAAGCTGCGGCAACAAAGCAGAGATAGCAGGCATCTGCACGCCTGCTCCAATCGACCTCACCGCCATCACAGCAAAGATCAACCAAAGATCATCGACACCTGAAAGCATCAAAAGAGCCAGACCCAAAGTCGCAAGCGCAATGGCTGCGTCAGAGAAAATGATCATCAACTTGCGATTTACCCGGTCTGCCCAGACTCCCGCAAAGATCGAAACAATCGCCTGCGGCAAGAAGCCAAACACAGCCGCCAGGGCAAGAACCACACCCGACTTAGTTGTCAAAGTCAGGTGCCAAAGAATTGCATACTGCACCAACATCGAGCCAAATGTGGTGACGGTCTGTCCCACCAAAAAGACAGTTACCCGCTTCTTCCAACCCTCAAGAGAGTCGACAACGGGCGCGGTGGTGTCTTGGGTTTGTGACATGGTTTTCCTTTTACTTGCAACTTTGGTGCAACAAGGCCTTCGAAGAAAAGCTTATTCTTGGCCAAAGTAAAAACCCACTCGTGGAGGAGTGGGTTTTCGTGGCTAGTGAGGGATTCGAACCCCCGAAGTCTGAGACGGCTGATTTACAGTCAGATCCCTTTGGCCGCTTGGGTAACTAGCCGGCTGCGTTTTTTAGGACGCGAAGCAAAAGAATAGCCCATTTTCCTTGCTCTAACTAGCGGCAAAGATTGTAAAGCTTTACAGTTTCTACTTATGGTCGGAATTATCGAGGTTGCGGAGCGCGCAGGTGTCTCAACTGCAACTGTCTCTAGAGCGCTAAATGGCAAGAGCCACGTCTCTGCCCGCGCTCGTGAAAAGGTGCTAAAGGCCGCTCAGGAACTGGGCTATGTGGCATCCTCCTCTGCCTACACCCTTGCAACCGGTCGCTCCAAGAACATCGGTGTGGTGATGCCTTATATCGACCGCTGGTTCTTCTCTGCTGTGCTCGATGGAGCTGTCAACGCACTTGTAAACCGTGGCTACGATGTAACGCTTTACAGTCTTTCGGGAGGGCCTGCCTCTCGTAAGCGAGTCTTTGAGGACCTAGTGCTTCGCAAGCGTGTGGATGGCGTGTTAACCGTTGCGGTGAAGCTCTCCGAATCTGAGCTTAAGAGGTTGAGCGAACTTCAAAAGCCAATCGTAGGTATAGGTGGGCCCATTCCTGGAGCTCGCTCGATCTCGATTGACGATGAGGGGGCCGGACGTCTTGCCACCCAGCATTTGATCTCACTGGGTCACCGCAAGGTAGGAATGATCTCTGGAACTCCTGCCACCGAGATGGACTTCCACCAGCCATACCTTCGTCGCACCGGCTACCAAGAGGCATTGCTTGATGCGAACCTTGACTTTGACCCGAGGTGGGTTGCCGAGGCTGACTTCACAGTTGGTGGCGGCTATGTTGCTGCCAAGCAGATGTTAGGTGATCCAAGAAATGCACCGACCGCAATCTACTGCGCATCGGACGAGATGGGCTTTGGTGCGATTCAAGCAGCTCGTGACCTAGGACTGCGGGTGCCGCACGACATCAGCGTCATCGCAATGGATGGCCACCCGATGGGTGAGTTCTATGGACTGTCCACCATCGACCAGCAGACCAACGCCCAGGGTGCCCGCGGTGCCGACATGCTGGTGGACATCCTCGAGTCCGGCGATGACAAACTCTTGAACAATGTCGAGCAGCTCACCACCTGGCCTATTGATTTGGTGGTGCGTTCTTCAACGGCGAGACAAGCCACTAGCTAGAATTTGCCTCATGGCTGATTCCTCATTTGACGTAGTTTCTAAAGTTGACCACCAAGAGGCGGACAACGCCCTGAACCAAGCTGCCAAGGAAGTCGAGCAGCGCTATGACTTCAAGGGCACCGACGCATCCATTGAGTGGAGCGGTGAAAAGGTAATGATTAAGGCCAACTCTCAAGACCGTGCTCTTGCGGTATTGGATGTATTTGAGACCAAGCTGATCAAGCGTGGCATCTCACTAAAGTCTTTAGATTCCGGAGAGCCATACCCATCTGGTAAAGAGTTCCGCATCGAGTGCAGTTTGAAAAACGGTATTGACCAAGAGAACGCCAAAAAGATTTCCAAGATCATTCGCGATCAGGGACCTAAGAGCGTGAAGGCTCAGATCCAGGGCGATGAGCTTCGTGTTAGCTCGAAGTCAAGAGATGACCTGCAGGACACCATGTCGCTACTTCGTGGCTCAGACCTTGAGGTTGACCTTCAGTTCACTAACTT
>JARXAN010000010.1 GCA_029865895.1 Actinomycetota bacterium
GCTTTTCTAAGATTCACTTTTGGCCTAAGCACTAAAAGTGCTAAGCTTTTCCGCTGTCGCACCTCTAGCTCAATCGGCAGAGCAACTGACTCTTAATCAGTGGGTTCTGGGTTCAAGTCCCAGGGGGTGCACCAATAGATAAGCCAGAGACCCTCGCAACAGCGGGGGTCTTTTTTCTTGGGTTGAGCCCTCGGTGACTGTTCTAGAAATCTCAAACTTTGCCATTAGATGAATAGAGCCGGCACCATTGACGCCACCAGCAGGATGCCTGCCGTCCAGTTGAAAATTCTCAATCTGGTTGGGTTGGTCAGCACCTTGGAGATGCCCTGGCCCATGATTGCCCAGGCCATCGCTCCCGGGTAAGTAGTAATCAAAAAGATGGCAATGCAGATGGCTACCGCGGTGACACCCATCTCAACCGGAGCGTAGGTTGCCATAAACGAGGTGCAGACGATCCAGGCCTTGGGGTTTACAAACTGCAGCAGGAAGGACTTGAAGAATCTTGGAGCCTCGACCTCGTCCGGTCCAGTTTTATAGCCGGATTTGATGACCTTGTAGGCCAGGTAAACGATGTAGCCAAAGCCGATGTACTTGAGAATCTCATAGATCAGCGGAACTGCTAAAAAGACTGCTCCAAGCCCCAGCCCAATGGCTGTCAGCATGCTGCCGAGACCCAGCATGATGCCGTTGACAAAAACCAAAGACTTACGAGCTCCATGGTTTGCGCCAGACGCCAAAAGGTAGGTGTTGTTTGGTCCTGGAGTGATTGCAGTCACAAATCCAAAGGTTGCCACGGCAACCAGCAGCTCAATCGGCACCTCGTCATTCTCCCACCAATTCGCAATAGGCTGGTGGGGATTGAAAGGCAAGTTATGTCTAAAGCTCTAGTGATTGTTGATGTGCAGGCAAGCATGTTCTTTGGCCCCTGGCCAGTTCCAGGTGCTGCCGAGCTATTGCAGCGCATCGGAGATCGCCTTCTGAAGGCGCGCCTCGAGGGTGAGCAAGTGGTTCACGTGCAAAACGATGGCCCAGAGGACGAGATGGATGCTCCGGGAGAGCCTTGGTGGGAATTGGTGCTCGCTCCTAAGGAAAATGAATTGGTAGTTCGTAAGACTCACCAGAATGTCTTTGAATCAAACCCAGACTTGGCAGATCAACTTCGCGCCAAAGGCATTGACGAGATAGAACTTGTCGGCGTGCAGTCGGACATGTGCCTAGGCGCTTCCGCAAAGGGTGCTCACCAGTTGGGCTTTAAGATTTCTGTCGATCGCAAGCTGCACGGCACCTATGACGGTGGCTACCCAGGGTCTGAAGACCCAACGCCTGCAGGAGACATCTCTGATCGAATCCAGCGGGAGCTAGAAGCCCTCTAATGAATAACTTCGTCGCCCTAGAGCCAAAGCAGTTCCCCGCCTACCTTGAGGCGATTGAGAGCGCGGGGGCAAAGGTTGTGCCAATGGGAGCCGAGGTTAGAGCGCTGGTTTGGACTGACTATGCAAACCCTCAGGGCTTGGCCGACACCTTGGAGGCGAACCCTCAGCTGGAATGGGTACAGCTACCTTTCGCTGGCGTAGATGCCTTCAACCAAATCATGCAGGGCAAGCCGGTTTTCACCTCGGCCAAGCGCTCCTATTCAGAGCCCGTTGCAGAGCACGCACTGATGCTGTGCATGGCGCTGGGGCGCATTCTGCCAGAGCGCATTCGTGCCACCAGTTGGGGGAAGAAGCATGCCGACTCGCTCTTTGATGCCGAGGTTTTGATTGTTGGCGGTGGTGGAATCGCGGAGCAGTTGGTTGAGATGCTGCTGCCATTTAGGTCAAAGATCACGGTGGTTCGCAAGCGACCAGAGGCGTCATTCCTGCCGGGTTTCTCCGGTCGAATCGTGGGATTTGAAGAGCTAGATGCAGAACTACCAAAAGCCCAGTTTGTGGTTCTAGCCTGCGCACTAACCGACGAGACCAGGTTCTTGTTCAACTCCGATCGCTTTGCTTTGATGCGAGCGGATTCTTACCTTGTGAACATCGCCAGGGGAGAGGTAGTAGATCAAGATGCTCTACTTGCCGCACTTTCTAATGGCCAAATTGCCGGTGCTGCCACAGATGTCACCTACCCAGAACCACTTCCTGAGGGACATCCAATGTGGAGCGAGCCAAGGTTGATCATTACCCCTCACACCGCCGACACCTTGCCTCAGGTCACCAGGCTGTTTTCCGAACGTTTGCGGGTGAATGTGAGCGCTTGGCTCAGTGTCAAAGAACTAACCGGTGTGGTCGACAAGGAACTTGGCTACTAGTGGAATTTGGGACCTGGGTTCTCTACGCAGCCGCTGCGGTTGGGTTATCACTAACCCCGGGGCCTAATGGTCTATTAGCGCTTACCCACGGTGCTTTATACGGCACCAAGAAGACCCTCGCCACAATCTTTGGCGGCCTCTTGGGATTTGCCGCTGTGATTGGCATGAGCATGTTTGGCATTGGTGCCCTGCTGCAAGCCTCAGCGGATCTGCTGACAGTTTTGAAGTGGTTGGGTGGTGCATACCTAGTTTGGCTCGGCATTCAGGTCTGGCGCTCTGAGCCGTTGGGAGTGGCCAGCCCGACTGGCAGGCCGGAATCCAAGTCTTCTCAGCTTTTTAGCCAGGGCTTTTTGTCTGCGGTTACCAACCCAAAGGGAATTCTGTTTTTCGTGGCATTTTTGCCGCAGTTCATTGACCCAAACTCCTCGCTGTTTTTGCAGTTTGTGATCATGGCCGCAACCTTTGTGTTCGTGGAGTTTTGGTATGAGCTAATGGTTGCGGCTTTGGCGGATCGAATTCAGTCGTGGCTCAAAAAGGTCGGCAAAAACTTCAATCGAGTCTTTGGCTCGGTCTTTATGGCAATCGGAGTGTTACTGCCGCTTCGTTAGAAGCCGATCTGCTTTCTCAGCATCTCGATGTGACCCTTGGCCTTGACGTTGTAGAAGGCATGCGAGAGCACACCCTTCTCATCCACCACGAAGGTGGAGCGAATGGTGCCCATGTAGGTCTTGCCATACATGCTCTTTTCACCGTATGCGCCATAGGCAAGCTGCACGGTGTTGTCTGGGTCACTCAATAGCTCGAAGTTCAATGCTTCTTTGTCCTTGAACTTCTTTAGCTTCCCTGGCTCGTCTGGGGAGATTCCCAAAACGGTGTAGCCCGCGGACTTCAGGGAGTTGATGTTGTCCCTTAGTTCACACGCCTGGGTGGTGCAACCCGGGGTAGATGCGGCTGGGTAGAAATACACCACTACCTTCTGGCCCAAGACCGAAGCAAGTGAAACATCATTGCCATCTTGGTTCTTTAGGGTGAACTGCGGTGCCTTGTTGCCAATTTCTAAAGTTGAGGTCATAGGTGAAATAACTTTTTTGGCACCGATACAATTCCCAAGTGATCGCATCTGTCGCCGGGTTCTTTACCGGCCTATCTCTAATCATCGCCATCGGGGCTCAGAATGCCTACGTCCTGCGCCTTGGTTTGATGCGACACCATGTGTTTGCCGTAGTGCTCTTCTGCGCGGTTTCCGACGCACTCTTGATCATTGCCGGTGTTGCCGGCCTTGGTGCTGTGATTCAGCAGTTGCCGCTACTACTCGAGGTCTTTCGATATGCCGGTGCCGCCTACCTAACCTGGTTTGGTATCGCCGCGATACGAAGGGCGATGAACCCGAAGACTCTAGAGGCACAGGGCGAATCGTTCCCGCTGGTAAAGACCCTGGCCACCATGGCAGCCCTCACCTGGCTAAACCCACACGTTTATCTGGACACCGTGATTCTGCTTGGTTCAATCGGTAACCAATTCGTGCCAAACCAGTGGTGGTTTGCCGCCGGTGCCGTTGTTGCAAGTTTTGTTTGGTTCTTCTCGCTCGGCTATGGCGCGAAGCTTTTGTCCAAATACATGTCTTCCGTAAGGTTCTGGCAGGTGCTAGATGCGGCCATTGCGTTGGTCATGTTCTCTATTGCGCTGACGTTGCTTTTTGGTTCGCTGTAACCAAGCAACCCAATTTCGATAAATCAGGCATAATCAAAGCGTGAACGCAGACAGTTTTGGCAATTTTGCCAACCGCTCCAGCTCAAAGTGGCGCAGGTATCCGGAAGACGTTTTGCCGATGCATGTTGCGGAGATGGACTTTGAGGTCGCTCCCGCGATTCGTGATCGAATCAAGGACCTGACCAACCGCTCCGACTTGGGTTACACCGGTCCAATTCCAGAAGTAGCAAAGTCATTCGAGGCATTTGCCCTTGATCGCTGGGGCTGGCAAATTGCCGCAGAGCAGCTAAAACTGGCAACGGATGTTGGTGTTGCTGCAGTTGAGATTTTGCGTGTGCTAACCAAGCCTGGCGACAAGGTGTTGGTCAACAGCCCGGTTTACTCAAGTTTTTACCACTGGATCGAAGAGGTCCACGCCGAGGTAGTGGATGCCCCACTTGTCCTTCGGGGCGATGACTGGGTGTTGGACCTAAGCGCAATCGAAGCTGCCTTTAAAGATGGCGTCAAGGTCTACATGCTTTGCTCTCCTCAGAACCCGGTGGGTCGAGTCCACACCGCAAAAGAACTCACCGCCGTTGCCGAACTGGCGGACAAGTATGGCGTCACCGTAATAAGCGATGAGATCCATGCTCCATTGAGCTGGGTGCCATTTACCCCATACCTCGCTCTTGGCCCTGCTGCTCACCGAACCGGTGTGACCATCACCTCCAGCTCAAAGGCTTGGAATGTTGCCGGCCTAAAGGCGGCATTTTTGCTAACCCAGGGATCAGAAGTTCAGGCCAGGCTCAAGGGCATGCCCGATGCGATGCATTGGCGCACCTCCTTAGTCGGAGCATTTGCAATGGAGAGTGCCTTTGGTCACTCGGTTGACTGGTTAGACGAGGTGGTCGAGCAGATTCAGGACAACCTTTCTTTCTTCCAGCACGAGATGTCTCAAAAGCTTCCAAAGGCCAAGCTGTTCAATATGGAGAGCACTTACCTGGTCTGGGTTGACCTATCTGCCTACCGTGTTGATAAGGTCCAGCAGGTGCTTTTGCAGCAGGCAAAGGTGGCTGTGGTTCCAGGCGAGGATCACGCTCCAGAAAATGAGTACTCGAACTTCGTCAGATTCAACATCGCCTCGTCAAAGGCCCGAATCAGCGAGGCTGTCTCGCGAATGTCAAAGGTGCTTGAGGGCTAGTTTCAGGTCGGTGATCAAATCACCTGGGTGCTCAAGACCAACTGACAGCCTCACGGTCGATTCGGTAATGCCCATTTTGAGCTGAGTCTCAGTGCCCAGTCTTCGGTGAGTTGAAGATGAAGGGTGAGTAATCAAAGACCTGGAGTCGCCAAGGTTGTTTGAAATGTCAATTACCTCAAGCGCGTTCATGAACGCAAAGGTGTTCGCCTTATCCGCATCCAGCTGAATTGCCAGGGTCGTTCCACCCTTGAGCATCTGCTTTTTGGCAAGAGCAGAATCTGGGTGAGAGTCCAAGAATGGGTGGATCACTCTTGCTACGCCCTTCAGACCTTCCAAGGCGGTGGCAATCTCGAATGCAGTGTCAGCCATTCTGTTGACCCTCATCGACATGGTCTCTAGTGACTTAGTTAGCACCCAGGCGTTGAAAGGCGAGAGCGATGGACCGGTGTGACGGGTGAAGGGTCTTAGCACCTCGTGAATGTATTGCTTGCTGCCAACCACCGCACCACCTAGCACGCGACCCTGACCATCCATGTGCTTGGTCGCGGAATACATCACGACATCGGCACCCATTTCAAGCGGCTTCTGCAAAACCGGAGAGGCCATGACGTTATCCACGATCAAGATGCCGCCGGCTCTGTGGGTAAGCTCGGCAACCAGCGCGATGTCCACGATCTCCATGAGCGGGTTACTCGGAGTCTCAATAAAGACTGCCTTGACCGGGGTGGCAAGTGCTTTCTTCCAACCCTCTTCGGTGTTTGCGGAGACAATTTCGACCTGCACACCCCACTTAGGCAGAATCTCGGTTAGCACCACGTAGCAGGACGAGAACATTGCCGGAGATGCCACCACGCGGTCGCCAGCGGACACGAATGATGCCAAAGAGGCAAACATCGCCGCCATGCCAGTGCCAGTGGCTAGGGCTGCCTCGGCACCCTCGATAAGCGCCAAGCGCTCCTCGAACATGGCTACGGTTGGGTTAGAAAATCTGGAGTAGAGGTAGTGCTCCTCGGTCTCCATAAAAGCCTGCTCAGCCTGCTCGGCGCTGTCATAGCTAAAGCCGCTGGTTACAAACATTGCTTCCGAGGTCTCGGCAAAACCGGAGCGAGTCAATGCCCCTCGAACACTCACGGTGTCGGGGTGTAGCTCGCGCCTGGTTGGCTCGTAGATTGGGTCGTTGTAACCCCATGGCCTAGAACGCTTTGTCATAAGGCAAAAACATACCGCTTTAGGGCTACTCTTGGCACGTGTTTGACCAAGTAAGTCAGTTAGCCCAGGATCTGTTTCAGCGCCACGGGCTGGTCAACTACTCTTTCGGCTTCGACAGGGCCATTCGCAGAGCGGGTCTTTGCAACTACTCAGAAAAGCGAATCACAATCTCGAGGCACCTGGTCGAAGCAGGTGACCTGCATGTTGTTGAGCAGGTTTTGCTGCACGAGATTGCCCATGCGCTCTGCGGTCAGGCCGCCGGTCACGGCAAGATTTGGAAAGCCAAGGCAACCGAGCTTGGCTACCTCCACCAAAGAATCGATGGCACGCCACTGGCCAAGCAGGTTGCTAAGTATCGGGGAGTGTGCCCCGGTGGTCACGAGCACTTCAGGTCAAGAAGGCCATCCAGGATGCTCAGTTGCAAACTATGTGCGCCGAGCTTTTCTCGCCGCTATCTGATTTCCTGGGTCGAAAACTAGGCGGTTGGGCCAATCAGCAGTGAGCAGATAACTGCGCCGGCAAAGAAATTCAGCCAGATGAAGACTTTCCAACCTCGATTGGCACGCTCGCAGTTTTCGTCCGTGATGTCTAACTCTCTACCAACCACAAACAGGTAGGGGATGGCAGCTAGTGCTGCAAAGGCAAAGCGATCTGGGAGGGATAGTGCCAGTAGCCCAGCCACCACGTAAACACCAAAGGCAATTCGAGTGGTCAGCCTTGCCCCAAGTGCGGTAGCAATTGAGGAGATCTTTGCCTCACGGTCGGCTCTAACATCTTGCACCGCACCGAATGCATGAGACGCCATGCCCCAGAGCATGAAGGCTGCAATGCCAATCAGGTGGAAGGTTTCTATCTCCGCATTGGCCATTGCAAGACCAACCAGCATCGGTCCCACGAAGTGCCAGGCGCTGGTTAGCGAATCAAGAAACGGAATCTCTTTGAACCTCAAGCCTTTGAGGCTGTATGCCACCACTGCAAGAAGTGTCAGCCAAAGCCAGAAGGTTGCGTTGAGGTTCACAGTCGAAAGCGCGAGAGCAAACGGTGTTGCAATCCCGAAGGCTAGGACTAGCGTAAGTCGGTGGTACTTGGGGTCTAACAGTGCACCTTCGATGCCACCCTTGCGAGGATTACGGAGGTCGCTCTCGTAGTCAAAGACATCGTTCACCCCATACATCAAAAGGTTGTAAGGGATTAGAAAGAAAAAGCTCCCCAACCAAAAGACCCAGTCAATCGCTCCGGTGCTGAAGAAGTAAGCGGCTCCAAATGGGAAGGCGGTGTTTACCCAGGAGATCGGCCGAGAGGCAACAAAGAGCTTTGCAACCGCACTCACTTTTTCTTTCCTAACAGTTCCCAGGTGAGCGGAATCAGCACCAAACCAACCAGTGTGTATGAGAAGTCTTCGATGGGTGCGATGCCCAATCTGATGCCGGAAATTAGAGTCTCGTCATAGCCAACGATGCCGGCCAAAATGATCAGGTTGTCAAAGACCAGGGTCATCAAAAGCACAAGTGCGGTTGCCCATCCCAATGCCCTCAGGTTTAGGCGTTTTCTAAAAAGCAATGCAATCAATCCCGCCAGCAACACTGGAGGGAGCGCAATGCCCAGATAGCTCAACTCTTGCGCCATTTTGCAAACCCTAGGTAGGCGATCAAGATCGTGTAGCTCAGTAGCGTGAGGAAAAACACTTCTTCAATTGGAAGTTCCGGTGCGATGGTGATGCCGGTTAGGTAGGGACCAGATCCTCGGAAGAAGATTCCGAGGGCGATGCCAACCAGATCCCAAATCAAAAAGACCACTACTGCAACACTCAAGGTGATTACGGTTCTCAAAGGCTGCGCAAAAAGCGCAAGCTTGTGCTTGAAATCGATTAGCCCCATCCCCAATAGGGAAATGGTTAGGGCCAAAAGATAAAGAATCAAGCCAAGCCTTTCCAAGTCTTGACTGGCTTTAGCTCGCCGCTAATTGGGCCTGCGCTTCTGTCG